>NZ_BLZR01000001.1:947526-1263368 GCF_014193895.1 Clostridium fungisolvens | reverse complement strand
ACGCTGAAATTTCTAAAGGTAATTTTACTTTCTATAACTTCTTAAGCTTTTTAGTAGTTATACTTTCTTGGATTATTCAGGGAGCATCAGAGGAAATATTAATTAGAGGTTTTGCATTACAAGCTATCATTGCTAAATATAATGTACTAGTTGGTGTATTAGTGTCATCCTTAATTTTTGCGGCGCTTCATCTTTTTAATCCTGGCATCTCATCGCTAGCTTTCATAAACTTAACTTTATTTGGAGTAATAGCCGCACTTTTAGCACTATATACAGAAAGTCTGTGGGCTTCTTGTGCATTGCATAGTGCTTGGAATTTTGCAGAAGGCAATATATATGGATTCTTAGTCAGCGGAACACATGCCTCTGGAAACACTTTAGCTTTCATTAATTATAAGATAAATAACTTAATTAACGGAGGATTATTTGGTCCAGAAGGTGGACTAGCAGATACCTTAATAAGTATCATCACAATTATAGTATTGGTTGCCCTAATGAAGAAAAAAAACAATTCTATATCTTCAAACTTTAATTTATAAAACTAATTTCCATAATATCATATTATATCAATTAGTTTTACTCACCAAAAATCCATCTTTATTATAATCGTATTAATATAGATAAACTCATAAATTTTATGTTAAACAGAGATGATAGTTAATATCATGGAATATATAATTAAAGGGAAGTCAACTGACTTCCCTTTAATTATATATGAACTGTGTATTATTTATTGCAACATCCTTTTGATGAACATCCTCCACAGCTATCACAACCACCATTATTTTGACAACAACCTAAACTAATACCTAGTCCCTTTGCTTCATCAGCAGTAAGTGTTGCTATATTTTCGCTGTAATCTTCATAGTCTGGAGTATCTTTAAGAAAAGACTTTTTTGCTATTTGAATCATATCTCTATGCACCTCAACTTATTTAACAAATATTTTGTTATAACACCTATATAAGCGAATCTCAAAACAAAGTAAATGACAATTCAACTTACATACTAAAGTTTATATAACCTTTTAAAAGAAGTCAACTGAATAGTATTTAATACGCACTTACTTTTACACATTCTACTACGATTCTTAATCAGTAAAAAAGTCGCTGAAGCGCCCTTCTTCAGTGAGCTTTTTTAACGCATCTGCCTTTCCGAATGTATATGAGGAAAATCTGGCAGGCGAATAAGTTTTATTTTTTACTGTTAACCCTAAATAGCTGTCCTAAATCCTTGATATTGCTAGGTTTAGCTAACAAAAAAATTTATATTTTCCTATACAGTAAAAAAGTCGCTGAAGCGACCTTCTTCAGTGAGCTTTTTTAACGCATCTGCCTTTCCGAATGTATATGAGGAAAATCTGGCAGGCGAATAAGTTTTATTTTTTACTGTCAACCCTAAATAGCTGTCCTAAATCCTTGATATTGCTAGGTTTAGCTAACAAAAAAATTTATATTTTCCTATACAGTAAAAAAGTCGCTGAAGCGACCTTCTTCAGCGAGCTTTTTTAACGCATCTGCCTTTCCGAATGTATATGAGGAAAATCTGGCAGGCGAATAAGTTTTATTTTTTACTGTTAACCCTAAACATCTGTTCTACCCCCTTTATATTGCAAAGTTTAGCTAACAAAAAAAATTTACACCTCCTATACAGTAAAAAAGTCGCTGATGAGAATTCCATAAAAGTTTTATATTTTTCTTACAGCAAAAAAGCCTCTAATACAAACATAAAGTTCATATCAGAAGCCTTCGTATTTTATTTTCCAAGATAACCAGCAGGGTTAACAGCTTGTCCATTAATCCTTATTTCAAAATGCAAGTGAGGTCCAGTACTATAAATACCTTCACTTCCTACTGAAGCAATAACTTGACCTTGGCTAACTTTTTGCCCTACTGAAACATTCACAGATCTCATATGTCCATACATTGTCTGTACCCCGTTACCATGATCAATTATAATCATATGACCATATACAAGATTATTTGTTTCAACTACCGCTACTGTTCCACTTTTCGAAGCTTTTACAGCAGACCCTAAGGACGCACCAATATCCATGCCAGTATGAAAACTTTCTGTATGTTTAATAGGATGAATTCTCCAACCAAATGGATCGGTAATAGGTCCACTAGCTGGCCATATAAAGTTTTGTCCTTTTGAAGCATCACTATTACTAGTATCGCTACCACTTTTATTATTAATTTCAGCGATTTTTCTATCTATCTCATCTTGAGCTTCTTTATTATCTTCTTCTAATTCACCAATTTTCTCAGCAAGCTGCTTTTCAGAATCACTTAAAGAATTGATGACACTATCTTTTTGGTTCTTTAAAGACATTAATTCATCATATTGTTGCTTGTTAGCATTTCTTTCTTGTAACAAAGCTTGTTGAGTATCTTTTAATTCATTCTGTTCTGCTAAAACTTGATTTTTTTGAGCATCCATATCAGCCTTTTTATCAGATAAATCTTTTTCTTTCTGAGCTAAATCCTTTTGGATGTCTTTTACTTCTTCTATTAATTCATTATCCTTCTGAATAATTGTAGTTATTGTTGTAATCTTTTCAATTAAGTCATTAAGGTCATTACTTCCCAATACTACTCCTAATAGTTGCTCTCCCATGCTTGTTTTATACGCGTTACGTAATCTTTTACCAAGTAACTCTTTCTTTTCAGCTTCTTCCTGCTTTTTTCCCTCAATACTCTTTTGAACATCCCCAATATCTTTTGAAACCTTATTTATATTTGATTGGATTGAGTTAATCTTACCTTGAAGAGTATCTATTTTCCCTTGATAAGTGTCAACTTTTGCTTGAGAAGCTTTTAAATCGCTAATTTTCTTATCTAACTGATCTTGAACAGTTTTTAGTTGGTCATTTTGCTGACTCTTAGCATTTTGCACTTGATCTTTTTGATCTTGTAAATCATTAATTTTGTCTTTATTTGAATCAATCTGGTTTTGTAATGAATCAGTAGTAGCTGCTATAGCTTGTACAGAATTAAAACCAGACGCAATAAAACAACACAGTATTAAAGATAAAACTTTCTTCTTCATCTTATCTCTCCTTACCCCCAAATATTATTCTAACTTTAATTATACTACATTTTTCTTTATAATTTCAGTTTTTTTTTATTATTCTCTGTTTGTTTACATTTTTTTTACGGATATTAAGGAAATTGCACCTATTTTGATAATAAATTATATGTATTTATACACTATTTCCATATTTCAAATTGCGCATGCTTTAAAGAAGTTTACTACTTTTAAAGCATGCACAACTTATGCTATGAGACTCTTAAGCAAAAAATCTATTATTCCTAATATATTCTTCATAACTAATATCAAATTCTCCAATTCCTATAAGTTCAATACCTAATTTATGAAAATCCTTTAAAGTTTCCTCATCTATATCCTGCCGAGAAGCATTACTTAAAGTTGCTAATTTATTTACTCTATTAATTCCTTTTAACCCTAAAAGTTTATATATATTTCTTTTACTTAATTCTTCAGCTTTTACACAACTGACATAAATTTTTTCGCCATCAATATTACAAACAATAGTACTGTCATCTAACTTACTAACGTAGTTATATTTCTTTCTTTTTAAAAAATCTATACACCACTCCATATACTCCTCTTTTGTTAACTTATTAAGTTCATCTCGCAAAGTATTAGTTTTAAAATTCGTTTTGATCTTAGCGCTGATCTTTAAAATATTTCTCCCTATATTAAACAATTGATAAACACAAAGTATCACTATTATACCTGTTATCGTAAACATCTTAAACTACCCCTTCAGCTAATATTTGTTTCTCTATATTTTCTCGTATTAGCTTGGTAAGCTCATTACCATCTATAATCTTCAAATCTATTCCAGATTTCTTGATACTTTTAATTGCATTAGAACACTTGGAATCAAAATCGCTAGTAGTTACTATAATACAATGATTTATCTTTTTAGCTCTTGCTTTACCTACAATAGAATATAAAGACTCAGATCCAATTATGCCCTCCTTATCTTGTAAGTAATACACAACGGTAGCTATATTATTCTTATAGCAGATAACTTCCTCCAAGTTTTCGGATATAGTTGAATTCTTGTATCCCCACTCTTCTAATACACTACATAAATGTTCAAGAATATACTCTGTCTCTGATGTTTTTAGATCATTTCTAGAAAATAGTCTATAGGATTGCCTTATAGATATATTTTTCTTAGAGATAAAAAATGTAACTACACTTAATATCTTATTTATAACAATACATAAAATAAAGAAACTAAACATAAATTTAAAGTTTGTTATTATTTGCATAACATATCACCTCATTTAATTTATTGACAATTTAATCGATACTGATTCATATCCTTTTAAGATATTGCTATTTCAAAACATTTACACAGAATTAATATGTAAATAACATTCTCTTAATATTCATAGCTTAATATATTAATAAAGAATGTCTCATTAAAGATTTACCACTTCTATCCGAAGTCTATTTTCAAAACTCTCCTGGGTTCTGATAGAAAAATTTGAAAATATAAATTTTAATACGAAGTGGTACATCTATAAAAGACAAAATCTTTACCAGCCAAAAACTTTATCTTTAGAAGTTATGAATGTCATAACTTCTTTTTATATTGTTCCAGCTTTAACTATTAAGTTTTGCACACCTAAAAGTAGTAGACTAATGATTTTATAACATGCATAACTTAAGTTTTCATAATTTAATCCTGTATTTCAGAAACCTTATAAATTTACATAGCAAAAAAACCTTAAAAGAAGAGTTCTATTAAGGTTTTTATAATATGAGATGATATTACAATTAATATCATTTAGTTCTTTTATGTACTTATACTATTACTCCATTATGTCGATAAGCCATTTCTTGCAGTTTAAACATTTATAGATCCTTATAACATATAAGTTAAGGAATCTTTCACCATATTGTTTTTTGTATTCTTCAATTTCTTCTTGAAATATAAAGTTTTCATCTTCATCTGTATATCCAACTATGTCACCATAAAGGTTACTCTTAGTCTTATTACAGCAATCGTTTAAATCCACACATTCAATCTCGTCAAGCTTTATCTTACTAGCTCTTTCTTTAATTATAGGTATAATGTCGTCATATTCATTAATATCATCCAAGAAGTCTTCTTTAAAAAACTTTTCATTCTCTATTACAAATAACGGGTTCATCAAAATCACACATCCTTATCATAGGTAAATACTTTCAATTCTATTTCGTCCTTTTTTCTTAGCTTCATAAAGTTTATTATCACATATATTGATAAAAAAATCTAGATTAAAGTCATCAGTAGGAACCACAGTTGCCACCCCTGCACTTATAGTAACGAATTTATCTTTTCCAAGAGCTTCATTTGGAATTCTTTCTTCCTCTATCCTCTTTCTTATTTCTTCACATATGGCAACTGCATCGTCAAAATTTCTGTTTGGAAGTATAACAAAAAATTCTTCTCCACCATATCTTCCAACAACCCCTAAATTCTTTTCTACAACTTCATTTATACTAGTTGCTATCTTAACTAAACAACTATCACCTTTAACATGTCCATAAAAATCATTATATTGTTTAAAGAAGTCAATATCTGCAATCATTATAGATAAGCTACTTGAAAACTTCTTCAAACTATTCCAATACATATATGTCATTCTATCAAGCTTTCTCTTGTTTGCGATATTTGTCAAGAAATCTTTGTCACTCATATCCTTGAGCTTTTTATTTGCAAAATGTAAAGAATTATTCATTTTCATAAGACTTAAATTTTTATTTTTTATACTGATATCCTGTTTATGTCTTTCTATCATATTATCATAATTTCTAATAGCGATTATTATAGAAACAACTAAAGTCAAAGTTAAATTAATAAAGAAAATAGTGTTATTCGCATAACCATGTATCCTAATAAAATCTCCAATAAATAATATATGTATAAGACCATATGTAAGTATAACCTGTCTTTTAGATAAGTAAAATGTAGCCGCACTAGAAAATAATATCTGGTTATATGGTATTGAATTTGTAACACTTTGTTCTGCTGAGCTCTCCATATACGCTATCGTCCAGATTATTACTACTAATATCATAGCAATCTGCATATAAGAAAAATGTTTTTCTATAAATTTCTTTTTCTTTTTTATCAAGTTCAGCATTAATAGCAACACTATTGAGATACAAAATAATCCCAAATAATAGAACCTATAGTTTGAAATATTATATTGATCCCATTGAAAATCATAGATACTACCATAAATAAATGAAGCTATAGTAATAATTAAGGCAATGAAAGCTATTGTTCTTAATGCAAAATAACTTCTTTTATAATTCAATCTATTCCTTAACTGAATCAACTCTTCATCATAATTCGTATCATTTGCTGAAAATAAAGCTTCTTTAATCCTTTCCAACATTAAGTCCTCCAAAAAGTTACTGAATTGAACATTTGTTATAAGAACTACTCTCTATAAATTTATGTTTACGGGAAAATCATTGATGAGACTTTCATTTGCATTTTCTGCGCTCCGCCTTTGGAGTAAGTAAAAACCCTTTCTCAAGGGCTTTTACTAATTATCTATTATATTGTTTAAAGAACCGTCAATTATTTCTTTAGGATATCCTAAGAATTTCAAAAGTTTTATTGCATTTCTTGTTGGTGAAACTCCCTGTTTTATCTTATAGTCAAAGGTCAATCCCTCATCATCATTAATCTCTTCACTAAAATAATAGCACTTATATTTTTGCCCCACTAGCTTTGCAATTTCATGATCATGGGTAGCAGCTATTACCAAAGTATTATAGTTCATAATATATTTAAGAATTTCTCCTGATGCCGATATTCTCTCAACAGGGTTTGTCCCTCTGAATATTTCATCTATAAGACATAACATTGGTTTTCCATCTTTCGCACTGTTTATAAGCCTTAGCATAGCTTCTGCCTCACCTAAATAAAAACTCTTACCACTAGTTACATCATCTGATGGACTTATAGATGACATAAGCTTCATATATGTTCCCTCATAACTTTCACTTAAACATGTATAAAAGGTTTGAGCCAATAAAACATTTATACCAACCATTCTTAAAAAAGTTGACTTACCTGACATATTTGTTCCTGTAAGAATGATACCATTCCTTGATAACGTTATTGAGTTATCGATTGGATTTTCAACTAGAGGATGTATCCCCTTATTTATATCAAGATAAGCCTCTCCATTCACAAAAGTAGGTTTTGAAAAACTGCTAATACACTCCCTATAGGCCGCGAATCCTATTAAGCTATCAACTTCACCTACTAATTTATATATTTCAATTAATTCCTCTTTATTTTGATTAATTTTATCTGCCATTTTCAGATAGACTCTCTCTTGCATCAAGAAAAAGATATATGCAAAATCTAATAAAGCGTCGTTACCTTCCATTCTTCCAAATGAAATAGAATTCTTCGCAATATATTCTATTTTTTTGTAAAGTTCACCTAGTCTTGTTGAGTAACATTTAAATTCTTCATATTGGTTTTTGCTGAGATTTTTAGCAGTTTTAATCACTGAGCCTAAATACATAATACCATCTACATTCATTCTGTTTCTTTCCTTAGAATGAATATATGTATTTATAAAATATACAGGTAATAGCCAAGCTAAAAATGGTACTCCCTTAAAGACAGCACCGATGGCAATTATAATTGGTATAATTAAACCTAATAGGTTATAAAGCCACATTTTTGATTTATCTTCTGTAAGACCTTCTTTTAACATCTTTATAATATAATTATTTTTCTTTCTTCCAAGTTTGAAGAGCTGAAGTTGGATTTTCTCTCTTGCTTCATTGTTGTTTCTAAAAAATTCAATCAATTTGTCTCTGTCTTTTAGAACATTCACATCATCTATTGGTTCCCTCAACATATGATAAAACACTTCTTCACCGGGTGAAGAAATAGTTCTATCTATACCGCTATAAACCTTGTCCATATCCAGATCATTCCAAGTCTGATCATCGATATAAAACCGAGAATCCTTCTTCATAATATCATGATATTGCCTTATGATTTTAAATTCGCGACTTCTTTCATCACCTTTAGGCCATATGTATCTTAAGTACTGAATATAGTTTCTTTTTCCAAACATCTAATCAACTCCTAAAATCGTGATTAAGTTTATATATTATTCAAAAATACTTAAAAACTATTATAAATGCAAAAATAAGGTTGCTCTTAAAGCTACATTAACTATTCTATTACTATTACTGTAAAATATCAACATATAGCATAAATTATGCCTAATTCTATAATCTCCTACACAGCAAAAAACGGAATGTACGTTTCACTACGCCATTCCGTTTCATAATATTACTTTTAAACTCAATTTAAGAATATTGTTGAAATTAATTGGTTATACAGGAGACGCTCTATGAGCGAGCTATTAGAATTAAATGATTTTTTCAGATGGAATGGCGTTAATAAACTGTACTGTTCGAACGTAGTGAGTTTACAGTTTTAGCCATGGAATATGAAAAAATCATATTAATTCTTTGCGTAAGCTCATTAAAGCGTCGGATGATTAACCAATTAATTTCAGCACAACGCTAAATGCAGTCTATTTTATTACTTTTTCTAAAGTGTTAAATAATTCTTTATTTTCTTTTATCTTATTTTCATTACCTACAACACAAATCAAATCTTCATTCATTACACTTTCTACTAATGGCGCAAAGCTTCTTATAGTTTTATCATCAGTTTGAAGCACTTCATCTCTTTCTCTTTGTATATCTTCAGATGTGATATTACTGAAATAATTTGCAGTGGCAACCTCTGCTTTTGATGCTGTTGTCATCGGATAATCTAATTTTCGCACAGTTCCTATAATATACTTTGTCATTTCTCTTTCATTACTTCTAAAGTTATTTAGGTAATCCTTCATCTCATCGTAGACTTTTATTGTTTCCCTAATATTAGGGTCCCTATAAGAAACGATGTATGCTCCTCCATCTCTCCTAAAGTTTGCAAATACACCATAAGCTCCACCTTTGACTCTTACGTTATTCCATAAATAATCAAAACCAGATATAGTCTCTAATACATTTAAAGAACCATGATAGCTAAAGCCTTTCTTAATGAAGTTTCCACCTTTTGCAACATACTGTACATTTCCTTGAGTTAAAAGACCTTCATTGGTTACAATCTCACCAAAATCAAATCTATCATTAAAAATGTCTGCTTCTCCTAAGTATGATAAAATCTTAGGTGCAACTTTCTCTAATACATTGTAATCTTCTTCTTCTGAGGAATAGCTTATTACTAGATTATTTTTATTAAATATAGCCTCAGAACTTTCTTTTAATTTTGAAATAATATCACTCTTTTTGCTATCAAAATCTTCTTCAAGCTTACATAAAAACTGATAATAAGTAAGTCCTAAGGTTATTTCATCATATTTCCCTTTTTCTGTGCAGTAAGCTAATATCTTTCTTAAAGCCAATCTATGCCCATTATCTATTAGTCTACCTTCTATTCTAGATCTCATCTCTTTAATCAATTGAAGAAGTCTGTCTTCCTTATCAAAAATCGTATTTTGTATTATTTCTCCTAATAAATCCACTCCATTTTCTAACTTACTTAGTAATGTTTTAAGATTTATAAGTAAATACGGAGTATATTCTCCTTCTTTTCCATTTAGTGAGTAACTTACTGGGCTGTAAGCAATACCACCTGTATTTATATTAATTTTATTTGATAAGGTTCCATAATTGTAATTTTTAGTATCCAGTTTTCCTAATATATCTGCTAAAAATCTAACATAAACCACATCTTCACTGCTTAGGGCCTTACAGTTAAAATATAAATTTAGGTATGCTATTTTATTTGTAAACAACTTGTGATATAGAACTTTAACACCCCCTAAAGTTCTCTCTTCAAGCGGTAATACTTCAGCCTTTCTATCTATATCATCAATTGAAAGCATTGGGATTGAAGCTAATGCTTCTTCAGTGTCTGCAGTATTTTGTCTTTCTTTAAGAGTCTTACATTTATCAATTAAAGTTTTTATCTCAGCTTCGCTTAAAGTTTTCTTTACGCTGTCTAACTTATCTCTTAAAGCCTTTTGCTTTTCTTCATTAAGACCTTTTTTAGGTCTAAGTATAATAAATGAACTATGATTATTGTCTAATATATATTTTTTTATTAGATCTTCAAAATAGTTAGTTTTCAAAGCAGTCTTTATGCTTTCAAAGTATTTATCATATTCTAAGTGAACAAAAGGATCTCCTTCATATAACCAGCTATCCATAATTCGAGTATAGTGTATAAGTCCTTTTGGATATCCATCATACTCTCCTTCTCTTAATTCAAACTCTATTCTATTAATTGATGCTTCTATTGTTTCTTTGTCTATGCCCTTATCTACAAGTTCCTTCAAGGTTGAATATACAACGTCCTTAAATCTATCTTTATCTTTCTCATTGCAGTTTTTAGCAACTATGGTTAGTACAGGTTGTTTTGTAGAACCACTATACTCTCCAGATACAGCTTTACCTATTCCATTATCTAATAAAGCTTTTTTAAGTGGAGCTGCAGGTGTTTTTAGAAGCATATGAGTAAGTATCTCAAAAGCTAATGCCAACTCACCTTCATCAGCTTTTCCTATTACAAAGTTTAGATTCAAGTAAGTTTTATCATCTAGAGTATCCTCTTCTGAAATTCCATATTCAAAAGAATGTTCTTTTAAACTTTCAAAAGACTTTTGAGTTGGTATATTAGATTTAACTTCAATTTTATCAAAATCTTTTAAGTAGTTTTCATCTAAGAATTTTAATTCCTTATCTAATTGTCCATCTCCGTATAACAATATATAGCTGTTGGATGGGTGATAATATTTTTTATGATAATTAACGAACTTTTCATAAGTTAAATCCGGGATAACATCCGGATCTCCTCCTGATGCTTCTTTATAAGGAGTATCAGGTAAAACCGTCTTAGTAACCATTCTATACATCAAGGATTCTGGAGACGAATACGCCCCTTTCATTTCATTGTAAACTACACCATTGTAAGTCAATTCATCCTTTGGATCTTCGATATTATAGTGCCAGCCTTCTTGCATAAATATCTCAGGATGTTTGTATATATTAGGATATAAAACTGCATCCATATATACATCCATCAAATTAAAATAATCTTTTTCATTTCTTGAAGCTACTGGATATATGGTCTTATCAGGGTACGTCATGGCATTCAAAAAGGTATTTAAAGAACCCTTTAAAAGCTCTACAAAAGGTTCTTTTGTATTAAACTTTCTTGAACCACATAAAACTGAATGCTCCAATATATGAGTAAGCCCTGTACTGTCCTCTGGAGGTGTTCTAAATCCGATAGAAAAAACCTTATTATCATCATTATTATCTATTTTAATTAATCTTGCTCCGCTTTTCTCATGCTCAAATACATATGCTTTTGAACTTATCTCTTTTATTTCTCTTTCTTCTATAAGTTTAAAACCATGTTGTACTTCATTTAATCTTAAAGTCATTTAAACTTCTCCTTTCAAAATTCTACTTTATTCCATAGTAATTAATCCCATAAATAAATACAAGTTTTTAGTTCATATTTTTATATTATTAATTAATATAAATTTGGCTAGTTCAATATTCTTATACTAAATCCCATACTTTATACTTCAAAATTCCTTTCTTGTAATATGTTTTACTACTTTTATTCTTTTCATGTTTATTTTTTTTATTTTTATAACATTTTACGATACCATCTTTATATAGTTAAAGGATGGCAAAACCAAAATTTTGTCATCCTCATTTTTAACAATTTTTTTACAATTTTAAATTTGCATTAATATAAAGTCTTTGCAACTAATTTTTTATTTAATATCTTTTAACATATTAACAGTAGCTTCAGCAGCTATAGCTTGTTGCTGATTGTTATCTATTATAGCTTCTCCATCTCCTTTTTGATGTCCATAACTTCCAAAGCCACCGTGATTACCGCCATCTATTTCCTTGAACACAGTAGTATCAGGAAGATCATCCTTTGAAGCCTTAATCTTATCTAAGTCAGCCACTTTGTCTTCCGATCCCCAAAGACTTATGACTTTAATATGACTTTCTTTCAAGCTCTTATCACTTAATGGATATGATCCGTAAAATGCCAGTGCTTTTATCTTGTCTTGGTTACTGTAAGCAAAACTTTCTGCCATTACTCCTCCTAAAGAATGTCCACCAATGGCCCAAGTATTTATATCTTTGTTATCTTTAATTATCTGATTTGCTGCATTACTGTTAAAAACAGCTAATTTAAACGGCATTTTTGCGATATACACATTGAAACCTTTATCTGCAATCTTTTGCATAAATTTTATATAAGCTTTTTCATCAACCTTTCCACCTGGATAAAATATAAATCCCACATCACTTTTTTCTCTTGGTAGCAATTCTATATATTTGTCTTTATCTATTATCGTAATAGTAGGTTGTTTGCTTGCCATAACCTCTACACTTTCATCAGCCTTATAGTAAGTATTTAAATAAATCACAGCTGAAGTAAGTATTAGAACTAAAATTATTGTTAATACTATTAATATATTTTTCTTTTTTTTCATACTTGCTCCTTAAAATTTAGTATTGATATATTTCATTATATTAGTATTATAAAATTATATAAACAACAAAATTTCATTTTCTTATTTCCTAAGTTAAATATAAATCTCAGGAGGATTTTTTATGTATACAATAATGGCAATTAAGCTGTCTCCTCGTACTAAGATAGCTCCAACAGTGCAAGAAATATTAACCAAATACGGGTGCATAATCAAGGTTAGGTTAGGTCTACATGAAGCTTCTACAGATGACTGCTCTACTACTGGATTAATACTTCTTGAATTGCTGAGTGCTGAGAAAGAACAAATAGTAAAACTTTCAGAAGAATTAAATTCATTGGAATATGTTACTGCAAAGCTTTTAGAATTATAATCTATAACATTAACGAACAAAAAAACTCACTGAACCTTACGATATGCTCACTTTATTGTAGACAGTTAAAATAATAAAACTGTTTATATAAAGGGAGCATATCACTTTTCAGTGAGTTTTTTGCGTACAATGTTCACATATTTATCGAAAATATAATTTACTAAAGGATAGAAAGCTTTTTAGCCCATTTTATGTGAATTGAAATTCACGTCTTAACCTGGTAATAAAACAAATCTTACTATAAATAAAACTGCAAATACATATAGAATTGGATGAACTTCTTTATGTCTTCCGTTTAAGACTTTCATCAATGGATAGAATATCAATCCTACCGCTATTCCATTTGCTATGCTGTATGTAAATGGCATCATTGCAATTGTAAAAAATACTGGAACAGCTTCTGTAAAATCACTGAAATCAATATCCTTTACTGCACTAAGCATTAAAACTCCAACTATTATAAGTGCTGGTGATGTTGCACTTGATGGTATTATACCAACAACTCCACTAAAAAACATTGAAACTATGAAAAGTACTCCTGGAACAATATTGGCAAGTCCAGTTCTAGCACCTTCAGATATACCAGATGCAGATTCAACAACTGTTGAAATTGTCGTAGTTCCAAGTAGTCCTCCTATAGTTGTTGCAATAGCATCACTTTCAAGAGCTTTTCTAAGATTTTTCACATTTCCTTCTTTATCAACCATTCCTGCTCTACCAGCAGTACCAACCAAAGTACCTATAGAATCGAATAAATCTACTAAACTTAAAGTTATTACTACCATTGCTACACTTAAGAAAGCTCCAATTACACCTGATCCATTATGAGATAATAAACCTTTAAAATCTAATGCAAAGAATGTAGCTCCTATAGTAGGCATCGAGAAAATCTTTGTACTAGTATCAATAGTTGTAACCCCCATAGGTATACCTATTAAAGTTGTAACCACTATTCCTATTAATATTGCCCCTTTAACTTTTCTAGCCATAAGTACAGCAATTATTAAAACTCCTATAATGGTTAATATAGTAGCTTTATTTGTAAAATCACCAAAAGCCATTAAAGTTGCTGGATTAGCTACTATAACCCCACCACTCTTAAGTCCTATTAATGATATAAATAATCCTATTCCTGCTGTTATTGCAAGTTTTATGTTTTCAGGAAGTGCCATTACTATCTTCTCTCTTATAGAAGTTACAGTAATAAGAACAAATACTAATCCTGATATAAACACAGCTGCAAGACCTTGCTGCCAAGTATAACCTAAGTTTAAGCAAACATTAAAAGAAAAAAAAGATACAAGTCCAAGACCTGGTGCTAATATAAATGGCAGGTTAGCTCGAAATGCCATTATAAGAGTTCCTATTGCTGCTGCTAAACATGTAGACGCAAAAGCTGAGGCTACAATTGGATCATTTGAAATTAGAAGTTTAGCTGCTGCATCGCCTTTTAAGCCTGCTAAGTTCATTCCGCTCATTTTTAAGATATTTGGAATAACCAAAAGCGCATAAGCAACAGTAATAAAAGATGTTAATCCCCCAAGAAGTTCTGTTTTGACATCTGTGTCATTCTCTTTTAATTTAAACAGCTTCTCTAATAAATTGTTCATATTAAGTTTTCTCCCTTCAAAATAAAAAATCGCTTTCGCGAAATAAAAAAGTCGCCGAAGCGAAAAAATACCGTTATTAGAGTAAATCAAATAACGGCATGTACCTTTTGATTTACCCATAGTGAGAAATTTTTACGGATTTCTCGTAGAAACATCTGAACCTTATTATCAGAAATATATGGATAAAATTATTTTTATATATTTTTTGTACAGATGTTATAATATCATCACTCCAAAATATTTTCAACAAAAAAATCATGTTTTCGACAATATATATTAGTTGAATTAAAGCTAAAAAACAGGTATATTAATATAGGTAATAAATATACTGTTCCAACTTTAATTATTAATTTATACAGATTCGCAACTTATTAAGTACACGATTTCAGAAAAAGTATAAATTAATTTTTCGTAGAGGGACCTCATACTAGGAGTGTGCATTATGGAAGAAAATTCTAAACTAAAAGCTATAATACAATTTATAACTTATTCATTGGTTGGTTCAAGTAATGTAATAATTGATCTTATCGTTTTAAATATACTATGGACAGTTACTGGACTAACAGTTGGCAGAATAAACTTTTTATTTAAGCTGATTTCATTTTGCATATATTCAACTAGTGGATATTTATTAAACAAGAAGTTTACATTTAAAACTGAATCTAAATCCTCTTCTTATTTTGGATATGTAAGCCTTCTAGGGATATTATCGTTCTTAGATGCTGTAATAATAGCTAACCTTACAAGACATAATATTTTTCATATACACAGATTTTTTTGGGCCAACATATCAGCTTTCTTAGCTGCTATGCTTACAGGAATTTTAGGTTTTATAATAAATAAGTTCGTTATTTTTAATAAAGAAGATTAAAGGTGAACATTAACATTAATGTTCACCTTCATTTATATATATATATTTTTTTTATTGATAAACTACTTCATATTTACATCGAAATATTCATTTCGGGCTAAATGACTGAAGTAGTTCATCTGCTCATCGGAGTTGTTCTCAAGTTCTACTATAAAAAATTCCGACTTTAATTACTTCTTCAATATTAGAATTTCTCCTGCTTTGATATTTATATTTCCATCACTCTTAATTTTTTTATTATCCTTATTATCTAGTAAAACTTCGTATTTTCCTTTTTCTAAAGGAATCTTGCAGTCAGCAGAAGTACTATTTACTATTACAAATATATTATCTTTTTCATATGTTCTCTTCATATCTAATATTCCACTGTCATTTGTTTCAACCTTATCAACATCTCCGAGTCTAAGGGCTTTATAATTATTTCTTAATTCTAAAAGCTTTTTATAAAAATTATATATTGAATCTTTATCAGCTTTTTGTACATTAAGAGCTACCTTATCAGCATCATTTGTACTTTCCATCCACTTTGTATTTTTACTAGTATCTTTGTTGTCCCAAATAAATGGTTCCCTTATATTTTCATCTGGTTTTGATCCAGTCATTCCAACTTCTTCTCCATAATATATATAAGGTGTTCCAGGCAATGTAAGATATATAGCTGCTGCCATTTTCATCTTCTCAGTATCTCCAAGATTGTCCATAACTCTATTCTGATCATGATTACTTAAAAAAGGTGCTGGAACAAAGTTCTTATTTTTTTCTTTTAGTGTATCATAGTTATCCTTAATCTCAGTAGGTAAATCTTCTATACTTTGACCACTAACACCTTTGGTTATTGAATCAGCAAGTGGAAAATCGAAGACACTATCTAAAGATTCCTGATAAGGTGCCATAGCAAAAAGATTATCCCAAACCTCTCCAGTTAATACAAAGTTTTTATTTATACTCTTACAATAGTCATTGTATTCTTTCCACCACTGCAGATTTTTATCTTGGTCATCATATATCCATTTTGCCGCATCTAATCTAAAACCATCAACCCCTAAGTCTTCATAGTATTTAGCTATATTTTTCATCTCTTGTCTTACTTCTTTGTTATCATAATTTAGGTCAGGCATACCTTCCCAGAATATAGAATAGTAATAATCATTAAGTGTAGTATTTTTAGTCCATGGTTTTGTTCCCATTTTTGAGATTTCATTTTCTACATTAGTATCTGTACTCCATATATAATAATCCCTATACTTACTATTCTTATCAGCTTTTGCTTCCTTAAACCACTTATTTTCAGTGGATGTATGATTAATAACCATATCCATTAATATCTTTATATCCCTTTTATGGGCTTCAGCTAAAAGGTTCTTTAGATCTTCCATTGTTCCATACTGTGGATTTATTTTGTAGTAATCAGTTACATCATACCCATGATATGAAGGCGAGTCATTTATAGGCATCAACCATATCCCGTTCACACCTAAATCTTTAAGGTAGTCCAATTTTTCCGTTACTCCTTTGAGATCACCAATACCATCTCCATTACTGTCATTAAAAGATCTTACAAAAATCTCATAGAAAGCTCTTCCATCATAATTCTCTTGATCTTTCTGTGCAACCGTTTGCTTTGTGCATCCAAAAAATAAAGAGATTGTTAAAATAAGCATTATGAAACTACTTAATTTTTTTCTCATAACATTTCCCCCTAATATTATTTTATTCTTATTGAAAATGAAGCTAAGAATCTTATCAATCTTTACATGCCTTAGAGCTCAATCTAACCATAATTCACCATACTTAAGCTTTAGTCCTTGCTGATAAAGATTGATCAATTCCCAATTATGTCTCAGATATATAAACTCTTGCTTCATAGGGTCTTAGGTTTATTATACTTTCGTTTTTTATTTGTGAATTATCTTCATCGCTTTCATAGTTGCAAACTTCAAGCTTAAAATTACTCAAAAGGATCTCATCAGAAAGCTTGAGCTGTGCGTCTTTTCCAAAGAAATTACATATAACTAGAATTTTTTTATTTCCTAATATTCTTAGATATGAATAAATTGAAGTATTTTCTTTATCTACTTCTTTAAAAGTTCCATACACTAAGGCTAATTCTTTATTTCTTAAAGCAATAAGCTTTTTATAAAAATTCAGTATAGAATCATAGTCTTTTTCTTGCTTCTCAACATTTATAGCTTGATAATTTGAGTTAACATTAATCCAAGGAGTTGAATCGGTAAATCCTGCATTCTTCTTATCATTCCATTGCATCGGAGTTCTTGAGTTATCTCTTGAAGTAAGATTTAATCCTTTAATATAATTTTCATGACTTACCATACCTGATAAAACAAATTCATCATAACGGGTAAATATAGATGCATCTCTATAGTCCTCTAACTTAAAATTTTCTGCATTAGTCATACCAATTTCATCACCATAATATATAAATGGTGTTCCCTTATGAGTTAATTGCAAGGCTGCTAACATCTTTGCAGACAACTTATGATATTTTTTATCATCTCCTAATCTTGATACAGTTCTTGTAGTATCATGATTTGAGTAAAATATTGGACACCAGCCTTCTTTTTCATCTCTAGTAGCCCAACCAGTCATTTTTTCTTTTACATCTTTTATAAGATCAATACCAATTCTCTCCCATGGATTGTCGCCTTTACCTACACTATGTAAATCAAAATGAAAAGTAAAATCTAACTCCTTGTTATCAACTCCAGTATACACATGAGCATTCTCGTAGTTGATTCCACCAGTCTCTCCAATAACCACATGACTGTCAGTAAATACATCTCTTTTTAACTCTTTAAGATAATCATGAACTTCAGGAAGGTTCTGCACATAAGGTATGAAGTCACCATAAAGCGCTCCTTCTTTGATTTCTCCATCTGGAAAATTCATATCCTTCGCTAAATGATTTATGGCATCCATTCTGAAACCATCTACACCTTTTTCAACCCAATATCGAAGCATACTCTTCATATCTTGCCTTAGCTTTTTGTTTGTCCAATTTAAATCTGGCTGCTTCTTAGAAAATATATGAAGATAATACTCCTCTGTATTTTCATCTAATTCCCATGCACTTCCTCCAAAGAATGACCCCCAATTATTAGGTGGATTGTTTCCTTTTCCTTTGCTCCAAATATAGTAATCTCTGTATTTATTTTCTTTTGATTTTTTCGCTTCTATAAACCAAGGGTGTTCATCAGAACTATGATTTATTACCATATCCATTATAAGCCTCATATTTCTTTGATGTATGCCTTTTAGAAGTTCATCAAAAACATCTAAATCACCAAACTCCACCATTATATCTTCAAAGTCACTGATATCATATCCATTATCTTCATTCGGAGATTTGTTAATTGGATTTAAATATATCATATCAACTCCTAGAGATTTAATATAATCTAACTTTTCAATTATCCCCCTTAAATCACCTATACCGTCTCCATTGGAATCTTTAAAACTTCTTACATAAATCTGATATGCTACGCCTTCTTTCCACCACTTTCTTTCCAAGATAACCCCTCCTAAATTTAAATCTATTAACATAAAAGAATATCTGAAATTATAAATTTACAATTACGATAGTTTTTTACGCATATGTCTTTCCAAATGTACACTAGGAAACTTATATGCGAATAAGTTTTATTTTTTACTGTATATAGATGAACCACTTCATAGTAGAATTTATATTTTTAAATTCTCTCACTAAAACCCGTGAGAGTTTTAAAAATAGATTTCGGATTGAAGTGGTTCATCTTTAGGCACAGAAAACGTACAACACCATTGAAACATATAGGTTTAAATAGCTTGAGAATTTTATAACTTCCTATACAGTAAAAAAGCATGTTACTTAATCCTATATTTTATATACTATAGCCTCATAAGGTCTAAGTTTAATATGATCATCTTGTGGTACATTATCATAATTTGAAATCAGAACATTTCTTGTTGATCCTCTTAATTCTTCCGGAACTAGGAACTCTACTTCCTCTTCAAAAAAGTTAAGTACTACTAAAAGCTTTTTATCTTCTAATTGCCTTGTATAACAGTAAATACTTTCACTTTCCTTATAATATTCTTTGAAAGTTCCATATACTATGACATCATTTTCTTTTCTTAATTGAATTAATCTCTTGTAATAATAAAAAATTGAATTATTATCTTTTAAAGCTTCTTCAACATTTATTTCTGTATAGTTAGGATTTACTTTAAGCCATGGAGTTCCATTAGAAAATCCACCATTTAAACTGTTGCTCCACTGTATAGGAGTTCTGGCATTATCTCTTCCCATCCTATATACACCAGCCATAAAGTCTTCGTCTTTCATAAGACCGCCTTCAACCAGTTCCTTATAGGCATTCAAAATTTCTAAATCCTTGTATTCATTAACTGACGCATATTTAACATTGGTCATTCCTATTTCTTCACCTTGATATATATAAGGAGTTCCATGCATTGTATGAAGCATTGTAGCAAGCATCTTTGCTGATTCCACTCTATATTCCTTATCATTTCCAAATCTTGATACCAGTCTAGGCTGATCATGGTTATTTAGGTACAGTGAGTTCCATCCATCATCACTTAATTCTTCCTGCCATTTACTCATTATTGCTTTAAATTCACCAAGAGTCCATGGCTTTTCTTCCCACTTAGTTCTACCTTTTCCTATATCCATAAGCTCGAACTGGAATATCATATTAAGCTCATTTCTATCCCTACCAACATAGTCCTTTGCAAGCTCAGGTGAAACTCCTGGACATTCCCCTACAGTCATAACGTCATATTTACTTAGAACTTCTTTATGCATTTCTTGCATAAACTCATGAATTCTTGGCCCATTCATAGAATATGGAGCAAAGTTTCCATATAAATCGCCTTCACCCTTAGGTCCATCTGGAAGACCAGGCACCTTTGAGATAAAGTTAATTACATCCATTCTAAATCCATCTACTCCCATCTCAAACCAATACTTCATCATGTCATATACTTCTTTTCTAACCTCTGGATTTTCCCAGTTCAAATCAGGCTGCTTCTTTGAGAATAGATGAAGATAATACTCTTCTGTTATTTCATCATATTGCCAAGCACTACCGCTAAAGCATGACCCCCAGTTATTAGGAGGCTGTCCATTCTTACCTTTTCTCCATATATAATAATCTCTATATTTAGAGTCCTTAGAACTCCTACTTTCGGCAAACCATTTATGCTCGTCCGAAGAATGATTTACCACAAGATCCATTACAAGTTTTATGTCTCTCTCATGAAGCCCTTTAAGTAATTCTTTAAAGTCCTCCATAGTACCAAACTCGTCCATTATATCTCTATAGTCACTGATATCATACCCCATATCATCATTCGGAGACTTATATACAGGATTAAGCCACATTATATTAATACCTAGTTCTTTAAGGTAATCTAATTTTTCTATAACACCTCTTAAATCACCTATTCCATCTCCATTAGAGTCCTTAAAGCTTCTTGGATAAAGTTGATAAACAACTCCTTCTTTCCACCATTTTCGTTCCATCTATATATCACCTCTATTTAAATTTAAAAGTTGTGCATACGGTTTCACAACTATTTTATCACATTCCAAATCTTTTAAAAAGGTCATTTTATAATTAATGTAAAAGTTATCAAAAATCTTTGAATATATATACATCTACTCAATATCATATGCTTAAGAATATCATTAACATTCGAAAAAAGGAGATAAGATGTAAATATAATACATCTTATCTCCTACTTATGTTAGAAAGTGTAAGTTTCAATATTTTCTATAGCTTTATCAACAAGTTCATCTATAGCTAGAACGCTTTCTGACTTTCTTGTAACATCAACTCTTGGTTTTGTCTTAGGATGTTTTGGAACAAATATTGTACAACAATCTTCATATGGTAATATTGAAGTTTCAAAAGTACCTATTTTATTTGCTATTTCTATTATATCTTCCTTATCCATTGCAACTAATGGTCTAAATACTGGTCTATCCGCAACATCGTTACTAACCATTAAACCTTCCATAGTTTGTGATGCAACTTGACCTATACTTTCTCCACTTGAAACTGATTGTACTCCTTTGATTTCTGCAAGTTTACATGCAACTCTCATCATAAATCTTCTCATTATGATGGTAAGCTCATCTTCTCTGCACTTCTCCATAATAGCCATTTGTATATCAGTAAAAGGAACTACATATAATCTAACCTTTTCAGTATATTGAGCTAATATTTTTGCGAGGTCTTTAACCTTATCCTTTGCTCTCTCGGATGTGTATGGATGTGAATGATAGTATACACAACTAAGTTCTACACCTCTTCTTGCCATAAGATATCCAGCAACAGGAGAGTCAATTCCTCCAGAAAGCATAAGCATAGTACTTCCATTCATTCCATATGGTAGTCCACCAGCACCCTTTATCTTATCATTATTAGTATAAACATATGCATTATTTTCTCTTATTTCAATCTTTAAAGTGCATTGTGGTTTATGTATATCAACCGAAACAGTCTCAAGCTTGCTAAGTACGTATCCACCTACACCTCTAGAAGTTTCCATAGAGTTAAATGGGAATCTTTTGTCTGCTCTATTTGTTTCTACTTTAAAAGTTTCTGATCCACTTTCCTTAACTTTTTCAAGCGCTAAGGCTTTTATGGCATCCATATCTCTTTCAACCTGAGTTACCACACAAATTTCCATAACTCCAAATACACTTTTTGATCTTTTACAAGCTTCTTCAAGATCTTCACACTTTATGAACCATCTACCTTGATCTTCAACTATTTCAAAATCTAGTCCAACTAATTTCTTCTTTATATTTTCTTTAAGTCTTCTTTCAAACTTACCTCTGTTTAAACCCTTAAGAAATATCTCAGGGGCATATTTTACAAGAATTAATTTTTTCATATCTTTACTCTCCTTAAAAAAGTTAGTGAATTTCTTAGAACTTCTATTACATAATCAACTTCTTCAATCGTATTAAAGCTAGAGAAGCTAAACCTGATTGCTCCAGTTATCTCTTTTTCAGTTAATCCTATTGCATTTAATACGTGGCTTCCTTTAGTAGATATATGTCTAGAGGAGCAAGCTGATCCTGTCGAAACATATATATCTTTCTCTTCAAGCAGATGAAGAAGAACTTCTGCTCTTACTCCTATAAACGAAACATTTAAAACATATGGTGAGATTTTATTATCTAAAGGACTATTTATCTTTATATCCTTTATATTTTGTAATTTATCTATAAAATATCTCTTTAATTCTGTAACCTTATTAAAATTACTTTCTATATTTTTTGAAATTTCTTCAGCAGCCTTTACCATTCCCAAAGCTGATGGTAAATTTTCTGTTCCAGATCTAAAGCCTTTTTCTTGTCCACCACCACTTATAAGAGGTGCAAGAGAAAGTCCCTTTCTTATATAGCAAAACCCAATTCCTTTAGGTCCATGAATCTTATGTGCACTTACTGAAAGCATATCAATTTTATATTTTTTTACATCTATCTTAAACTTTCCGAAACTCTGCACTGCATCAACGTGAAACTTAGCTCTTTGACTTCTTTCTTTAATAAGATTACCTATTCTTTCAAGATCTTGTATTGTTCCAATTTCATTATTTACATGCATTATAGATACTAAAACAGTATCCTTGCAAATGCTTTCTTCTAACTGTTCTATATCAATTTGACCTACACTGTTTACATCTAAATATGTAACCTTTACTCCGTGTTCCTCTAGTTCCTTACAAGTACTCAAAACACTTGGATGTTCAAAATTTGATATTATAATATGATTTCCAGGCTTAGTTATACCTTTTATTATCATATTATTGCTTTCACTTCCTCCAGAAGTAAAATACACTTCTTCTTTTGTACAGTTAATTAAGCTCGCTAACTTCTCTCTGCAGCTTAAAAGTTCTCTGTCACATTTTATACCCATTTTATGTAATGATGAAGGATTACCGTAGAACTCCCTCATTCCATTTATTACTGCTTCAATAACTTCTTCAGTAGGTTTGGTGGTTGCACTGTTGTCAAAATACACCTCCATTTTATCACCCTCTCAGTATCATAATTTTCACAATTCTATATTAAACTACAGCCACTATAAAGTTAAAAGCCTTTATACTATTATCTGTAAATCAATCATTGTACAATTTACCAAATATGTGAAATTATAAATATTTTTATTTACAATCATCAAATATAATATTTTACATTATTATCTCACTTTTTTCAACTGTAAATTAACTTGATATACTTGATTTCACCGCTATACTTTAACAGCACTTGATTTTTAAGTAGCTTCTTTCAAAAAAAATCAGTGATATACTTAAAAATATATCACTGTTCTACTCTAAACACCCAAATTTACTTATATTTATTTCTTAAACTAACCTACTTTTTCTAATCTCTTAAATAACTTATCTTTAAAAACTAACCCAATTACAATTAACATTATAAACAAAGTTGTTCCAGTATAAAATACTAGTTTATTTCCAATTGCTATATTTGCTCCGTAATAACTTGAAAGAATTAGCATCGGTAATCTTCCTAAAGTTGAATATATCAAAAAATCTATTAATGTAATTCTTGATAGACCACATAAAAATATAGAGCTATCCTTCGGTATTCCTGGCATTATATATATTAGAAAAACCACAAGATTTAATCTTTCAGAATTCATAAGCCTTTCAAAAGGCTTTATTGCTACATCTGGCACTACCTTTTCTACAAATCTAGTTCCATACTTTTTAGTAAGATTAAATAATATAATTGATCCTAAGTTTATTCCTACTATCGATAATATTGTAGCTTCTATTGTTCCAAACACGTATCCCCCAGCAGTTTGAAACACTTCTCCTGGAATAAAGAATATTACTACTTGAAGAAATTGAAGAAGAGTATAAACTATTGGAGCTAGTGGTCCAAAGGAAAGTAAATATCTTTTAAACTTCTCATTATTCTTTAGTATTTCAATCATGTTGTGTATATCTCTTTTAAATATAATAAACAATAAAAATAAAACTAATATAGAAAGTATTAGAAGAATTATTCCTTTGTTCTTCTTACATGAGCTTATTAGTTTATTCATAAACTCCTCCTCTTAGATATTCTACCTTGTCTGTCTTATTAATAAATCACAAAATTATAACCAAATCAATGTTCTTTAACTACAAAAGCACATATCTTCATATATACATCTTACTATGATTTAATAAAAAGTAAATTAAAATCATCTTAATTTTATCTTAATTATGTCTGTTTGATTTTTACAAAATAAAAAATTTCCTTTACAGCAAAAAATGATTTATCCTATTAATCTAGAATAAACCATTTTATTGACATTACTTTATTGTAATTAAGCATGCTGAATCTCTTTATTCAATATTTCTTCTTTGATATGAGCATAGTTTTCACCTGTTGTAGACGCTATTGTGTCCACAAATTTCTCAAGTTTTTCAGTTATTTCATATATTTCGTTAGGTTTCATCTCACCCCTGGCTAATCTATCACATAATGATAAAAGCGTAATTTCATGCACTGAACAATCTTCTACCATACTTGATATTTCTGCAAAAGGAAGTCTTTTATTTACATAAAGATTTTGCATATGCCATCTTACAAGACCAATTACAGAGTCATTGAAAACCTCATCCTCTGAAAAATCTCTTAAGAAACGTCTAACCATCTCAGCCCCAACTGAATCATGATTATAAGCTGTCCATCTTCCATTTCTTTTTACAGTTGTTTTTATTTTCCCAACATCGTGAAGTAGTGCTGCCCACATAAAACTTCTTTTATCTTCACTGATTTCTCTTCTTGAGGCAGCCTGATCTACTACCATCATAGTATGATTCCACACATTTCCTTCAGGATGAAATTTCTTCTCCTGCTCAATATTTTCTAATCCACCTATTATATCAAAAGGTCTTTTATGTAAAACTCCATCTTTTTTAAGCTTGTTTAAATATTCTGATGGTCTATCATCAGATAACAAATGTGCTTCTATATCATTAAATATTTCTAAATTAGACAAATATACCACCTCCGTTTCTCTTTAATTATTATTACCCTATTTTTATATAAAGATTCAGCTAATGATCTTGTATAAATATCTATCCTAAAATATTTCACTTCTTTCTTTATAAAAACTGTTAATTTACAATATGTACAATCATGATTAAGCTTTAAAAATTTCTAGTATTATACTGTGTTGGTCAAAGTATCTACTTTCACCAGTAAAATTCAGAATATTATTTATACTTACATTTAATATAGTAATACCAATAACTATAGTTTTACAATGAATTTATGAAAAATATTTTTTTGTTTAAATGTCTTGATAAAAAATTAATACATGCTAAAATACATTTGTCGGTATTCTCACGAAACCGAACTAAATGGTTTTTTACTAAAAGCCGAATTATATCCTACTATATTAAAGGAATAAGAACGGGAGGCAAAACATGGAAAGAGGTTTAAACAAATCAAAATTCAGTACTAGACAAATGGTGGTAACTGCAATGTTAGCTGCCATATCAATCTTCTTAGGACTAAGCGGTTTAGGATTTATAAAAATACCGCCAGTTAATGCTACAATAATGCATATACCAGTTATAATAGGTGCTATAGTAGAAGGACCAATTGTTGGTGGTCTAATAGGACTATGTTTTGGATTATTTAGTATGTATCAAGCATTTACAGCTCCAACAGTTACAAGCTTTGTATTCTGGAATCCAATAGTAGCTTTACTTCCTAGAATACTAATCGGTGTTGTAAGTTACTACTCATATGTTGGAATAACAAAAGCAGTTAAGAAGAATCCTGCAGTTTCAGGTGCTATTGTAATAACATTTTTATCAGTTATAGTTGCTTTAGCCCTTAAAGTATTATTACCTGTAATGGTTAGCTATGGTATAGCCGCTGCTGTTTTGGTATTACTTAACTTCTTATTTGTAAAATTTAGACTAAGTGAAAAAAGCGATGCACTATCAGTAGGGACTGCCGCAGTACTTGGTACTCTTACAAATACAGTTTTAGTTTTAAGCTTGATTTACATTGTCTATGTTGATAGATTTGCGAAAGCTATAAATATAAGCTCTTCAGCAGCTGGAAAGACTATAGTTGCAATCGGAATGACTAATGGTATTCCAGAAGCTTTAGTTTCAACAATAATAACAGTTCCAGTTGTATTAGCAATACTTAAACTTAGAAAATAATATTATGAGTGTGCAGCTATAAAAATAGCCGCACACTTTTTTGGTATTAATATAATTAGCAGTTTAAATTAATTGCTTACTCATCCTACTCTTTAATGAGCTTACGCAAAGAATTAATATGATTTTATCATATTAATTCTAATAGCTCGCTCATATAGCATCTCCTGTGTAACCAATTAATTTAAATAATGCTCTTAAACATCATACCCAAATCAATGAACTAATTTATTTATTATGTAATCTTTAATTTCATTATTATTCGAGAGGAGTAAAAGAAATGAACGAGATAAAATTTTGCGATATAGAAGGCATTCGAGTTGGGCACAGTGAAAACCTTGAAGCCGGAACTGGGTGTACTGTTGTAATATGTGAAGAAGGCGCTTCTGGTGGAGTTGAAGTAAGGGGTGGAGCTCCTGGTACTAGAGAAACGGATCTATTAAACCCTACGGAAATGGTAGAAAAGATTCATGCAGTTATGCTTTCAGGTGGTAGCGCTTTTGGTTTAGACGCTGCTGCAGGTGTAATGGAATACTTAGAAAGTAATAATATTGGTTTTGATGTTTCTATAACCAAAGTACCAATTGTTTGTCAAGCTGTCCTATTTGATCTGGTATGTGGAAACGGGAAAATTAGACCTGATAAAAAAATGGGCTTTGATGCTTGTGTAAACTCAGAATCACTAAAAGAGGATTTAAACGGAAATATTGGAGCTGGTACCGGTGCTACTGTGGGAAAGATTTTAGGACCCCAGTTTTCCATGAAAGGCGGCCTTGGAACATATGCTGTTCAAATAGGTGATTTGCAAATAGGTGCAATAGTTGCAGTTAATTGTCTTGGAGATGTAATCGACCCTTCAACTAATGAAATTATCGCTGGCGCTTTAGATGAAAACCTTGAAAGCTTTGTTAATACTGAAGAGGTTATGATATCTCAATATTCTAAAAAGAATAATGTATTCAATGGAAATACAACCATTGGAATCATTGCTACTAATGCTATCCTTACAAAGGCAGAAGCTAATAAGGTAGCCTCTATGGCTCATAATGGATTTGGAAGAACAATGAGACCAGCGCATACAATGGTTGATGGAGATACAATCTTTACAATGGCAACAGGTAAGGTAAATTCTGATATCAATGTTGTAGGTCTTCTCTCAGCCAGAGTTATGGAAAAGGCCATTATTAATGCTATAAAATCAGCTGAATCTAGCTACGGTTTTAAATCCTATAAAGAAAAAATAAATTTGTAAAAATTTCAATAAATAATTTCAATTTAAAATGCTAAAATTATCATGGTGAGTATTTATTAAAGGATAATATTTATTCCTTAATCTGCTTTTTTCTGTGCCGATTTCCTTAATTAGACTTATTTTCATAGTTTATAAAAAACATATGTACACATAATAATATTGCAAAGCAAAAGAAGCTTTAGCAAATAAAAATCTTAAAGGAGGATTTTACTATGGCACAAAAATTAGTTCCAGAAGCAAAAGCTGCTCTATCAAAATTTAAAAATGAAGTTGCTAATGAATTAGGAGTTCCTTTCAAGGAATACAATGGTAATCTTTCTTCAAGACAATGTGGCAGCGTTGGCGGAGAAATGGTTAAGAGAATGATTGCTGAATACGAACATTCAATAAAATAGATTACATTATTATGAGGTTCAAGCATAGCGCTTGAACCTTATTTAATGTATAATTTTAATGTTATATAAATTTACGATTCAAGTACGATAATATATTATACAAAACATAATCAAAGGGGACATTATGAAAAACAGTTTAAAGCTAAAGTTTATTTGCTTATTTCTAGCTTTGTTATTCATCAATTTCATTATTGTAGGAATATCACTTTTTAATTTATTCGAGGTAAAACAGGATACTAATAAATTGGTGTCTAATAATTATGACAGCATACAAACCTCAAATAAAATGATCCAAATTATAGATGAAGAATCTCAAGACATAATTAGCTACATAAACACAAAAAATCCTGTATTCATACGAAACTTTTATGATACAAACAATAGTTTTCATGAAAATTATCTCTCGGAATTAAACAATATAACCGAGGAAGGAGAATCATCTGCTATTAAACAGATAAACACTGATTACTCTGCTTTTTTAGATTCGTTGACCAATATAATAGCTATAAGAGATTCAAAAGGTAAAGAAGCTGCCTTATCACAATATACAGAACAAATACAACCATTATATGAAGGCCTTACAAAATCATTGCGTAAAATAATTAATATAAATGATACTGCTATCGTAAACCAAAAAGACTCAATGAAAAACAGTATAAGCTTCTCCATAAATACAACCATAGGCTTGAGCATTTTCTTGATTTTAGTAGGACTAGCTTTCTCCAAAAGATATATAAATAAATTCCTTAGTCCTTTATATTCTCTTCACGACGATATAATAAAAACCAAGGAAGGTGACTTTACACATAGAGCAGAGATATTATCAGATGATGAAATTGGTATTTTAGCTCAAGAATTTAATAATATGAGTGAAAAAATAGGCCAATTTCAACACAGCACTTTTGGTAAACTATTAGATGAAAAGAATAGGTCTTTAGCTATTTTAAAAAGTATATCTGACCCAATCATAGTTTTAGATACAAATTACAGAATAGTTCTTCTTAATGATGAATCAGAAAATTACTTTAAGATATCTCAAGCTCAAGCTGTTGGCCGACATGTGTTAGAGACCTTAACATATGGAGAGTTATTTGACTTTATATCAAATGTAATGGATAATTCCCTAGAAAAAGACAGCAAAATCATGAGTTTTAAAAATAATAGCACAGTATTTAAGATTAATTTATCATTAATTAAAGACAATGCTAATAAAACAAATGGTATAGTTGTATATTTTCAAAATATAACTGAGATTAAAAAGATAGAAAAATTAAAACATGATTTAATATCATCACTATCTCATGAGATAAAGACTCCATTAACTTCTATTATGATGGGCGCAAGCTTACTTGAAGATTCTGAGCTTATGGAATCTAACACAAACTTTAATAAAATAGTTTCTGCAATAAGTGAGGATAGCCAAAAACTATTAAACTTAATAAATAACTTCTTACGATATGGTCAGTTAGAGTCTGATCAAAAACTATTAAACATGTCCTTCTGCTCTGTGGAAGATATTATAAATAGAAGCGTAGATGAATACTACTCACTACTAGAGAATAAAAATATAGAACTTCGTATAGGTATCCAGCGCAACCTAACTGAAGTATATGTGGACGAAGAAAAGATAGGTTGGGTGCTTAACAATCTTTTATCTAATGCAATAAAATACACTAGAAATTTTGGAACTGTGCTGATTGGTGCCTATGAAAATTTTGATCATATAAGTATATTCGTTAAAGATAATGGAATAGGTATAACTAATGAATATCAAACTAGAATATTTGAAAAATTCTTTAGAGCTAATAGTGAAAGCGAAGGTACTGGTCTTGGTTTAGCACTTTCAAAACAGATTGTGGAGCTTCACGGCGGAAGCATCTATTGTGAAAGTCAGTATGGCCTAGGTAGTATATTCACTTTTGAGTTGCCAAATAAGGGGGATTAATTATGAAAAAAGTCTTAGTAGTAGATGATACAAAAAACATAAGAGAGATGCTTAAAACATATTTGGATATGGAAGGTTTTCATGTATTTGAAGCCATAAACGCTAACGAAGCTATAGATATCATAAGAAAAGAAGAAATAGCAATAGTCTTTACTGATATAAAAATGCCTGAGGTTAGTGGCACTGAATTATTGAGATATATAAAAAAATACAATAAGAATATAACTGTGATAGTTATGACAGCTTTCGGTACGATAAAAAATGCTGTTGAATGTACAAAACTTGGTGCTGCGGCTTACCTTCAGAAACCTTTCACAAGTAAAAGAGTTAAGGCTGTATTAGATGAAGTACTTAAGAAGGATTCTATAAAAAATAACTTAGTTGCTCATTTAACTCTTGCGAAGAAGCTTCTTGATGAAAATGAAATTGAAAAAGCTGAGGAAGTTTTAAAGAAAACTCTTACTATTAAAGATGATTGTGGCGAAACTTACTTTTTGATATCAAAACTTGAAGAGCTTAAAGGTGACCTAGAAAAAGCTGAACGCTTTAAAAAAACTGCAGAGATATTCCAGTTCAACTGCGGATATAATGAATAGTAATGTTCTCTGTAGACCATCTCTTTAAATAAAACCCCACTATATATAAATTTAAGCTTGTGCTAAAGGATTTATATATAGTGGGGTTTATAGCTTATAACGGTTAACTTTATTATGAGATGAAAAAAGAAAAACTTATATTAAAGATATTCTTTTTTATATTCGCTATTAATAATGAAATCAATAACGCCCTGTATCTCTGATAATGATTTATCTGACGTAAATACCTCAAAACCTTCCCTAATCAGTCTGCTCTTCCAAGAGTTAGGATTGTCAGTAATCAAATCTTTCTTTCCATGAAAGCCTACAACAAAAAGAAACGGCTGAAGTACAATTCTTTTAATATTTCTCTTCTTTAATTGATTCACTATATCCTCAAAAGAAGGTTCTCCTTCTATTGTACCTATATGAATGTTTTCATAGCCTTTATCTCTAAGACTTTTTTGAAATTCATAATAGCTCAGCTGTGCTTGATGACTTGTTCCATGCGCTACCAAAATTATTTCATATTCTCTATTTATAATAGGACTAATTCTATCAATAAATTCATAACTTCTATGTTTATCTTGTTGTATAAGAGCTGCATGAGTTATATTTATACTGTAATTACTATATTTTTCTCTAAGCTCTTTAACTAGTCTCTCAGCCTCTTCATACTCTTTACCCTCTATTAAAAACAAAGTTGCTACAGTTATATCTTCAACACCAATTTTTATAAGCTTCTCTATTCCATCTCTTAGGTTAGGTTTTGAAATATTATATCTAGTTTTTAGTTTACCGATTATTTTATCTGAGGCAAATGCCTTAATTACCTCAGAGTACCTACTTGTATCTATATTATCTATAACTTGCTCATATCTATCTAAAGCCTCTAAATCTGCTGTACCATTACTTAATACAATCAACCCTTTTTTCATTTCTACCTCGTTTTAAAGTCTTCTTAAAGCCTCAGAAAAACTTTGTATTTCTTTATCCCCATGCTTTACTGATAAAAACATAGCTTCATATTGTGATGGAGGAAGATAAATTCCCTCACTCAACATATGAGTAAAATATTTATTAAATAAATCTATATCACAAGTTTTAACATCATCATAGGTTTTTACATTTTCATTTTTAGTAAAGAATAAAGTCATCATTCCACCACATCTATTGATAACGTTAGCTATTCCCTTTTGTGATAAAATGTCTTTTATTTCCCTTTCTAGCATTGCTCCATACTTTTCTATGTTTTCATAATACATAGGATTGCTATGTAGTTTCTTTAAAGTAGCTATTCCTGCAGTCATCACTATAGGATTACCTGACATTGTACCTGCTTGATATATAGGACCTGATGGAGATAATTTTTCCATTATATCTCTTCTTCCGCCATAAGCACCACAAGGCATTCCTCCACCCATGATTTTCGCATAAGTAACTAAATCAGGTTTTACATCAAATAAGGATTGCGCACCTTTGTAAGCTACTCTAAACCCACTCATTACTTCATCAAATATTAAAAGGCTTCTATTTGCATCACATAGAGCTCTAAGTTCATTCATAAAAGCATCTTCAGCTTTTATTACTCCCATGTTTCCTGCCACTGGTTCTATGATAACTGCAGCTATATCTTCACCAAAAGCATTAAAGATAGCTTTTACAGAAGATATATTATTGTACTCAGCAACTAATGTATTGGATATGCTTCCCTTTGGAACTCCTGCACTACCAGGTATACCACCAGTAAGAACTCCTGAACCTGCACTTACTAGGAAGCCATCAAAGTGTCCATGATAGCAACCTGAGAATTTTATTATCTTATCTCTTCCAGTATATCCCCTAGCAAGCTTTACAGCACTCATAGTAGCTTCAGTGCCCGAGTTAACCATCCTCACCATATCTACATTTTCTAAGGTTTCGCACATAAATTTGGCTAATTCAAGTTCTAAATAGGTTGGAGCACCAAAAGCTAGACCGTTATCTAAAGCTTCCTTCATCGATGAAATAACATCTTCATCCTTGTGTCCTAAAAGCATAGGTCCCCAAGCTCCAACAAAATCTATATATTTCTTATCATTTTCATCATAGATATAAGCCCCTTCCCCTCTCTTTATTACAGGAGGATCTATCTCTAGTCCTTTAAAGGCTCTTACTGGTGAATTAACTCCACCAGGCATATACTTTTGTGATAACTGAAATATTTCACTATTATTCATTTTTATTCCTCCTTAAGCCAAGCTGATGCTTCTAGAGCATAATAAGTTATTATTATATCAGCACCTGCTCTTTTTATAGAAAGAAGACTTTCTAATGCTATTTTTTTCTCATCTATATATCCAAGCTTTGCACCAGCTTTAATCATAGCATACTCACCACTTACACTATACGCCGCTACTGGATAATCAAATTTATCTCTCGCCATTTTTATTATGTCTAAATAGGATAGAGCAGGTTTAACCATTATGATATCTGCGCCTTCTTCTATATCATTTTCCATTTCTCTTACTGCTTCTCTGCTGTTTGCAGGATCCATCTGATAACTCTTCCTGTCTCCAAATTGTGGAGCTGAGTTTGCAGCTTCTCTGAATGGTCCATAGAAAGCTGAACAGTACTTAGCACTGTATGCCATTATTCCTACATTTTCAAGGTTATTTTCATCTAGGGCTCCTCTTATTGCTGCTACTCTCCCATCCATCATGTCAGAAGGCGCAACCATATCTGCTCCTGCCTTTGCATGAGATACTGCAACCTTAGATAAAACGTCTAAAGTTTCATCATTCTTAACATATTCGTTTTCTATAATTCCACAATGACCATGGTCTGTATATTCACATAAGCAAACATCAGTAATTACCCATAGGTTTTTATCTAATTCTTTTATTCTTCTTACAGCTTTTTGAACTATTCCATCCTCTGCATAAGCTTCTGATCCACAGCAATCTTTTTCATCAGGAATTCCAAAAATCATAATACCTCTTACCTTGGCTTTTTTAATCTCTTCAACTATTTCTTGTAATCTATCTACTGAGAAATGATAATTTCCCGGCATAGATTCTATCTCTTTTTTTATATTATTTCCTTCAACCACAAAAATTGGGTATATAAAATCCATAGGAGATAAAGAGTTTTCTCTAACTAAATCCCTTATCTCTTTTCTTGTTCTCAGTCTTCTATTTCTCTTATTCATGTCGTTCACTCCATACTTCTGTAAGTTTTTCTATAGCTCCATCTTCACTATGGGCTTCTGATAATACTGCTTTTATTTCCTTTTCTTCTAACGCCTTATAAGTTATAGGCCCTATAGCTATACATAACTTTTCCTTAACCTTATCAATTCCCACCATATCTACTAGATTATTTACTGTAGATGGGCTTGTAAATATAATTGTATTCACATTATCAAAAGCAGCTATATTCTTAAATTCAGCCTTTTGAGTTTCATATGTATGTACTCTTTCAACTATAGCTCCCTGCTCTCTTAAAAATTCTTCTACTACATTCCTTGAATTCTTAGAAATAGGCATAAGAATCTTTTTATCCTTAAGTTTATAGTTTTTCAGTTCTTTTACAAGACCTTCAGCTACGAATTCATCAGCCATTATATTTGCAATTATTCCTCTTTCCTTCAATGCATTAAGAGTTGCTTTTCCTATAACTGCAAACTCAGCTTTAATTTCTCTAATATCCATACTATTATCTCTTAAATAATCAAAGAATATATTAACTCCATTAACTGAAGTTAGAATTATATATTCAAAGGAACTTATATTATCTTTATATTGATTTAGATTTTCAGAGGTGCTTACTATCTTTATCGCTGGTATTTCAGTAACCTCTGCACCTAAGCTTCTTAGCTTTTCCTTCATACTTTGAGCCTGTTTTTTAGTTCTGGTTACACAGACATTTGCTCCAAAAAGCGGCAGTCTTTCAAACCAATTTAATTTATCACTTAAAGTTACAACCTTTCCCACAACTATTATTGAAGGAGATTTCAAATTATTAGCTTTTACTAGTTCTTGTATGTTCTCTAAAGTACCAATCACCTTTTTTTGCTTTGCAGTGGTCCCTCTCATTATAACTCCACATGGAGTATCTTTAGGCTTTCCATTTTCTATAAGATTTCTAACTATATCACCTAGATTTTCTAGTCCCATTAAAAATACCAAGGTATTTTGTGATTTGGTTAATACCTCCCATTGAATGTTTAAGGTAGCTGCACTCATACCTGTAAGCACATGGAAACCTTGAGAAAGCCCTCTATGAGTTATTGGTATTCCAGCATAACTCATAACAGCAACTGCTGAAGTCACCCCAGGGATAACTTCAAAAGGAATATTTTCAGCTTCTAAAGCTAGAACTTCCTCACCACCTCTTCCAAATACATAAGGATCTCCACCCTTTATTCTTCCTACAGTGTGTCCCTTTTTAGCTAGTTCTACTAACATAGCATTTATCTCATCTTGAGTTTTATAATGACACCCCGGCTCTTTCCCACAAAAGTAAACTTCACAGCTATCACTCAAATGTGACAATACATTATTTCCTATAAGTCTATCATAAAGTACCGCAGTACATTCCTTCATCACCTTTACTGCCTTTAAAGTCAGTAGTCCTTCATCTCCTGGACCAGCCCCGATAATATATGCTTTTGACATTTTTCCACCTCATCAATCGTAGTTCTCTTTTCTAATTTCAGCACGAAACTTAAACTCAGCTGATAATTATAGTTCTTTTATAATCTTTTTAGCTAAAGTCTTCCCAAGCTCAATATGCTCTTCAACTTTACCTTGAACATCTTTCTTTACCAATCTATCATTAATTTCATATATACCTAATATATAAATATCATCATTTTCAATCCTTGCATAAGCACCTATAGGAGAATGGCATCCCCCATTAAGTTCTTTCATAAAGCTTCTTTCAGCCTCTACAGTGATTCTTGTTTTAGCATCATCAAGCTTGGAGAAAATATGTTTTTTATCACTTGTTTTTAAGGTCTCTATACCTAGAGCCCCTTGCCCCACTGCTGGAAGAAACACTTCTTCATTAAAGTAGTCAGTTATTATATCTTCCATATCTAACCTTCTTAAACCTGCTGCCGCTAGAATTATTCCATCTAGATTTTCTTTTTCTATCTTATCTAGTCTTGTTTGAACATTTCCCCTGATAGGAACAATCTCAATATCTGGTCTTAAGACTCTTAGTTGAGAGCTCCTTCTTATACTAGAAGTACCTATTCTAGCTCCTTTTTTCAAATCATAAAAACTGATATTTTTCATAGATACAAATACATCTCTAGGATCTTCACGCTCAGGCATTGCTACAATCTCGAAAGGCTCTTCTAATGCAAAAGGCACATCCTTCATACTGTGTACTGCAGCATCAGCTTTTCCGTCAAGCAAAGCATATTCTATTTCTTTTACAAATAATCCTTTTCCCCCTATCTTATTAAGTGCTACATCTAACCTTCTATCTCCCTCTGTACTCATTAGAAGCTTTTCACTTTCAGCTCCACATTTATCTTTTAGAAGCTCCATAACTATTTCAGTTTGGGTCTGTGCAAGCTTACTTTTCCTAGTTGCTATAATCAAACTCATGGTCATATCCTCCATATAAAACAAAATCATCTTCAAGTAATTTATCTAAATATTCTTTACTAAAATACAAGTATAGTACTTTTTTTCCATAACCTTTTTCAAAGAAAAAACTGTACTCATTAGAAATAATAAATTCTATTATAGTCTTATCAATAAAACCTATTTCTTTCATCTTAATCCTTAAGGAAGTTGAAAAATCTGTTATGGCCTGTAAAGGTTCCACAGCTTTACTCATTTCGCTCAATAGCTTTCTAGACATCTTAGGATTACCACCATTAGTATGGATCGCATATGAAAAACTCTCATTATTATTTTGTATTGGCAAAACTGCCAAACCATTTTTAGAATCACTGCAGTTTATATACACCTTGCTTTGCTTCTCACAGTCCTCAATAATTCTTCCTATGGTGCTTTTATCATTAATACATATAAATATTAAATGCTTATCCTTCAAACACGTCTCACTATAGCTTTCTTTTATGAGATTAACTACTCCTGTAGAAATCAAAGCTTCTATCTCTTCATCAAAATGCTCAGCTAAAATTGTTAACCTACATCCATTCTTAATCAAAGTTGTGGCCTTTATCAAAGCGGCCTTTCCTCCACCGATGATTAAAACTCTTATCTTACTACTTATAAAGGATAAAAACATATATTCTAGCTTAGGAATATCCTGCTTATTATCTCCATGCACTGATCTTCACATCCCTTTAACTTTGCTTCTTTAAGTACATTAATTGCTTTATTTATATAGTGATCTGAAGTACTTTTTATAAGAACTTCTGCTAACTCTCCAGAGTTTCTAGCATTTGCTCTATTTCTATAACTTGCATATCTATCACTTACAACCTCTTTTCCCGCTTCTTTCATAGCTGAAATTACAGGAGATAATTCTCTCATCTTCAACCAGTTACTATACTCAGTAAAGTATTCCTTTATTATATACTTAAAATCTATCATTCGCGCTCTTCTTAAAGCTTTATTCTTATCATCAATCCTTGATATATCGTCAATGTCAAGAAGCTCTACATTATCTAAATCCCTAATTTCTTTATCCACATCTCTTGGTACTGCTAGATCGAGAATAAATAAGTCTACTTTTTTAGGAATCTCTTCATATCTTACAACAGGATGCGGCGCTGACGTACAAGATATGATACATTCAACTTCGTTCAGAACTTCATTTTTTCTATTAAAATTAATTACTTCAACTCTAGGATCAAATATATCTTTCACATTTTCAGGAGTTCTAACCACCAAAAATATCTTACCTACATCTTGCCCTAAAAGATATTTTACAGCCAGACTTCCTATCTCTCCATAACCTATAACCATATAGGTCTTATGGCCTCTATCTATGGCTTCATGAACTGCTATTGAAGATGATGAGACTGGAATCTCATATAATTTCGCTTCTGTCCTAAATTGTTTTCCACAAGTTATAGCAGTTTGAAATAACCTTCCTAGTTCATTAGAGGCTGCCCCTCTATCCTTTGAATATAAAAAGCTATCTTTCACTTGCCCAAGTATCTGATCTTCACCCAATATCTTAGAATGAAAGCCACAGGCAACCTCCATTAGATGCTCTGTGACTTTGTCATCCTTATCATGAAAGATGTACTCTTTTAAATCTTTATCCCAATTAAATATATCAAATATGAAATCTATATTTGCTTTACTGCAGTTATCTGCATTAAAGTAAATCTCTATTCTATTACAAGTATTTATAATAACAACCTCTGAGAATCTTTTAGTGAGTTCACAAAGGTATTGCTCTGTCTTACTTTGCCTTATGGCAAACTTTTCTCTTATATCAAGAGATACATTTCGTTTAAATCCAATAAGCTGATTCATAAATTATCACTCCAAATATTCTTAAGCCCCAGTATTACTGTAAATTCTTATATTCTTATATTTTTATAATTTTATTAATATAAAATTTTACATTTATACATTCTTATTATTATACTACATTTCACTATGTTGAACTATCACTTTGCTTTTTATCGATTATAATTTTATTCATTAAATTACTCCACACTAAAAAATACTACATAAAGAAAATAAAAGGCAAATAATATACGCTCAAAAATCCTATAAGAATTTTTTTATTAATAAATTTTATAGGTAACCAAGTTATCATAGTGGAATTCTGTATAAATTCTTAACAACAAAAGTATAACCTAATAAAAGCTATACTTCAACAAAGTGGACATATTTACTCCTATTTAATTATATATTGATGTACCACTTCATAATCAAATTTATACCTTTTAATGCTCCTATCAAAATCCATAGAAGTTTTGAAAATATTCTTCAGATTGAAGTAATACATATTTATATAAATTCTAATACTACTTATATCTAGCATTAACATAAGTAATTGCCGAAATCTTACTTTTGCTACAGAATAGTAAAGAGTGAAAAATGTAACATTAAGTATCTTGGCCAAAGCATTAAGGGAAGCAATAGTTTGCTCCCCTTAAAATTAATATCTTATTCCACTCCAATATACATTATCCTTAAGAATAGCCTTAGGACCTAACTCAACATCCTTCAATGCCCACTTTTTAAACTCTTGGAAACCAGTTCTATCAACTATATATCCAATATGTTCTTTTCCGCCTGGAGCATCTTTATCTATATATTCTCTTACGTACTCGTAAGTATTCATTATTATCTTCTTTATACTTTCTTCATCGACCCAGATTATAAAATCTTCTGCAAGTCTTGGGTTTTTCTTTCCTGATCTACCCATTATAGCAAGTCTATAATATTTCTCTTCGCTCCTAGTCCAAGCTCCAGTTGGGCACTTACCTACACACTCACCACATCCTATACACTTGTCGTGATCTCTAACAACCTTGAAATTTTCAAATTTTAAAGCTCCAGTAGCTCTCTTCTTACAGTTTGTAACACAAGCTTGACAGCCTATGCATCTATAAGCATCATATTGAGGTTCAGTCATCCCTATGATTCCAAAGTCATGTTGTCTAACCTTTAAGCAATCATTAGGACAACCTGTTAAAGCTATCTTTACGTGAAGATCGTCTGGGAATATCATTTTTTCAATTCTTTGAGCAAAGGCAGTTGTATCATAGTTAGCAAATGGGCACACCCTATTACCTATACAAGAAGTCACATTTCTAGTACCAGCCGCTGGATATCCTTTTCCTTCTTCTTCTTGGTTTATCTCTAAACCTTCGATTAAGTCCTGAAGCATTAAGTTTACTTCATTCATGTCCTTCATATCTATTCCAGTTATTTCAAATCCCTGTCTTGTAGTTATATGAACAGAACCATCTCCAAACTTTTCAGCAATCTCACCAATCTTTGCTAAATACTTTGAATCTAAATGTCCACCGGGTACCCTTATTCTAGATGAAGTTATTCCTCTTTTCTTAGTAACTCTGAAGGCATTTTTTTTAAGTGCTTTAGTGTTTATATCCATTATCTCTACCTCCTTCTAATCTCTTAGAAGCTTTCCAACTGAATAATTAAATACAGGACCATCTAAACATACATAAGTGTCATCGATCTTGCAATGTCCACATTTTCCAAGACCACAGCACATCTTTCTTTCGTGAGATATCCAGATCTTTTCTTCTTTAATTTCTCTCTTTAAAAATTCACCTACTGTAAATTTCATCATCATTGGAGGTCCAACTACTATAACCTCAACATTTTCCATATCATCAATCTGCAGTTCTGGAATATACTTAGTAACTAGTCCAACATTACCTTCATATCCTTCTGGAGCAGTATCTACAGTTAAAATATGATTTATATTGTTTTTCCAAACTTCCATATCATCTTTAAATAACATATCAGTCGGAGACTTAAATCCTGATATTAAAGTGAATTTCTTAGCTTCACTAGGATTTTGTGAGAAATAATCAACTATTCCTTTTACTGGTGAAAGTCCTGTTCCACCTGCTACAACTATAACTTCTTTTCCTCTATAATTTTCTATATCAAATCCATTACCATATGGTCCTCTTAAAAATAATTGTTGACCAACGTAGTAATTAAATATTTCTTCTGTAACTACTCCAACTCTTCTTATTGTAAGTTCTATATAATCTTCACCTATTCCACTTACTGATATAGGAGCTTCTCCGTACTTTGGAAGAGAAACCTCAAAGAATTGCCCTGGTTTTACATCACCTTTAAATGAAAGCCTAAAAGTATATTCTATTTCTGTATGCTTTTTTATATCTAAAATCGTTGACTTTGATGGCATATATGGGTTATTCATTTGCTTTCACCTCTTCCATTCCTTTTTCTAATTTATTTACGCAGTTTGAGAAGGATATATATTCTGGACAGATATCATCACATCTACCACAACCAACACACATGTTATATCCCCACTTCTTCTTATAATCATATACCTTATGAAGAACCTTAAATCTCATTCTTTGACCCTTGTCTAATCTAAAGCCATGTCCCCCAGCCATGTTTGTATATCCGTCTACATGACAAGAAGCCCAAACTCTTCTTCTTTCTCCAGCCTTTTTGTTGTCTTTGTAGAATACATCCTGCATTGTAAAGCATGTACAGGTAGGACATACAAAGTTACATCTTCCACAAGCTATACATCTAGCTGAGTATTCTTTCCACATAGATGAATTCATTACACTTAAATCTAAGTTTTCTGGTATGTTGACCTTTACACCATTTTCAGTAACAAAATCAACTTCAACTTCTGCTTCTTCTCTTGAAAGATCTCCTAAGATAGCCTCAAGTTCAGCATCCTTAACATCAAAATAAACCATATCATCTTCAACTTTTATATAAGCTTGATGTTCATCAGTTTTATTTGTTCCCATACTTACGCAGAAACAGTTTTCAAAGCTTTCACTGCATCCTATAAGAACAAATTTTGTTCTCTCTCTCAGAGCTTTATAATATGGATCTTCGAAACCATTTCTTAAATATATATCATCAATTCTTCTTACAGAATGCATATCACAGCTTCTTAAGAATATTATTGCTCCTTTTTCCTCTTGCTTTGGCTCTATCCATTCATCTTCTGTAAAGTAGAACAAAGTTTGAGTAATTGGAAGCAATACTTCCTTATATGAAAAATCTGATTTTTTATCAAACACAACTTCACTTATATCACTTATTTCGCCATATCTAACCACATCTGTATCTGAATAACTTCCTTTTCCTTCAAATACTTTTGGCGCAAATATCTTGTACTTTTCTGAAAGCTTTTCTAAATACTCGTTATAACTTTCTACAGTCATCTTATATCCCATAATAGCACTCCTTATTTTTCTCTAGAAATTAAATAGTAAGGTATTGCCAATATTACAGCACCACCAACAATATTGCCTAAAGTTACAAATGTTAAATTATGAATAAATCCAATTAAGCTTATAGTAGCTTGATGTGGGACAAATAAACCTATTGATAAAAGTGTCATATTTGCTATGCTATGTTCAAAACCTGCTGTTATAAATACAAATAAGCACCAGAAGATCATAACTAACTTTCCTATTTCTTCTTTCATCTTAAAACTGCACCAAACTGCAAGACATACTAACACATTACATAAAATTCCTCTAACAAAAAGTTCCTGACTTGATAAATGCATCTTAGTATTAGTTGCACTTAATACAAACTTTCCAACTGGCCCTGATGCTAGTCCAGCAGAATAAAATAGGAATGCACCAAACACTGAACCTGCAAGATTACCTATAAAACTTACAATCCAAACTAATATAACGTCTAACCATGAAACGGTTTTCTTTAAAGCACCTATTGTCATTACAAAGTTATTCCCTGTAAATAACTCAGATCCAGCAAAAACAACTAATGAAAGTGCTACACCAAAAGATGCTCCCATTGCTATCTTTGTAGCTGGTGAGTTTGCTGCTGATAGCAATCCACCTACAGTAAATATAAGCATTATACCTAATCCTACGTACAATCCTGCAAAAGCTGATGATAATAAATAACCAACCTTATTCTTTTTTAATAATTCGCTTTTTCCTTTTGCCGCCTGGGCAACTTTGTTAATTTCTTCACTAAACATAAAAAATCCCTCCCGTATATCCTTAGTTTACTAAAAAAAACAAAAGCAGACTGTGATTTTTATCACGATCCGCTTAAAAACTTTTACTAATCCAAGTAATCTTTTAACAAAAATTTGACATTACTAATGTTTCTTTAATAAACATATCATTCCAAAGACGGAAAATGTTTAATAGACAAATTTTTAACTAAAAAAGTTTATACTTTGTTTGAAATTTTTACATTAAGCTAGACTTAATATAAATTGTAGTATATTTACTAAAATAGAACTTGTTATAATATACTTTCCTATAAATAAATAAAGAAAGAAAGAACCCTTGAAAATCAAGGGTTCCTCTTAAATATCTATGTACACTAGCTTTCAGTATAGCTTGATAGTGTGTCTTGTGTTACATTGATTGCATTGTTAACAGCATCTAGAGATCTTTGGATTTTTTGTCTGTTTTGATCCTTTTCAACTGTGTTTAAAGCATCTTGAAGATGTTGTTTGCAGTGATTTAACTCATCACAAGTTGTTTGTACGTTTTGTCTTGCATTTGCCATTGGAATTCCCTCCTTTATATTTTATTAAGGCTTTTCGTGAAAGATAATATATATTTTTTAAGCCTACTTTGGAACGGTATTATTATGTGCAGTCAAAACCAAAAAAATTCCCCTCTAAATTTTTAAATTAATCTTAAAATTTAACCATTGTAAAATTCAACAAAGTATAGCAAAAATAAAGTTTTTCTTTAAATACGATCTAAATTTAAATTTATGTTACTGTGTATCTTTTGTCTAAACTCTGATAAAATAAATTTATATTTTCTTTAAGAAGGGATAACATGACTGAATTTAACTTTGATTACATTAAAAATTTAGAAGTATTTGCAGGACTTGACGACGAGTTCTTATTAAAGCTTTACACTCTTGGAAAAGTAAAAAGGTTTGATAGGAATGCTCATGTTTTTTTAGATAAGGATCTAGTTAACAATATTTTTATTGTTTTAAAGGGCAAGTTTTCTTTATATAAATTAAGCGAAAATGCACAAAAAAAAGTTATTTTTATCTTAGGAGAAGGAAAGATTTTAAATGAAGTTATTTTAGATGACTTACAATCTTCAATCTGCTGTGAGACCTTTGAAGATGGGTATCTTCTCGTATACGATAAAAAAGCTTTCATAGAACTTATGGAAGAAAACTTTACTTTCACTAAAAATGTTATAAACTCTTTAGCTAAAAAAGTCAGAAGACTTTATAGACAGATGAAAAATACTACTCCTATAAAGATAGAAAAAAAATTAGCAGCAAAACTTTGGAAGCTCTCTAAGGATTATGGTGTTTCTCATCCTTTAGGAACTTTAATCAACCTTAACGTATCAGTTACATATCTTGCTGATATGTTTGGCAGCCAAAGAGAAACTATATCTAGAGCTTTAAAAAAATTACAAGAGCTAGATTTGATAATAGTTGAAAGCAAAAAAATCTTTATTCCAGATAGAGATAAACTTTCAAACTATTTTAAAGATATTTAATGCAATTTTATTATCTGCTATAATAAACATCAGAATAACATTAAATATTCTTAAACTTCAACAAGGTAATTTACTATAAATATGATTAAAGGAGATTAATTTATGAACGAGGGACAAGAAAGATTTTTAGGCTATATTTTAGAAAGAGTACAAGAAGACAAGGTTGAAGAAGCTAAGGCATTACTTGCTGATAACTTCAAGAAGCAAGCAGAAGGAACTTTCACTCCTGAAGATGTAAAGCAATCCGCTGTAAAAATCATTGCTCTATTAAAGCCTGAAAAGGTTGCAGAAGTACAAGCTGTTATGATGCAATTTGCTCAAAATGCAGGTCATTAATAGTAATAAACTACTTAGTACTTATACAAAAAACTTGCTAACAGTTTCACACTGTCAGCAAGTTTTTTTATTCTTTAGGAAATTATATCTCAATCCTGAAATTTAGCTTAGACAACTCTAGAAATTCCATTCAACTATAATTTTCCACAGATTGCCTCAGCAAATTCAGTGGTTGTAGCACTTCCACCTAGATCTCCTGTAAGAACCTTTCCTTCTAAGAACACTTTAGAAAGTGCAGCTTCTATCTTATCAGCATGGTTATATTCACCTATATGTCTAAGCATCATTATAGCAGATTGTATAAGTGCTGTTGGATTAGCTTTGTTTTGGCCAGCTATATCAGGAGCACTTCCGTGAACAGCTTCAAACACTGCATAATCTCTACCTATATTTGCTCCTGGTATTATTCCGAGTCCACCTACAAGGCCAGCACATAAGTCTGATAATATGTCTCCATAAAGATTAGGCATAACCATAACATCATACTTTTGGGGATTTATTACTAAATTCATCGCTGCAGCATCTACGATTAAATCATTGAACTTAATTTCAGCGTTATTTTCAGCAACTTCTCTTGCGGTATTTAAGAACAATCCATCAGAAAGCTTCATTATATTGGCTTTGTGAACTGCTGTTACTGTTGATCTCTTATTATCTTTAGCATATTTAAAAGCAAATTCCACAATTCTTTGAGATGCAGGCTTTGTTATAAGTTTTATACTTTCAGCACCATAGTCGCCAATTTTGTGTTCAATACCAGCATAAAGATCTTCTGTGTTTTCTCTTACGATAACTAGATCTATATCTGAATATCTTGATTCTATCCCTTTAAAGCTTCTAACTGGTCTAAGATTAACATAAAGGTCAAGATTTTGCCTTAAAGTAACATTAACACTTTTAAAACCCTTTCCTACAGGAGTTGTTATAGGTCCTTTTATTGCAATTTTATTTCTCTTAATAGCTTCTATAACATGATCTGGAAGTGGTGTGCCGTATTTTTCTATCTGAGCTTCTCCAGCCTGAACCTCTTCCCACTCTATTTCTACTCCTGATGCTTCTAATACCATCTTCATAGCATTACTAACTTCAGGTCCTATTCCGTCTCCAGGTATTAATGTTATCTTATGCATTCTCTGTACCTTCTTTCATTAATTCCTTAGTATAGTTAAGCTTTCCACCACTTAGTAGTGTTTCTATTTCTCTTTGAGATAAATCTGCAACTACTGAAAAACTAGTTCCTTTAGTCTTATTTTCTACTTTAAGCTTTCCAGTATATATGTCTTTATCTATATTGTTTATCTCTAACTCATCTAGAAGTTCTAAAGTATCGTAGTCTTCTTCATTCTCAAAAGTCAATGGAAGTATGCCACTGTTAATTAGATTAGCTTTATGAATTCTTGCAAAACTCTTTACTATTACAGCTTTTACCCCTAAATATAATGGTGCTAATGCCGCATGCTCTCTGCTTGAACCTTGACCATAGTTATTGCCACCAACTATAAATCCACCATTATATTCCTTAGCTCTTGCCGGGAAGTCAGTGTCTACCGTATTAAAACAGAAATCTGCAAGATAAGGTACATTTGATCTATATGGTAGTAATTTTGAGTTTGAAGGCATTATATGATCTGTTGTTATATTATCTGAAACCTTTAAAAGATTTTTTCCTTCTAAGCTATTCTTTAAAGCAACTCCATTTGGGAATGGCTTTATATTAGGTCCTCTTACAACTTCAACCTCTGCTGATGTATCAGCTGGCTTTAATATCATAGAATCGTCTAATATAAATCTTTCAGGAAGTTCTATATTTATATCAGCTTTTAATTCTCTCGGATCTGTAAGAACACCTGTTATTGCGCTTACAGCAGCAGTTTCTGGACTTACTAAATAAACCTTAGCTGTTAAAGTTCCACTTCTTCCATAGAAATTTCTGTTGAAGGTTCTTAGTGAAACTCCTTCTGTTCCAGGAGCCTGCCCCATTCCTATACATGGTCCACAGGAATTTTCAAGAATTCTTGCACCTGCACTTATGATATCACCTAAAGCTCCATTACGAGATATCATCTCCATAACTTGTCTTGAACCTGGAGCTATAACTAATGACACATCTGGATGAACCTTATTACCCTTTAAAATCTTAGCTACCTTCATCAAATCTTCATAGGAAGAATTTGTACAGCTTCCAATAGCTACCTGGTCAACTTTAATCTTACCTATAGTTCTTATTTCTTCAACATTATCAGGACTATGTGGCTTTGCAGCAAGTGGTTCTAATTTTTCTAAATCTATAACCACTTCTTCATCATATACAGCATCTTCGTCTGGTAGAAGTTCCTTCCATTCATCTTCTCTACCTTGAGCTTTAAAGTATTCAAAAGTCTTTTCATCACTTGGGAATATAGAAGTAGTTGCTCCAAGTTCAGCTCCCATGTTTGTAATAGTTGCTCTTTGAGGAACTGAAAGTGTTTTAACACCTTCTCCACCATATTCAAAAACTCTGCCTACTCCGCCTTTTACAGTAAGTTTTCTTAAAACTTCAAGGATTACATCCTTTGCTGAAACCATAGGTGATAACTTACCAGTAAGGTTTATCTTACATACCTTTGGAGCGTTTATAAAATATGCTCCCCCACCCATAGCAACCGCTACATCAAGACCACCAGCACCTATAGCTATCATACCTACACCACCCGCTGTTGGTGTATGGCTGTCAGAACCAATTAAAGTATCTCCAGGAGTCGAAAATCTTTCTAGGAAGACTTGATGACAGATGCCGTTACCTGGCTTTGAAAACAGTACTCCGTATTTTGCTGCAACAGTTTGTATATACTTATGATCATCAGCATTTTCGAAACCTTGTTGAAGCATATTGTGATCAACAAAAGCTACAGATCTTTTAGTTTTTACTCTATCTATCCCCATTGCTTCCAATTGAAGGTAAGTCATAGTTCCAGTAGAATCTTGGGTAAGCGTCTGGTCTATCTTTATCCCAATTGGTTCACCTTGAATAAGTTGTCCCTCAACTAAATGCTTTTCTAAAATTTTATATACTAAATTTAATCCCATGTTTATTCCTCCTTGTTCTCACTATTATTGATATACTACTTTGTCATAGCATTAAACCTTAAAAAATTCTTTTAATAATCTATTAGAATTTTAAAATTACTCATATGATAAAGTAGTATATCTATCTTATCTTTTTGAATAGTCTTTATATAACTGTACAAGTTCTTTATCAAAAAGACTTCTTTTTAGCTTTACTGATAATTCTCTTACCATAACAAGAAGTTCATCAGCATCGTGTTGAGTTAGCTCTATATCATACTCTTTAAATTTATTTACAATAGCAGCTTTACCAGAATGTTTTCCAATAACAATTTGTCTTTCTAAACCTACTTCTGAAGGTTCAAAAACTTCATAATTCAATGGGTTCTTAATTGCTCCATCTGCATGTATTCCTGATTCATGTGCAAACATATTAGAACCAACAATTGCTTTCCATGCAGGAAGTTCCCTGCCAGAAGCCTTAGCAACATATTCTGAAGCTTCTTTAAACATCTTTGTATCAACATTTACATCATAGCCGTAAACGTGTTTTAATGCCATTAACACTTCTTCTAATGCTGCATTTCCAGCTCTTTCACCTAGTCCATTTACAGTTACCCCCAAATGAGTAGCGCCACCAGCAAGTCCAGCTAAGGCATTTGCTGTAGCCATACCAAAATCATTGTGAGTATGCATCTCTATATCAAAATTTGTATTATCTCTTAAAAAACTTATTTCTTGTTGTATCTTAGCTGGGTGCATTATACCTACAGTATCACAATATCTAAATCTGTCTGCTCCTGCTTTTTTTGCTGCATTAATGAACTGCACTAAGAATTCATTATCAGCTCTTGAAGCATCTTCTCCATTTACAGAAACATAAAGCCCATTTTTCTTAGCGAATTCAACTGCTTTAAGCATATTTTCAATAACCCATTCTCTAGAAGTCTGTAGTTTATGCTGTATATGGATATCAGAAACTGATATAGAAATAGCTACTGCATCTACCCCACAGTCTATTGATTGCTCAATATCACTGATTACAGCTCTATTCCATGCCATTATACTTGACTTAAGTCCTTTTTTAACTATGGCTTTTATAGCCTGCTTTTCATCTCCACCCATAGTTGGAATACCAACCTCAAGCTGATCCACCCCTAGATCACTTAACATCTCAGCTATGGATATCTTTTCATGGTTTGCAAATACAACACCAGCAGTTTGTTCACCATCTCTTAGAGTTGTATCTACAATATAAATTTTCTTGCCTGTCTCTTTTTCAAAAACAGCCATTTAGAAGCCCCCTTTCATGATTATAAAATAAAATTAATTACTTCCATACATAAATTATTATTTATAGCTTTTACTTATAATATTTTATGTATAGTTGTATACAAAAAACATTATAAATCATTCTATCATATTTATTCCAACAATACTATACTATTTATACTAAATTCATAATTAATTTATTAATTTTTCATATTGTAAATGTAAACGTTGATTTATTATCACTAAATACAAAAACGCCTTAACAATATGATAAATATTTTCTTAATGAATAGATAAAAAAAGAAGCTTTAACATAATGTTAAAGCTTCTTTTCCATACTCATTGCAAGTGTAAAATATTTTATTGCTTCTCTTACTTCACCAATCTCATGATACATATTTGCCATCTCGATGTATCTATTATATCTTTGTGAGTAATTTCCGAACTTCATTAAAGAATCTATTGAAAGATTCATATACATCTCTGATTGTTCGTATAATCCTTTCTTCTGAAAAACGAATGCTTTTAAATAATAGGATCTTTCAATCAATCTGACATTATCGCATCCTATAGCTATGTTTAAAGCTTCGGATGCCATCTCATCTGCAATTTCAAGCTCACCATTTTCAATATAAATGGTGATAGCTTTATTCAATAATTCACAGTAAAAATCCTTATTTTCTTTAGGTAGCATGTCCATAGCTTCACGAACTTCTTTTATACCATTTTCACTATCGTCAATCTTAAAATAAGATTCACCGTAAAAAAGCTTAGCTTTAGCTAAATCCTTAGGGCTTCCCTTAAGAAAATCTGAGGCTTTATTTATGTACTTGCCACTTTCAATGTTATTGAATCTTATAAGGAGACCTCCATACAAGCTTAAAATCTTCCCTTTAATTATTATATCTTCAATTTTTTCATGTTTCTTAATATAATCTCTTAGCAGATTATACGCTAAGTCATCTTTTTTTAATTTTAGGTAGCATTCTGCCTCAGAATAAATTATTTCGGTGACAAAATCCTCTTTTATAACTTGACGGCTTATTCTTAATTTACTGTAATAAGCTAGTGCTTCATTGTATTCCTTATTATCAAAAAAGTATTTTGCCATGTCTTTGTAAAATATATACGCTTTATCAGTTAACTTTTGAGCTACTTCATAATATTGGTTCATCATATCTTGTATTTTTTTATACTTTAGTTCTTCTAAATAATATGTAAAAAGAAGATGCATAAACTCAAAGGCTAATTCTGAATAATTATAGTATGTAGAATAGCTAACACACAACTTTAATTCCTCTTCATAATTATCATTCCTTAAGCCTTGCTTTAACAATTTAAGATTACTTTCTAATTGATCTTTAACATCTTCATTTAAATAATTTATATCTAAATCTAGCTTTTTTGCCACAATTTCTAAAATCCAAGGCTCAGCCTTAACTTTTCCGTTCTCTATGCAACTCATCTTAGAAATAGATATATTTTCATCACATAACTCTTTTAAAGTTATTCCCTTATATATTCTAGCCCTTTTTATCTTTTCACCAGTTGATAAAATCTCCATTCCCCTCACCTATCAAAAAAACTAATTTCTAATTATGCCTAATTTTTTAAAGATTCCTACGCCTTCATCTAAAAATCTAGCTGCTTCAGTATCTTTCTTTTGATCTAGGTAGAATTTACCGAGCATTACAGCAATCTCTCCTGCTTTTTTCAAATTCTCACTATCTTGTGACACCTTAAAGGTATCTAACAAAACTGATTCAGCTTCTAAATAGCTTTCTTTTATGATTAGTACTCTGAACTTAATTAACATAAATTCAATAATATCTGAATAGTTACTTGGATCTAGGTTATCTTCAATATCCTTCATAACAGAGGTGCAACTTGCAATATCTTTTAATTTAATATAATTTTCGCAAATATTAATCAAAGTTTCTGGCAGTCTACTATCCTTATTCTTCTCCCTTAGCTCTTTTGCTATCTCATAATGCTTAAAGGATTCTTCTATGTTTTCAAACTGATAGAAAAGTCTACCTAAATTATTTTCTATGTACGAAACATTTTCCAAGTCCTGTAAGTTCTTATAAACCTCTAAGGTTTTCTTAGAATATTTTATAGCGTTAGCTAAATCACCATTTTTATTGTATTCTTCAGATATTAGTAATAGTGTCTTAGCATACTTTTTTTGATCATATATTTGTTCAAATTTCTGTTTAGCAAGGAATGCATAGTTCATTGAATTTTTAACATCTTCCAGCTTAAAATACGTCTTTGAAATAGTAAAATATATCTCCCCAAGCAAGAAGTCATCACCAATGTTTCTATCTATATACAGTTTTTCTGCTTGTTTAAGATATGATGTTGCAGAATGGTAAGCTTTTAGTTCAAGGGTTATCTTACCTAAATACAAGAAAGTTTGTACCATTTCCTCAAAATTATTATTTTTTATAAAGATAACATTTGCTGAAAGAAAAAACTGTTGTGCTGAAACATTTTCTCCTTTTGCCATATAAATTTTAGCTCTCAAATATAGATTTCTAGCCTTTCTATACTCAAGGCTATATTTCTCTGCATAATAAAGTGAATTTTCTATATATCTTTCTGCTGTAATCGTATCATTGTCTAATATATATGATTCTGCCACCTGCTCAAAATAAGTACATATATTTTCTGCTTGAGTTTCTTCTGATTCCATTAAATATTCTACGGAAGTTTTTAATGTTGCAGCTAGATATTCAAGTAAATCCATAGATGGATTTGATCTTCCTGACTCAACAAGACTTATCTGACCTGGTGTTATTCTATCACCAGCTAAATCCTTTAAAGTCATATCCAATTCTTTTCTTCTTCTTTTTATTTTTTCTCCTAGTGAAAGAATCTCCATACACACTCTTCCTTTTTCCTTAATTATGTAATTTTTTTAGATTTAAAATTATAATTTATTATATCACATAATTCAGCTAATAAAATCAAAACATTACAAACTTCTTCTAATTTTTATTTTATTCTCTACTTTTTCTAAAAAACTTTGTAATATTATATACTTTTACCATTTCTTTTTAATTATTGTAATAACTTTTTTCAAAACTTGTAGTTACTTTAATCCTTAATTTACATTAATTATGCTTATAAAACTTAAATTTAAAACCTTTTTTTATTATTCATAAACAATTACCTAAGTTATATCAAAATAAAAATACTCGAGGAATAGTCCTCGAGTATTTTTATTTGAACAAACCCATCATTCCATCTGCTCTTTCTTCAGCAAGATTCATAACCATTCTTCCTGCTCTTTTTAGAGACTTTTGTGTTTTCCTATCTAGTTGAGGCATTATCATCATTCCAAATGCTGCTCCAACTATTGCTCCAGTAGTTACACCACTCATAAATCTTCCCATATTTTTGCACCTCTTTTTAATAAATTTTCATTTATATTTTGTGCATTTATTTTTAAATTATAAGCTCCAATTTATACCTGTAAAAACTGCTAATTTAATAATCTAAGCTTTATTAAAATGCTTTGCATAAATCTTCTTTGCGTACTCTAAAACTTCACTACGCTTACTTTCTGGAAGTGCTTCTAATATATCATTAATTGAATCAGGTATTTCAATACCAACAGTATCCTGCCCTAAACTTTCATTTTCTATTAAAATGTTATCTGCATACTTTGGTGCAACTTTTTCTATTTCGTATTTTACATTGCTATTCAAGACTCTTAATTTGTTGCTTGATAACCACTTTTCAACTACTTTTTCAGAATCTATTCCTAATTGTTCCTTACATTTTTCATCTACCAATTCATTAAAGAAATCTCCAGTATGACTATCCACTTTGACAAATATAACTTCTATGCCCTTGTTCATCAATTCATTCATCTTTTCATAATATTTCTTCGATGATTCATCTTTTCTTTCCCAAAATCCAGTGGCATGATAACAAATTCCTGCATAGTCATGAAAAATAACTAACTTTTTTTCTCCTGAAAGCAAAGCATACTCTGTAGCTTTTACTGCTGCTTCTAGCTCACCAGCTATTTGTCTTATATTTTTTTCCGAATTACTTTTACCTACTCCACTACCTATGTACTGAACAACATCATTTCTAACAGCTACCACCCCGTAGGCATACTCTTCTGTACTCACGTTGTAGCTTCCATCAACATATGCATGAAGGCAGTCTAATGGATAATTATCTTCACCTTTTTTTAATATATTCCCTTGTTCCTTTAAAAAGGCTTTTGCCTCTTCTATACTTTCAAAACTTTTATATTTTGCTCCCTTTACACCCTTCACCAGCTTTAAGCACTGATCCCAAGTGTTCACTATTAAATCTTGAACTTTTTCATTCTTATTAAAATCAAAACCTTCTTTGATTGCATATACTTTTTTGCCCATTTGTAGCCTCGCTTTTCTTCGTTTTATGGTTTTTCTAAGAATCTTAAACTTCTACAAGTTGGTTAATTGCACTATAAACTTTCTCTATGTTTTTAGCAGCTGTATATCTAGTTAAGTACTCAGCAGAACTTCTAAGTACATCTATAAATTCATTTTTACCTTGCCAGTTTTCTAGTATGATTTCTAGCGGAACATCTTCTACTATTCTGTTAATAGCAAAAAATACCGCACCTAAATCATCAATACCTCCAACAAAAGGTATCTTATCAGGTAAGATATCAAAAGGTAATGTTATATATGCCATAGAAGATATTAGCACAATCTTAGTCTTTTTAGCTACTCTTTTATCTTTCAATAACCTATACACTAAAGCAACTATGTCAGGTATTATAAATAGATAATCTGAATATTTTTTCAACCTCTTAGGTATCTTCTCAGCAACTTTTTCTCTTGTATCAGAATAACTATCCTTAACCTTCTGAACATTGATTAATGCAACTTCCTCTTTTGGTACTTCTTCCTCTATTTTTTCTGTAGTTACCTCAGGTGCCTCCCCTATTCTTTTTAAATCGATAGTTGCAGAATCTATATCAGCTAATATGAACCCTTCTTTCAAGCAAAGATTTCCTACGTTCAAATTTAAAAAAGGAACTAGTCTTAATATACTATTTATATCAATTTTAATTATATCTTTTTTAGCCGATATGCCCATGTACTTAAAATTTTTCAGGCTAAGCTTCAGGGCAAAATTCTTGATAAATTTTAAAATCCCAACCTTCATTATCTTCACTCGTGATATGTTCAGTGTAAGTATATTATTATGTATGCTTATTATCTCAACTTCACCTTTAAATTTTATGTTTACTATTTTCTTAAAGTTTCCCTCTACTTCTATAGTATTCCAAATTTTTATATTCTCAAAACTTAAACCATCAACTTTTACAAAATCATTTAATATGGACATGACATCTTGTCCACTTAATCTAGCTGTAACCTGAGAAACATGCATATGCTCTCCCCCTCTTAACCTATATTTATATAAATACATCCATCTATTGAGTATACATTATTTGCTATATTTTTTAAAGCCAAAACATCCATAACTTACATTGGCAAAAGTTATGATTTTGATTAGACAGTTAAATTTAAAAACGTATAATTTTAATTATGATAAATGATTTAAGGTAGGGGGATACCAATGAATAAATTAAAAAACAAGATGATTATTGTTCCTATATTAACTGCAATAATGTCTTTATCTGCGTTAATATTCTATACCTATTATCTACCTACTACGAAGGTAGAAAAAAACTATTCTGAATTTGTGAAGGATTTAGACTCAAATGTAATATCAAATGTACAAATTAATGACTCATCGAAATTGACGGTATATCTTAAAACTGGAGAAAGCTATCTAGTTGAGAATCCAAACAGTCCAAGCTTTAAAGAAAACCTACTTACAAAAGGAGTTAAGGTTAATAGCTCATCGGCTGCTCCAATACAAAAGACTATTCCTTCAGTCATATTGACTATATCAGTTTTCTCTATAATTTATATGGCAGTTTATAGCGGACGTACATCCACTTCTAACATGACCGTAGTTGATGGTGCTGATGTAAAAGACAGCGAAAAAAAGGGATTCAGTTTTGAATCTATGGCAGGAAATGAAGAAGCTAAGGAAAGTGTTCAAGATATAGTTGATTTTCTTAAAAATCCAGAAAAGTATAAAAAGTATGGAGCAAGATTACCTAAGGGAATAATACTTTATGGTGAACCAGGTACAGGTAAAACTTTACTTGCTAAAGCTGTAGCAGGTGAAGCTGGAGTTCCTTTCTATGCAGTAAGTGGTTCTGATTTCGTGCAGATGTATGTAGGTGTAGGTGCTGCTAGAATAAGAAGTTTATTTAAGAAAGCTAGAGCCAACGGAAAAGCTGTAATATTTATTGACGAAATTGATGCTATCGGAAAAAGAAGAGATGGGGGGAAGACATCAGGCGGAAATGATGAACGTGACCAAACTCTTAATGCTCTTCTAACAGAAATGTCTGGCTTTGGTGAACAAGAAGGCATAGTAATTATGGCTGCAACAAATAGATTAGATATCTTAGACTCTGCATTATTAAGACCAGGTAGATTTGATAGACACGTTGAAGTAATTTTACCTGACGTAAATGCAAGAGAAAAAATCCTTAACCTTTATTTTAAAAATAAACCTATTAACAACATTGATGTTAGAGATTGGGCCAATAAGACAACTTACTTCTCTGGAGCTAAGCTAGAAAGTTTAGTAAATGAAGCTGCTATATTAGCCGCAAAGGAAGATTCTACCTATATAACTGAAGAACATATGGACAAAGCTTTCTCAATAGTAATCGCCGGCCATGAAAAAAATGATAGAAGCTCAATTAGAGATATAGATCGAAAGATAACAGCTTATCACGAGTCAGGACATGCTATAGTTTCACTTATCAAACTTCCTGAAGAAAAGATTTCTAAAGTTACTATAATTCCTACAACTAAAGGAGCTGGAGGATATACCCTTACAATACCTGAGGATTCAGCCTACAAAACCTATAGCTATTTAAGAAAAAGAATTATGGTTCTGCTTGGTGGAAGAGCTGCCGAGGAAATTATTTTTGGTATCGAAAATATAACCACAGGAGCTTATAGTGATATAAGTCATTCAACAAGTCTTGCTAAAGACATGATATCAGAGTATGGAATGGGTAAAAATCTTGGATTACTGAAGATATCAAGTTTAGGTGATTTATCAAATTCTTGTGGAACCTCAGTTATAGAAGAATGTAAAGCTATGATCGATGAATTATATGATGAGACAAAAGAACTTCTACTTGCAAATATTGATAAACTTCATAGTATGTCTCAACATCTTCTTAGTGACGAAACTCTTTATACAGAAGATCTTCATCGTGAAATGTCTAATTAATAATTATACTAGGTCTAATTTAATATAATTACAGTAGTTCATTTTAATAAATTCTTTAGAACTTTTTAATTACTTTAATTTATACCTAAGAAACAAAAAGCAAAAAGACTCTCGATTTATCGAGAGTCTTTTTGCTTAATTAAGGCTATGCTTAAAAATATGAGAAAATCATATTAATTCTTTGCGTAAGCTCATTAAAGCATCGTACGACTAACCTCTTAATTTTCAACACGGTGCTTTAACATCATCTTAATTAAAAAAGGTATCTTTAACTACTAGCTTGTTCTAATTTATTTTACTTAAACAGCTTATACTTCTTGTTGTCTGAATTTTTTATTATCGTATAGTAGAAAAGCTATAACTATACCACCAAGCAGTCCTCCAAAATGTGCAAAGTTATCTATATTACGTGAAGATAGTCCTATTATTATGTTCATTCCTATAACCGTAGCTATTTCGGTTAAAAAATTCTTTCCTATTCTGTTTCTTTCTTTCAAACCAAAAACTACAGCCGCACCAAATAGCCCAAATATAGCTCCTGAAGCTCCAACAGAAACATAAGGCGAAAAAATATAACTTGTTGTAGTTGATAAAATTCCTGCTAAAAAATATATAAGCAAGTATTTCCACTTACCGTATATGTTCTCGATTAGATTTCCTAGTGAATATAATGCATACATATTAAATGCTATGTGAATTATACCTCCGTGTAAAAACATTGCAGTTATAAGTCTATAGTATTGGCCTGATTGAATTAATTCATTTTGCTTGGCACCAAAGTATACAAGCACTGATGTATCTATATCACCAAAGTTACCTGAAACTAATGCAGTAATTAAGAACACTACCACATTTATTACAATAAGACCAAAAGTTATCTTTGATTTACCTTCTAATGATATCTTTTTTGTCCCTCTTTCTGTCATGTCTTTTATGCAATTATATACAAACTCTCCATTTCGCTCATATTGTGTAACCCCGTTACTTCTTCTATCATAAATAACTCTCGAATAAAACACTTGATTTTCAGTTCCACTATAATTGCCATCAGTAATAACTACATTAATCAAAGCAAATTCTTGCCCTTTTTCTCTAAGATAATAGCCTGCGTATTCTGCTGATACAGTTTCATTTTTTTCTTCTGAAACGATTACCGCATAAATCCCACTCTCTATCTCCCTTAAAGCAATCCATCTTTTTTCTTCTAGTGGATTGCAGTAATATTCTTCTACAAAGAACCCTTGTTCCTTCACCAAAAATTGTAATATTGAATTTTCATTTACTTTCATAACTTTCTCCATATTTATTATTTATAAAAAGGACCGCCTAAGCAATCCTTTTTTACTTTACAGGAAATTATAAAATTTTCAAAACAAATCCACAAAAAAGCCTCTATAGATGTTAACCTTCAATTACTTTTTATAGTAAGTTCTATATTAACTCATCAAGCATATCTAAAAGTTCGTTAAATCTATTTATTGTAGCTTCAAGTGGTGCTGGCGTTGTCATATCTACTCCGGCCTTCTTAAGAACATTTATTGGATAATCAGATCCACCAGCCTTTAAGAATCCTTTATATTTTTCTACAGCTTCTTCTCCGTTTTCTAGTATTGCCTTAGCAAAAGCAGATGCAGCTGCATAACCAGTTGCATACTGATATACATAGAAATCTCTGTAAAAATGTGGTATTCTTGACCATTCACTATCAATTTCTTCATCTACAATCATATCTGATCCAAAATACTTTGTATTAAGATCATGCCATATACCATTAAGTTCTTTAGGACTCAAAGCTTCACCTTGTTCCATAAGCTCATGGGTTCTTAGTTCAAATTCAGCAAACATAAGTTGTCTGAATACTGTAGCTCTTATTTGTTCTAATTCTTGATTCACAAGATATAGTTTTCTTTTCTTATCTTGTTCCTTATCTATCAAATGATGTATAAGAATTATCTCATTAGTTGTAGACGCTACTTCAGCACAGAATAATGTGTAGTTTGAGTAAATGTATGGTTGATTTTTTGATGAATAATAAGTATGAATTGAATGTCCCATCTCATGTGCAAGTGTTGAAACATCATTTAGTGAGAAGTTATAGTTTAGAAGTACATACGGCATTGTATCGTATGCCCCACTTGAATAAGCTCCGCCTCTCTTACCTTTGTTCTCAAATACATCAATCCAACCACTTTCTATTCCTTCTGAGAATATCCCTAAATATTCTGCACCTAAAGGATTTAGCCCTTCTGTTACCATCTCTACTGCTTTATCATACTCAATATGTTCTTTTTCTATATCAACAACAGGAACATATAAATCATACATATGAATCTCATCCAATGCCAAAAGTTTTTTCTTTAAAGTAACATATCTATGTAAAGACTCTAGATTATCATTCATTGTCTTTACTGAATTTGTATAAACTTCTAAAGGAATATCATTTGGACTTAAGGATGCCTCTAGTGAGTTTGAGTACTTTCTTACTCTTGCATTAAAAATAAAATTTTTGATAGAAGATGTTAATGAAGCAGAAAGAGTGTTTTCTAAATTTTTATATTCCTTAAATAAAGCTTTAAATGCCGATTCTCTGACACTTCTGTCCTTACTTCTTATAAAGCCTGAATAATTCCCTTCTGTAAGTTCCACATCGTTGCCGTCTTCATCTTTAATAACCGAAAACTTCATATCAGCATTAGTAAGCATGTTGTGAATATTAGAAGGTGCATCTAAACAATCTGATACTGAAGCTAACAATTCTTCCATTTCTTTTGTAAGTATATGTGGTTTCTCTTTCAAGATACTCTTTAACAAGAAATCATAAACCTTTAATTCAGGGTTTTCTTGAAGAAATCTTTCTATAGTACCATCTGGCAGAGCTAAAATCTCTGGTTCAAAAAATGCAACATAACTAGCAAGTTCAGCGAAATAAGAATCTATTTTACTTCTTATTATCTGGAACTCAGGATTTGAAGTATCTTCATCAGATCTTAAGTGAGCATATACCATTAACTTTTCTGCTTTTCTTACGATCTTCTCATTAAGCTTTAGAAAAGTTTCTAAAACTTTACTATCGCCTAATTTCCCTTCATACTTTCTTGTCTCTAGAGCTTCTTCTTTTAAGCTTTTAAAATCAGCTTCCCACTGCTCTGTGCTATTATATATCTTTTCTACTTTCCACTTGTATTTTAAGTCTATTTCTTCTCTTTTTTTAAGACTTTTTACTTCAGCCATTTCTCATTCTCCTCTCATTAATTTCAAATAAAAATTACTTCATATGATATAATTAACTTTTACCTTTAAAGTTATTATAAAAATATGTTAAATGTTATTAATCTATTTATATTCATCTTCCTTACCTTTAATATCTTCAAAAACTTTTTCTATTTTATCCTTTATAATAGAACATAATTCGTTAATAACAGCTCTAGTCTCCTCATGCTCAGTATCATATGGAAAACTTACCACCCAAGTTGGATTATATTCTTCATCCTTTTCCTGTATTTTGTAACCAAGTTCTTCAAAAGCTTCTATCTCAAAAAGATCAAATATAGCTGAATATTCCCATTCTTCCACATCTCTCTTTGTGTCAAAATATAAACTTACTTCATTATCTATACAATATAATTTTGTAACATAAACAGCACCTTCATTTACTGAGTAGCTGCCTAACTCACTTAATATATTTCCTGTTTCCTTATCTTTCTCTATAAGTACTAATGATGAAAAATCCATAACGCTCATCCTTTCAATCTTAAAAAAATTATAAGTATATTATATTGTTATAATAACCATATTTTCAAGTATTCTTATACATTTTATTTTAATAATAACTTTATATACTAGATTTATTTTGTCCATAGCTTCTAGTATATATGAAATATTATTCATTAAGCTTTATTTATTTTACATAATTTGGTAATATATTTTTATTGTGAGCATTTATAATTTCAAAAATTTAAACACTTAAGGAGTCATCATATGGAAAGTATAATCCCAATTAAAAACAAAAAAAGATTAGCTAATAAGTTTAGATTTGCAAGAGTAGCCTTAGCTTCAGCCATAGTAATTTCTATAATTTCTTTGATAAACATAAATATGACCAATTCTAAATGTAAGGATCTTAATTATGCTACTAACCACTATATGACTACTGGAATATTTAACAAAAGTAAAGTTCTTACCGTAAATGGAATGAAGCTGTTATTTTCTGATGATAATAAAGCTATAGTGGAAGTTGAAGGTTTATATTACGAATCCCCACACATAAGAAAAAAATATCAACTTTCTCTATCTAAAACTAAAGGTAGCATGTGGAAGTTAGATGATGTAAAGGATATTTCAACATTAGCAGCTAAAAATAACTAGTTTTTATAAAACTAAATGTATTTATCTTGTCCTTTTGTTGCAAACCATTTGCATTTAGTTGTATAATAAACTTTAGATTATAAAACGGAGCTGATAAATTTGATAAAAGTTAAAGATTTATGTTTTTCATATACAGGTAAAGAACCTTATATATTAAATAACATTAATTTACATATTCCAAAAGGAGCTTTTGTTTCAGTAATAGGTCCTAACGGTAGTTCTAAAACTACATTAGTTAAATTAATGTTAAACCAATTATCGCCTAATAAAGGCAAAGTAGAACTTAATACAAGTAAAATAGGTTATGTTCCACAAAAAGTTGATAGCTTTAATTCTCAGTTTACCATTACAGTCAAAGAAGTATTAGACTGCCATGCTAACGCTCTTAATCTTAAGGATAAATCATCTATAAATAGAGCTCTTGAGAAAGTCAACATGCTTCAGTATTGTAATAAACTTATCGGTGCCCTTTCAGGTGGACAGCAACAAAAGATTTTTATATCTAGAGCATTAATGGGAGAGCCTGAATTATTATTTTTAGATGAATTGAGTACAGGGGTAGACCATTTATCTCAGAAAGAAATTTATGACTTAATAAGAAAGCTTAATCAACAGCACAAAATAACTGTAATTTCTGTAGAACATAATTTAAGAATGGCAATAGATTACTCTACACATATCCTTGAACTTTATGAAGGTTCAGCAACACTGTATGAAGTAGATCAATACAAAAAGATAATCAGTGACAATAGAATTTACTTAGATAGGAAGGTAGAATAGTATGTTTGAACTTGAGTTTATGAGGAATGCCTTTCTTGCAGGATTTATTATATCACTGTTATGTCCCTGTATAGGTTTATTCTTAGTTTTAAAAAGATACTCTATGATTGGAGATACGTTATCACATTCGTCTTTTGCTGGAGTAGCAATCGGATTAGTTTTTGGTTTTAACCCAATAATTACAGCATTTATTTTCACATCCGTATGCGCCATTGTAATAGAGTTATTAAGAGATTACTTTAAAAAGTATGCAGAACTTGTAATGTCTATAATTTTAACATTAAGTTTAGGTATAGCCATTGTATTAATAAGTAGTGGTAAAGCCAGTGCCAAAGTTAACAGTTATCTCTTTGGAAGTATTTTGACTGTTTCTAAAAGCGATTTGTATCTCATAAGCATTATAGGATTGATATGCTTTGTAACCATAGCACTACTTTATAAGAAATTAATATATACAACCTTTGATGAAGAAGGTGCAAAAGTATCTGGAATCAATGTAAAATTGGTCAACTACATTTTTACATTAATTGTAGGTGCAACCATATCTGTTTCTATAAGGGTCATGGGAATATTAGTTATATCCTCCATAATTGTAGTTCCTGTGGCTACAGCTATGCAGATGAAAAAGGGTTTTTCAGTTACTTTAATCCTTTCAATGATTTTTGGAGTTATAGATATTTTAGTAGGACTTATAACATCCTATTATTTTAATTCTGCTCCAGGTGGTACTATAGCCTTAACTTCAGTAGCTTTATTAATAATAGTACTCATACTCTTTAAAAAAGAATGATTTATAGGATAAAGGTGTTTTATGAAGGAAAAAATTTTAGAAATACTAAAGGAAAGTAAAGATTTCGTATCTGGTGAAACTATCTGCAAGGAATTTGGAATAACAAGATCTGCAGTATGGAAAAGCATAAAATCTTTGAAGGAAGACGGATACAATATAGAGTCCTACACAAAAAAAGGTTATAAGCTTATATTCTCTCCAGATCATTTGAATAAATCAGAGCTAAAGCCTTATTTAAACAACAGCAACTTTGTTAAAGATATCTTATATTTTGACTCGATAGACTCCACAAATACCTATAGTAAAAAAATAGCCACCGAAGCCAAAGACGGAACTGTTGTTATTGCCGAAGAGCAAACCTTAGGTAAAGGTCGCTTTGATAGAACATGGATATCGCCTAAATATAAGGGCATATGGTTCTCAGTTATATTAAAACCAGCCATTGACCCAATATTGGTTACTAGAATAACCCAAGTTGCTGCTGCAGCAGTACATTTAGCAATGCTTAAACATGGATTTAATACTATGATAAAATGGCCAAATGATATAATCCTTAACAATAAAAAAATTGGTGGAATTTTAATTGAGATGAGTTGTGAACTATCTCAAATTAATTACATAGTAATTGGCATGGGAATCAATGTGAATCTGGAATCATCAGATTTTCCTGAAGAAGTTATAGATAAAGCAACTTCTCTTAGGATAGAAGGTTCTAAAGTAGTTGATAGAAAAATCCTTTTAGCTGATATCCTTAATAATTTTGAAATACTTTACAAAGAATTCCTACTAAACGGCTCTGTACAGACAGCTTTAGACATATGTAAATCAAATTCATCAGTTTTAGGAAAAGATATAAAGATAATACATAGAGGAAATGAAACTTTTGCGAAAGCAATAGATTTAAATGAAGATGGGAACCTTATGGTTTCCTATGAAGATGGTAGTGTAAGACCTCTTTATTCTGGAGAAGTCTCAATAAGAGGATTAAATGGGTATGTATAAAATCCAAAGGGCTCACTTTGAGTCCCTTTGGATTTTATACTTTCCTATACAGTAAAAAAATCACTAATGAAAGATACATTAGAGATTTTTTATGCCTATTATATATAATCAAATTCACCATATTTTCTAAATCTTCTATATCTAAACTCTAGTAATTCTTCTTTTGTTTTTTCTTTTAGAACTTTAAGTTCTTTTACTAGGTTTTCCTTTATGCTTATACTTACAAAATCCACATCTTTTTGAGCCCCACCAACAGGTTCTTTTATTATCTTATCGATGACACCCATCTTATATAGATCCAAAGATGTTATCTTCATAACTTCAGCAGCTTCCTTAGCTCTTTTTGAATCCTTCCACAATATAGATGCGAAACCTTCTGGTGAAAGAATTGAATATATTGAGTTTTCAAGCATCCATACTCTATCCGCTAAAGCTAAAGCAAGTGCACCACCGCTTCCACCTTCGCCTATTATTATAGATATCATAGGAACATTCATGCCAGCCATCTCCATAAGGTTTTTTGCAATTGCTTCTCCTTGGCCTCTTTCTTCAGCTCCTACACCACAGAAAGCTCCTTTTGTATCTACTAGACATATTATAGGCCTATTGAACTTTTCAGCCATCTTCATATGTCTCAAAGCTTTCCTATATCCTTCTGGATTTGGGCTTCCAAAATTTCTTTCTATATTTTCCTTAATATCTCTTCCTCTTTGAATGCCAATTATAGTAACAGGTTCACCATCTAACATTCCAATACCGCTAACTATAGATTTGTCATCTCCAAAGGATCTATCTCCATGAAGTTCAACAAAAGAAGTAAATATTCTATCAATATAATCTAAAGCAGTTGGCCTATCAGCCATACGTGCTATCATTAATCTTTCCCATGCACTTAATACTTCACTCATAAAGTCACATCCTTATTTACATCCATGAAGCAAAAGAAGTACTGATAAAGTTTCCTTCATTTCTTCTCTCTTCACTATTTTATCAACAAAGCCATGTTCTAATAAAAACTCAGAAGTTTGAAATTCATCTGGAAGCTTTTGTTTTATGGTCTGTTCTATTACTCTTCTTCCTGCGAAACCTATAAGAGCTTTAGGTTCAGCCAAAATTATATCACCTAGACTGGCAAAAGAAGCTGTAACTCCACCAGTTGTAGGATCTGTAATAACTGATATATATAATAAACCTGCCTCATCATGTCGCTTTAAAGCAGCACTTGTTTTCGCCATTTGCATTAGTGAAAGAATGCCTTCCTGCATTCTAGCTCCACCAGAACATGTAAAGATAATTACTGGTTCTTTTCTAGCTGTGGCAATCTCTATAGCTTGAGTTATCTTTTCTCCTACTACAGAGCCCATACTACCCATCATAAAATTACTATCCATAACAGCTAATACTACATTTTTGCCGTTCACCTTTCCAAGACCAGTAGTTACTCCGTCAGTGATACCTGATTTTTCTTGACTTTCAATAAGCTTATCTTTGTATCCAGGGAAATTTAATGGATTTTTAGCTATCATTCCATAGTTAAATTCCTTAAAAGTTCCCCTATCAATTATTGATGCTATTCTCTCATCTGCAGACATTCTAAAGTATCCACCACAGTTAGTGCAGATTTTATGATTTTCATCTATTTCTTTTTTGTATATAATCTTTCCACAGGAGTTGCATTTAACCCACATTCCATCCGGAATTGCAGGTTGATTCTCCTCCTCTGCCTTACTTGTTTCTACATTCATAGGAACAGTAAAATATTTTTTCTTTTTAAACAATCCCATAAGCTTTCACCTATTATTTTATTATTTCCTTATTTATAAATCCGGTATCAAACTTTCCATCTATAAATTTCGGATGATTCAATATTTCTAATTGAAAGTCTATATTATTATCAATACCATCTATAGTGAATTCCCACAAGGCTCTTTTCATCTTTTCTATAGCTTCTTCTCTAGTTTTACCAAAAACTATTAGTTTCGCTATCATAGAATCATAATGAGGTGGAATTACATATCCATTATACACTGCACTGTCAATTCTTACACCATTTCCTCCTGGCATGAAAAGAAATTCTATCTTTCCTGGAGAAGGTGCAAAGTTTCTATGTGGATTTTCGGCGTTTATTCTACACTCAATAGCATGACCCTTTATCTCTAAGCTCTCTTGTGTAATTGAAAGTTTTTCTCCTGCTGCTATTTTAATTTGCTCTTTCACTAAGTCAATACCTGTAACCATCTCAGTGACTGGATGCTCAACCTGTATTCTAGTGTTCATTTCCATAAAGTAGAATCTTCCATTTTTATCAAGAAGAAATTCTATAGTTCCGGCATTTTTATAGTCCACAGCTTTTGCAGCTTTTACTGCAGCATTTCCCATTCTGTCTCTCAAGTCCTTGTCTAAAACAACAGAAGGAGCTTCTTCTAAAACCTTTTGGTTTCTTCTTTGAAGTGAACAGTCTCTTTCTCCTAGGTGAATTATGTTTCCGTGCTCATCACCTAATATCTGAAACTCTATATGTCTAGGATTTTCTATAAACTTTTCCATATAGATCCTGTCATCTCCAAAGTTTACCTTTGCTTCACTTTTTGCTGTTTCATATGCCTTCTCTAATTCTTCCCTTTTATGAACAATTCTAATACCTTTTCCGCCACCACCAGCAGAAGCTTTTACCATAACAGGATATCCTATATTCTCAGCACTATTATAAGCTTCTTCTAAAGTTTCTATAATACCTTCTGTTCCAGGAACAACTGGAACTCCAGCATCTATCATTACTTCTCTTGCTTTTGATTTATCTCCCATCATTTCTATAGTACTAGGTGATGGTCCTATAAACTTAATATTGCATTCTTCACACATTCTTGCAAATACTGAGTTCTCTGATAAAAATCCGAATCCTGGGTGAATAGCCTGTGCTCCTGTAAGTACTGCGGCACTGATTATATTGCCCATATTTAAATAGCTATCCTTAGATTTTGCAGGTCCTATACAAACTGCTTCATCAGCAACTTGTGCATGCAGGGAATCTCTATCTGCTTCTGAGTAAACAGCTACAGTTTCTATTCCCATCTCTCTACATGCTCTTATTATTCTTACTGCTATTTCTCCTCTATTGGCTATAAGTATCTTTCTTATCATTTAATCACCTCAATTAAGGAATTAGTCTCCTATAGCGAACATAAACTCGCCTTCAACAGCTTTTTCATCGCCTACGTATGCTATGCCTTTTCCTATACCAGCTGGTCCTTTTGCTTTAATTATCTCAACTTCAAGTCTTAAAGTATCTCCAGGAACTACCTGTCTTCTAAATTTAACTTTATCGATGCGGCCAAAGAAAGCTATCTTACCTTTATTTTCTTCTAACGAAAGTAATGCTACAGCTCCTGTTTGCGCTAAAGCTTCAACTATTAAAACTCCTGGCATTACTGGATGACCTGGAAAATGTCCTTGAAAGAAGTTTTCATTTGCTGTCACATTTTTTATTGCTACTGCTCTCTTTCCTTCTTCAAGTTCTAAAACTCTATCTATTAATAGAAATGGATATCTATGTGGAATTATTTCTTGTATTTGCTTTATATCTAACATATAAATCAGCTCCTATTATTTAATTCTGAACAACTTCTGGCCGTATTCTACCATCTGTTCGTTAGAAACTAGTACTTCAACAATTTCTCCATCCACTTCGCTTTGTATTTCGTTCATAATCTTCATAGCCTCTATGATACAAAGTACATCGCCTTTTTTCACTTTATCTCCAACCTTTACAAAAGCTGGTTTCTCACTACCTGCTGAAGTATAAAATGTTCCTACTATTGGAGAATTTACGTACGTTCCGCCTTTAACTTCTACTTCTTCAACAACCTTTTCTGTCTTGCTTTCAGATATATATTCTAATTTGCTAGCTTCAACAGCTTTTATTTCCTTTGTTGTAGTTGTTTTTGGAGCACTCACATTATTATCTTTACTCATCTTAAGAGAAACTCCGTCAAACTCCATTTCGAAGTTTGTAAGATCAGAAGAATTGATTATTCCAATCAATTCTTTAATTGAAGCATAATCCATAAAACATTACCTCTCAGTCCATTTTTTAAATAGAAGTACACCATTATGACCACCAAATCCTAAGGAATTTGAAAGTACATACTTAACTTCTTGATTTCTTCCTGTATTCACTACATAATCTAAATCACAGTCTTCATCAACATTTTCATAACCAATTGTAGCTGGTATATAGTTTTCTTCTACTGCCTTAATTGCCACTATAGCTTCTATTGCTCCAGCTGCTCCTAAAAGATGACCAGTCATTGATTTTGTTGAACTAACTGGTACTTTATAAGCTTGCTCTCCAAATAATCTCTTTATAGCTACTGTCTCAAATTTATCATTGTAAGGAGTACTTGTTCCATGAGCATTTATATAGCTTACTTCTTCTTTAGATATGTTTCCCTCTGTAATAGCAAGTTCCATAGCTCTAGCAGCGCCTTCGCCTTCTGGTGAAGGTGAAGTCATGTGATAAGCATCACAAGTGCTTCCATATCCAACTACTTCTCCATATATCTTTGCTCCTCTTGCTAGTGCATGATCTAATTCTTCAAGGATCAGTATTCCTGCACCTTCTCCCATAACAAAGCCTTCTCTATCTTTATCGAAAGGAATAGATGCTCTCTTAGGGTTCTCATTTTTTGATAAAGCATTCATAGATGCAAATCCTGCTATACCAAGAGGTGTTATAGAAGCTTCAGCACCACCTGCTATCATTATATCACTATATCCAAATTTTATGTTTCTAAAAGCTTCACCTATAGAATTAGTAGCACTTGCACAAGCAGTTATTACTGAAGTACATATTCCCTTTGCACCAAATCTTATAGCTATATTACCTGCAGCCATGTTTGATATTGACATAGGTATGAAAAATGGTGAAACTCTTGTAGGTCCTTTTTCATGAAGTTTTATAGTTTGTTCTTCTATGGTAGCAAGACCTCCTATACCTGAACCAACAATAACTCCTAATCTTTCTTTATTAACTTTATCAAGATCCAATTTTGAATTTTCTACTGCTTGTTGTGCTGCAGCTAATGCAAATTGGCAGTATCTATCCATTCTTCTAACTTCTTTTCTGTCTATATATTCTTCAGGGACAAAATCTTTTACCTCTGCAGCAAGTTTTACTTTTTGTTCAGTAGTATCAAAAGCTTTTATTTCGTTTACTCCACAAACGCCTTCTTTAATACCATTCCAAAAAGAGTCAACACTATTTCCTAAAGGAGTTATCGCTCCCATTCCCGTTACTACAACTCTTCTTTCCATCATTCCACCATCCTTACATAACCATTCCGCCATCAACATTTATAACCTGGCCAGTAATATAATTTGATAAATCGCTTGCTAAAAATCCTACAAGATTAGCAACATCTTCAGTAGTTCCTAATTTCTTTAAAGGAATTGTATTTAGTGTAGCTTCCTTCACTTTATCTGATAATGCGTCTGTCATATCTGTTTCTATAAATCCAGGTGCTACCGCATTACATGTTATACCTCTAGAAGCAAGTTCTCTAGCTACAGATTTAGTAAGACCTATAACCCCTGCTTTTGATGCAGCATAATTTGCTTGACCTGCATTTCCAGTAATGCCTACTACAGAAGTCAAGTTTACTATCTTACCACTTCTTTGCTTCATCATTATAGAAGATGCTGATCTTATTGTATTGAATGTACCTTTAAGATTTGTATTTATAACACTGTCAAAATCTTGATCTTTCATTCTCATTATTAGTCCATCTTTAGTTATTCCTGCATTGTTAACAAGTATATCTACAGAACCAAACTCAGCGAATGCTGTCTTTATAAGTTTATCAGCGTCTTCACTGTTAGATATATCACATTGCACACCTATAGCATTTACACCAAATGATTTTATCTCAGTTAAAACTTCGTCTATAGAGCTACTTCTATAGTTAACTACTATATTAGCTCCCATTTCAGCAAGCTTAATAGCAATAGCTTTTCCTATTCCTCTACTTCCTCCAGTAATTACTGCAGTTTTTCCCTTTAACATGAATTCACACCTTCCTATTAATTTAACTTGCTTAATCCGTCAATAGTTTTATCTAAAGATTTAATGTCTTCAACATTAAATATATTTACATTTCTGCTTATCTTTCTAACAAAGCCACTTAGAGCACGCCCTGGTCCAACCTCTATAAAAGTATCTACACCATCATTTATCATAAGTTTTATAGAATCTTCCCATTTTACTGAGCTCATTACTTGTTTAACTAGTAAAGGCTTTATATCAGTAGTTGAACTTACATATTCAGCAGTAACATTACTAATAAGTGGAATACTTAATTCATTTAATTCTATTTTATCCAATTCTCCAAATAATCTTTCACTTGCTGGCTTCATCATCGATGTATGAAAAGGACCACTCACAGTTAATGGAATAACTCTTTTTGCTCCTCTTTCAGCCAGTAAAGCACCGCACTTTTCAACAGCATCCTTTTCACCGGCAATAACTATTTGGTCTGGGCAGTTATAATTAGCCACTTCAACTACGCCAAACTCTTTGCATTCGTTAACACATGAATTAAGAACATCTTTATCCATACCAAGTACTGCAGACATTGCCCCTACACCTAGAGGTACAGCTTCCTGCATAAAGAATCCTCTTTTCTTCACTAAAGTTACTGCATCATTAAAGCTCATAGTTCCTGCCGCAACATGGGCTGAGTATTCACCTAAGCTAAGCCCAGCAACTACATCAAAATTTATTCCTTTTTCTTGTATAACTTTAAGAGCAGCAATAGATGTAGTTAAAATAGCAGGTTGAGTATTTTCAGTTTTATTTAATTCTGTGTCTGGGCCTTCAAAGCACATAGCCTTAAGTGAAAATCCTAAGGCTTCATCAGCTTCATTAAATATTTCTCTTGCAACCTCATAATTATCATATAATTCTTTTCCCATTCCAACGTATTGTGCACCTTGGCCGGAAAATAATAATGCTATTTTCATCATATCCTCCTAGTTAAACTTCGCTATAAGTTCATCATATTTATCAAACATCTCTTTTATGATTTCTTCACAACTTTGTTCTTTTGATATCATACCAGCTATCTGTCCAGCCATAAACGAACCTTCGTCAGGATTCCCTTCAACAACAGCCTTAGCTAAAGCCCCACGTCCTAGTTCATCATAAGCTTCAACTGGAGCATTCTCTTTTTCTAATGCCTCAAATCTTTTAGCAAGCTTATTTTTGATAACTTGAACTGGATGACCTGTAACTCTTCCAGTAACCATTGTATCTATGTCTTTAGCCTTTATTACAATATCTTTATAATTTTGATGTATAGTGCATTCTTTAGCAACTAAAAATCTAGTACCAACTTGCACTCCTTTTGCACCAAGCATAATTGCTGCTGCAATTCCTCTTCCATCACCAATACCACCTGCAGCTATTACTGGTATATTTACTGCATCTACTACTTGTGGTACTAAAGCCATAGTAGTAAGCTTACCTACATGACCACCAGATTCGCAACCTTCTGCAATAACAGCATCTGCACCACATCTTTCCATTCTCTTTGCCAATGCCACTGAAGGTACAACTGGAATAACCTTTATTCCGTTATTTTTCCACATCTCAACATATTTTCCTGGGTTACCAGCTCCAGTAGTTACAACTTTTACACCTTCTTCGCAAACTACTCTAGCTAATTCATCTGCATTTGGGCTTAAAAGCATTATGTTTACTCCGAAAGGTTTATCTGTCAAAGTTTTTGCTTTTCTTATTTGCTCTCTAACATATTCAACCGGTGCATTTGCTCCTGCAATTATTCCAAGACCCCCAGCATTTGATACAGCAGATGCCAATGATGCATCTGCTACCCAAGCCATACCCCCTTGTAAGATAGGGTATTGTATATTTAGAAGTTCACAAATATCTGCCTTAATCATATTTTCCTCCTAAGGATTAAACTCTCTCTTCGATATAAGTAACTGCATCTCCAACTGTCTTTATAGCTTCTACGTCTTCTATTTTTACATTGAATTCTTCTTCTAAGTCCATGATTATTTGGAATAAATCTAAAGAATCAGCACCTAAATCTTCTTGGAATGTTGTTTTAAGTGTTATTGCATCAGCATCTACTCCTAATTGTTCTACTATTACCTCTTTTATTTTTTCTAATACCATTATTTTTTCCTCCTAATAATTTCATAATTTATATTTATCCGGCTACCTATTTAAAATAAAGACATAATCTTAAAAAAATCACCTTTTAGTTCTATTTAAAAAAGATGGCTACTTTATTTTACTTTTGTTGAGCCAGTAAAATTGGCAAACTTTTTTTAATTAATATTAAGTTTCGCAACTTGTTTACACCTAAGTTAATTCTACCATTGTAAGAATACAGATCCCCAAGTGAGTCCTCCACCAAAACCAACTAAAACTAACTTATCCCCTTGCTGAAGCAATCCATTTTTATTTGCTTCATCTAATGCTAAAGGAATAGATGCAGCTGATGTGTTACCATACTTATTTAGATTTACATAAAACTTCTCTTTAGGTAAGTCTAGTTTCTTAGCCGCAGCGTCCACGATTCTAAGATTAGCTTGGTGTGGAAATATTAACTTTACTTCATCTAACGAGGTTTCAGCTTTTGCTAACACTTCATTTACTGCTTGCGGAATCTTATTAACTGCAAATCTAAAGATCTCTTTTCCATCCATATTTATATAGATATCATCTTCTTTATTATCATTTTCAATATATGGATTCTTAGGAACGAATTCTCCAGACGTAAGAGAACTTCTTCCCAAAGTTCCATCGGATCCTAGCACAGAACTTATTATTCCCTTTTCTTCACTCTTCTTAAGTACTACTGCACCAGCTCCATCTCCAAAAAGAACACAAGTGCCTCTATCATTCCAGTTTACTATTCTAGAAAGGGTTTCTGCTCCTATTACTAAAGCATTAACCTCTTCTCCTGCTCTCATAATTTTATCGGCTACAGATAAAGCATATATAAAACCTGAACATGCAGCACTTACATCAAAAGCATAAGCTTTTTTAGCTCCAATGATATCTTGAACTATGCATGCTGTTGATGGTGTAAACATATCTGGAGTAGTTGTTGCTACTATTAGCAAATCTATATCCATTGGCGTAAGTCCTGCATTATTTATTGCATCTAAGCCAGCTTTTGCAGCTAATGCTGAAGTGTTTTCTCCTAAAGAAATTCTTCTTTCTCTTATTCCTGTTCTAGAACTAATCCATTGATCATCTGTTTCAACTATTTTAGATAAATCATCATTAGTAACTATATTATTTGGTGCATAACTTCCTGTTGATATTATCTTTGTATAAACCATAACTACTCCTTGCTTTCTTTATTAAATAAATCATATGTATTTCTACAAAACACATTTAATTTTTGTAGAGCATGAACCAGTACAGCTTCTTCTTCTTCAGATAAGTCTGTCACTGTTACTTTTACCATCTCTAAGTGAAACTTTTCATGAATTCTATAAAGTAACTTACCTTTCTTGGTAAGACTAATTTTAACTACTCTTCTATCTTCCTCAGATCTTACTCTCTCAACATAACCTTTCTTAACAAGATTATTTATTGCAATCGTAAGTGTGCCAACTGTTATACTTAATTGTTTGGCTACTTCACTCATACTTTTTGAATCATAATAACCTATAGCCTCAACAGTATGAACTTCTGTTATAGACACATCATTGAATCTACCAGATTGCAATGCATATTCTTCTATATTTAAAATCTCATTAAAGATATCCACGAGAAGAGAATTGATAATACTATGAGTATTATTCATATTGCCTCCTAAATATATTTTGATAATCAAACTTTTTTATATTCAAAGTATATGGGAATTATTTATTTGAGTCAATAGATAGTTTTTCGCTATATATGCTTAAAATTAGATATTTAATCCATTTAATTAAAAATAGCTATGATTATTTCACTTTTATGTAGTGAAAACAATCATAGCATTATATTATTCCATATCTATTATTAATTAATTCATAATTATGTAATTAATTTAACTGTCATCATACCTAAACATAAATATTTTTAAAATAAAGCTATATATATTCAGTGTTATTCTGTTTAAATGAAACTTAAAAATAAATTTTACAATTCACAATTTATTTACACTTAGTTTAATCTTTATTTTTACATTGTTCACATATTCCTTTAAGCACTAACCTATGTTCTGTTAACACAAATCCCGTTTGATTCTTAAGGATTTCTTCAATTTGCTGCATTGGACATGGCACTTCTATCTCCTTATGGCATTCAGAACACTCTATTTTATGCATATGTTTATTTTTTCTTATAGCAAACGAGTACTTTCCATTACCTAAATCGAATTTTTCAATTATTTGTTTAGCCTCAAATACTTCCAAAGTTCTATATACTGTTGAAAGATTTATATCCATCCCAACTGATTTACATCTATCATAAATATAATCTGCAGAAACACTAGAATCATTGTCTGAGAGAATTTTATATATGGCTATCCTACTCTTTGTAACCTTTATTCCTTTTTCACCTAAGTATTCGCCAACTCTCATATTTTGCTCCTAACATTTTTATTTCATTATAACATATATTGTGCTGTTTTCAACATATTGAATTGTATATAATTTTGCATTGAGTTCTTTCATATTATACTTGTCCAATTTTATCTTGTAGATGTATCGCTTCATAATAAAGTTTATATTTCAATTCCCTTTCTCATAGCAATAAAGGTTTTACATATAATCTGATCATTGAGCGTATAAATCTAAGATTATGCAAATATCATTTTTAATCCAAAAAGTAGAAGGATTATACCACCTATATAATCTGCATATTTTGAAATCAGTTCTATTCTTCTCATATATCTTGAAAAGAAAAAAGCACAAATACTAAGCACAAATGTTACCAAGCCAATTGTTATAGAGTTAAACAATATAGAAATTGTACTTTCAACATGGTGAAACACTGTAAATCCAACTACCAAAGCATCTATACTTACCGAAATTCCAAGAATAAAGTACATCTTTGGATTGAGCAGTAAACATTCATCTTTTTGCTCCATCCCATCTTTTATCATCATTACACCTGTAAAAGCAATCACCATACCGCCTATTATGTTAGGTATAGAAGTAACATATTCTTCAAATAATACACCAAAATAAGTACCTATAAATGATAACAAAAACTGAAAGAAACCGAATGAAATAGCGAAAAGTATTTTCTTAGTTTTACTAACAGCACAATTTATACCTATACTCAGAGCAATGGCCGATGCATCCATTGCCAGTGCAACTGAGATAATTAATAAACTTTTCATTTCCATAGTTTGTCCCTCTTTTCTTTTAACTTTCAAAATTTAAGCATATATTTGCATAAATTCATACAATAATATTGTATTTTTAAGGTTTCAAATTTATTCTTCAAATACTACATCTAAAAAAATTAAATCTTCCATAATATTTAAGCTTAATTATGAGACAATTCTAAATATATAAATTATATGTATTTACTCTAATAGACTTTATATTTATCATATTTTGTAGTATAGTATTCATTGTACATATTATTTAGACAAATAGTATAGCACATTTAAACTACTCAGTACAAAGGAGAGATATAATGAATTGTATTGTTGCCCAATCAGGAGGCCCAACTTCAGTTATAAATTCTAGTGTTTTTGGTTTGGTTGAAGCTAATAAGGATTTAAATATATATGACAACGTCTATGCTGGATTAAATGGTATAGAAGGAATATTAAATAGAACGATAATTAATTTATCTGAAATGGATAGCGCAGAGCTTGAAGTATTTCAACATACTCCATCATCTGGGTTAGGTTCTTGTAGGTACAAGCTAAAAGATTCTTCAGTATGTGAAGATGAATATGTTTCCCTTATGTCTATACTTAATGAACTAAATATAAAGGCTTTCTTTTATATAGGTGGAAATGACTCAATGGATACTACTGCTAAACTTAGCAGATATGCAAAAGATCATAATATCGATATTAAATTTATAGGTATTCCAAAGACTATAGATAATGATTTAATGTTTACTGATCATACACCAGGCTTTGGTAGTGCTGCAAAATTCATAGCTACTTCTACAATAGAAACCTACTTAGATTCTACTGTATATACGGATAATGGAATATTCATATTAGAAACAATGGGTAGAGATACTGGTTGGTTAGCTGCTGCTGGAGCTCTAGCTAGCGTGGGGGACAAAAAAGCAGCTGATTTCATATATCTACCAGAAGTTGCTTTTGATACGATAAAGTTTATAAATGATGTTAGAGAAACATTTAAGAGAAATAACCATGTTTACATAGTAGCATCTGAAGGTCTTAGAGACGAAAATGGTAACTTTCTAACAATGTCTTCCCAAGGTGGAGCACATGATAAATTCGGTCATACTCAACTTGGTGGTGTTGCTCATTATCTTCGTACTCTAATAATAAATGCAGGTATAACTAATAGAGTAAAAACACTAGAACTTGGAGTTTTACAAAGATGTGCTATGCATTCAGCATCAAAAGTTGATTTTGATGAAGCTAAAATGGTTGGAAGAGATGCTCTTAAGTATGCTGCAGATGGCCATTCTGGTTATATGGTAGCTATAAAAAGAGAAGAAACTGAAGTTTATAGTTCTTCTACCTTCTTGATAGAAGCAGATAAGGTAGCTAATAAGGTTAAGTATTTTCCTACAGAATGGATAAATGAAGAAGGTAATAACCTAACTATTGAAGCAATTGAATATCTTAAACCATTAGTTTTTGATCAACCGGCTTATAAGCTTTCAGACTCTCTACCAAAATATAGAGTTTTCAGAATGTAATTATTCTTAATTTCATGTTTACATATATATACAGGCTATATGAATATCTGGTTCATATAGCCTGTATTGTTTCACTATCTCCTGTTAGATAAGCAAACAATTTATTAGTATAGATGTTTTCTTATTATATACTCCAATACATTTAGAAACTCATTAATTTCATTTACTGTATTGTACATACCAAAGCTTATCCTTACCATACCAGGTTTTCTACCTCTACTTCCACGTATAAAACTTAGCACTTCTTCATCTGTAACATCCAATAAACGTTTAGCATACGGCTGAGCACAAAAGCAACCACTTCTTACAGCTATTCCTCTTAAGTCCGATAACATACCAGCTAGTTCTTCATGATAAATATCTCTTAAATTAATAGATATTAATCCCAGTTTGTTTTTATCATTTAAATCCCCATAGGAAATAACATCTGGCATACTTCTTAGCCCCTCTGAGAGATAATCTCTAAGTAAGTCTTCATGCTCCTCAATGTTATTAAATCCAATCCTGTTGAACTCATAAATAGCCGCTACCAAAGCTATAACCCCTAACACATTTGGAGTACCACCTTCATCTCTCTCAGGTGCATCTAACCAGTAAACTTCATCATCGGTAACAATATCTACTGTTCCTCCCCCCTTTAATAAGGGCAACTTATTATTAAACTTATGCTTCTTACCAACTATCGCTCCACTTCCAAAAGGCGCATACATCTTATGAGCAGAAAAAACCAAATAATCGATATCATCATCCTCGTCTACACAATTCATATCAACTTTTCTATGCGGAACTAATTGTGCCCCATCGACTATTATTTCAGCACCATTTTTATGAGCAATTCTAGCTATTTTATGAATATCGTTTATATAACCAGTAACATTGGAGGCCCCTGTTACACTAACTAGTTTTATACTTCCTCTAGCTTTATCTAATTTTTCTTGAAATTGATCAATTTTTAATCTCCCATTATGATCTACCTCAACATACTCAACTTCACATTTTTCTCTCCATGGTAAGTCATTTGAATGATGCTCCATTCTAGTTGTTAGAACAGTTTCTGAACTATCTTCAATCAAAACATTAACAAGAGTATTAATGCCTTCAGTTGTATTTTTTACAAATATTACAGTGTAGTCATCCCTATCGCTCAGATTGAAAAACTTTAATATTTCATCTCTAGCATCGTTATATAGTTCTGTGCTAACTTTTGATTTATATCCTTTGCCTCTACCTATAGATCCATAAAGAGGTAAAAACTTATTGACACAGCGCAAAACTTGCTTCATTGCAGGTGTGGTAGCAGCATTATCGAAATTAATAGGAGTTATTTTTCGTCCATTTGCTAAAGGAATAGCTTGTTCTATACCCAAAAATAATTCTCTAAAGTTCATTTCTCTTTTTTTCATCATAACAAACTCCCTCCAATATATACTATTCACACCTCGTACTAATGTACATCAAACTCTTCATATTCTTATATTTTTACAATTATTTCAATATTGCATAGCTATATGAGGTTTTTGAAAGAAGCATTCATACCAATTACTTGCGAAACTCATTAGAATACCAACCACAGTAATACAATACTCAACATATCCTAAAATGTTATATATTTAATTTCATACACCGATATAACATATGATCATGATACGGTTAATGATATTGTTGAAATTAAATGGTTATACAGGAGATGTTCTATGAGCGAGCTATTAGAATTAAATGATTTGGTCAGATGGAATGGCGTTAAAAAACTGTACTGTTCGAACGTAGTGAGTTTACAGTTTTAGCCATGGAATATGACAAAATCATATTAATTCTTTGCGTAAGCTCATTAAAACATCGGATGGATGACCATTTAATTTCAACACGATGTTTTAACATCTCCTATAATAAAAATTAAATTTTGAATATATTAGTCTACTTTCATTAAATCTTCATATTATTTAAACATATAATTATAAGAGTTTTATTTGGAGGTATTAAAATGTATCCTGATAGGAAGTACATGGATAAACCAATTAATGATGATTTGAGTTTTGAGCCATTTATAGGAGAATATGATTCTCCTTTCTCTGAAAATCTATTATCTACTTATGATAATACTAAGTCATTTTCAGATAATTTTGTTCCATTCTCAGAGAATAGTGTTCCTTTTTTAGAAAACTCAGCTCCTTTTTCAGAGAACGTAGTTCCATTCACCGAAAATTCAATGCCATTTACAAACAATCTTTACTTGAATGGGTTTAATAATAGGTCTGCAATTGGAGATAACTTCAACAAAATAAAGCTTTCTTCAACATATTGGTTTAATTCACTTTTTAACAGTTCCACTGAGATTAATAGAGGTTATGTACCTGTCCCTGTTCAACTTTTTGAAGATATAGATAATGACTTTGATGATAAACTGACTAGCGATAAGGTTAATCAAATATTTGGTAAAATAGAAGAAAATAATAGTTCAATTATGAAAAGCCTTGAAGCCTATAAAATTCCTTTTCCAGTTTCCAAAATGATTGTAAAGAAGCTAATTGCACTTTCTATAAAATATTCTTCAAAAGAATAGCCATAAAAAACTCGCTGAAGTAATATTTTTCAGCGAGTTTTTTGTCCATCTGCCTTTTCTAATGTCTACGCAAAAAATCTAACAGACGATATCCTTTTTATTGTTTATTCATATCTCAATGCATCTATTGGATCTAACTTTGCAGCTTTTCGAGCAGGATAAATACCGAAAAATATTCCTACGCTCATAGAAAATAATATTACGAGAAATATGTGTTTAATGTACAGAATAGGTGTAACGTTAGCTAACCTACCTATAGCAAAAGCACCTAAAATACCTATAATCATTCCAATTACTCCACCTATTAAAGATATAATTACAGATTCAGTTAGAAATTGAACTAAGATCAAGTTAGTAGTTGCTCCTATTGCCTTTCTTATGCCTATTTCTCTTGTTCTTTCGGTTACTGATACAAGCATAATGTTCATTACTCCAATTCCACCTACAAGCAGAGATATAGCTGCAACTGCTCCTATAAACGAAGTAAAGATATCTATAACCTTATTTACTTGCTCAACCTGTTTCATAAGCTTCTCTCCAGTATATGCATCTTTACCTTTGTTATTATGTCTAGACTCCAAAATATTTATTGAATCACTTGTTGCAGTATCAACATTATCTTTAGTTTCAGCTAAAACGTACATACTATCAAAATTATCACTAAGATCATAAATATTTTCTATAGTAGCAACTGGCATAGCTATAAAAGCCGGAATTTGATCTTGTGCAAAACCTACCATAAGCTCAGAAGATTTTGTTACACCAATAACTGTCACTTTTTTAGGTGAATTATTTCTTCCTATTAATATAGACTCTCCTATAATATCCTTATACCCGAATAGATATTCAGCAGTGATTTCGTCGATAACAGCTACATTTTTTCCATCTTCCATCTCTCTTTCATTGAAAAAGCGCCCAAAGAGGAACTCGTAATTCTGTATATAACTAAAATCTGTGTTCCCCCCATATACTACAGCCCTCTTACTTCTATCATTTACCCTTACTATTCCTGATTTTTGTATTAATGGAGATATGTATTTAACATTTTCACTCTTATCCTTTATAGCCTTCACATCATTGATATTGAAATAATCTGATTTAGCAATTTGTTGTCCAGACACCTTTAACTCCACTGTAGATGAACCTATTTTTTCAAGTTCTCCAGTGATACTAGCTTTCCCACCATTTCCGAGTGATAATATTGCAATTACAGAACTTATTCCTATTATTATTCCTAACATCGTCAAGAACGATCTTAGCTTATTAGCTTTAATGCTGTCTAGGGACATCTTAAAGTTTTCTATAAAGTCCATCTCAATCCCCCTAAATTAATTAGTATTAATTAGAACACCGTTTCTTGATGCCTCAAACTCAAAAACATTTTAACAATATAATTACGTTTGAAGCGCTGTATTATTGATAATTATTCTATTTTTAACTTTCTCATCGTTAATTATTAGTCCATCTTTAACTTTCACTAATCTTTTTGTATACATTGCTATATCTGGTTCATGGGTGACCATTATTATAGTGGCTCCTTCTTCATTTAAATCTTGAAATATTTTCATAACCTCTAAACTGACCTGAGAATCCAAGTTTCCTGTAGGTTCATCAGCCATAATTACTGATGGAGAATTTACTATAGCTCTTGCTATAGCTACCCTTTGTTTTTGCCCTCCAGATATTTCATTAGGTTTATGCTTTATCCAATTTGTAAGTGAAACTTTCTCTAAGGCTAAAAGTGCCCTACTCCTTCTTTCCTTAGCTGAAATACCAGCATATATCATAGGCAGCTCTACGTTTTCAAGTATAGTCATCCTAGGTAAAAGATTGAAGTTTTGAAAAACAAAACCTATTTCCTTATTTCTTACTTTTGCGAGTTCATTTTCAGTCATATTCGATACATTTTCTCCATTAAGTATATACCTACCTGTATCCAATCTATCTAAACACCCAAGTATATTCATCAAAGTACTCTTCCCCGAGCCAGATGGCCCCATAATAGAAGTAAACTCTCCTCTCTTTATGTTAAAGCTTACACCTTTAAGCGCAGTAAAGTTTAACTCTCCTGCTTTATAGGTCTTGTATATCTCAGATATTTCAATCATTAGCTCCACCTCTGCTATTAAGCTTAACTATAATCCCATCCCTTATCATAGTACTTGGATTTAATATTATTCTTTCACCTGTATTTACACCTTTAAGAATCTCTGCATTTGTCTCAGATTGTATTCCTAGTTTTACTTCTCTTTCAGATACTTTCCTGTTGGCATCTACGGTATATACAACATAACGCCCTCCTTTTACAGCTTTTATTGCTTCCATAGGTACTGTTACCACCGAATTTCTCTCAGCAAGTAAAACATCCACATCTACACCAAATTCTGCTTTTAAATTTTCATCGGATTTGTAAAGTTCGATTTCAGCATCCATAGTTACATCATTACTAGTGGTAGCCGCCATCATACCAATTCCTGATACTCCTTTTTTGCCTGAAGGACTTATAAAAGTTATTTTCCCATTGTACTCTTTTCCATTGCTTCTGATTGTAGCATTCTGATCTACTTTTACTTTATCAATATCTGATTTTCCTAGAGATACAATTACTTTTAAATTTTCTAAATCTTCAATAGTTACGGTTGCTGATGTCGGACTCGCTATACTTCCTATAGCTGCATTTAACGAAGTGACAGTTCCGTCAAAATCAGCAGTCAAATTTTCTGGCATATATTTTAGTCTAGAATTAGCTGATTCAAAGGCAATCTTAGCAAGAGCAACTGTATTATCCATCTGCTTAAGTTTTTCTTCTGAAATTGGCTGTATGCTATTTCTTTGTGTTTCAAGCGTAGTTAAAACTTTAGATAACTGCTGTAAAACAGCTACACTTGAACTACTGTCAGTTTGAACCATTTGGGAATCATGCTCATTATTATCCAAAATGTTAGTTGCCTCTTTTGAATACTTTTTTTCCTTATTAGTTATCTTGTCTTTTAATGCACTTACAGTATTTATAAATCCATAATTATTAGTTGCTATATTTCTATCTAACTTAAGTTGCTCTATTTTACTCTTAACATCTGCTATTTCACTATCTAGATCATTAATTTTACTGCTTATCTTAGCATTTTGATTTAATAAATCCTGCCTTTGTAAAATTGCGCTATCATATTGAATTTTAGCTTGCTTAGCAGCATTTTGCAGATCCGATGTATCGAAGCTCATTAGAACGTCACCTTTCTTCACTTTGTTTCCAACCTTAAAGTTGATGCTGGTGACTTTTAATTGTGAACCGTAATAATCTCTAATATTTTTAGCCTTAACAACTCCTGTTGTATTTAAGTAAGACTTAATGTTCTCTTTTGTTACTATTATAGTTTTTACAGAAATGTTGTTAGATTTATTTTTTCTAAACTGAAAAAATCCAAAAGCAGTGCATATCAATATTATTACTCCAATTAATGTTATTATCTTTTTTCTTTTGTTCATATCTTCTAATGGTTCACTTCCTTTCTTAAGCTTCTTGCCTATTTACAGTATTATTATATATAATAGTTTAAATAATATTATTAATAATATTATTTATTTGAATATTTGTGTAAAAGTGATATGGATAGTATAATTAATCGTGTTTGCATTTGTGAAACAAAATTAAAATCACGAATTTTATTTTTGTTTTATACATTTATAATTGTCAGTATAAAGGAGTTTTATTTATGATAATCTTAAGTTGTAAAAATATAAAAAAAAGTTTTGGTATAGATGAGATTTTAAAAGATGTAACTTTTAATATAAATGAAGGCGAAAAAGTGGGACTCATAGGGGCAAACGGTGAAGGAAAATCCACATTATTTCGTATACTTACGAGAGAAGTATCTTATGATAGCGGTGAAGTTTTTATAGATAAAAATAGCACTTTGGGATATCTCTCACAGCATCTTGCTTTAGAAAACCTTAATACAATAATGGATGAGATGCTTTTAGTTTTCTCTGATTTAATGAATCTTGAAAAAAAGCTAAAAACAATTGAAGAGAAAATGAATGAACCTTATGACTCATCAAAACAAGAATATCATGATAAGTTAATCAAGGATTACACTCAAGGTCATGAACTATATGAAAATAGAGGCGGTTACGTTTTTAGAGGAGAAATCTCTAGAGTATTAAAAGGTTTAGGATTTACAGAAGAGGACTTCGATAAGCCTATCAATGTTCTTAGTGGTGGCCAAAAGACAAGGGTAGCCCTCTGTAAATTACTTTTAATAAAGCCAGATTTGCTTTTATTAGATGAACCTACTAATCACTTAGATTTAGATGCCATTGAATGGCTTGAAGAATATCTTAAAAGCTATAAGGGAACTGTTTTAGTAATATCCCATGACAGATTTTTCTTAGACAGTATAACAACACATACATATGAACTTATAAATGGTCATGTTAACTGTTATAATGCTCCATATACTAAGTATTTAGAACTTAGAAAAAAAGATTATGATGCCAAATTAAAAGCATTCAACCTCCAGCAAGCAGAAATTAAAAGGCAAGAAGATATCATAGAAAAGTTTCGATCGTTTAATAGGGAAAAAAGCATCCGTGCTGCAGAAAGCAGACAAAAGGCTTTAGATAAAATGGAAAAGGTCGATGCTCCTGATAAAGAAAAAAATGGAACAAGAATTTCTTTTCAGTCACAAATTAAAAGTGGCAATGATGTAATCCATGTAGAGAATCTATCCAAAGGATACAGTGATAAATTACTATTTGAAGATGTTAACTTTGATCTTAGAAGAGGTGACAAGGTCGCATTAATAGGTGAAAACGGTAGAGGCAAGACTACTCTTTTCAAGATAATAATGGGAGATATAAAAGCTGATAGCGGAATCACCTATTTAGGAAAAAATGTATTTTTAGGCTACTACGATCAGGAGCAGTCTAATTTAAATCTTGATAAAACAGTAATTGATGAAGTTTGGGATGAATTTCCTAAGATGAGTACTACAGAAATAAGAACAGCTTTAGCTTCTTTCTTATTTTTCAATGAAGATGTATTTAAAAAAATAGATAACTTAAGTGGTGGAGAGCGTTGCAGAATAAATCTTCTTAAGCTTATGCTTTCTAAATCGAATTTTCTATTGCTAGACGAACCAACAAACCACTTGGATATAATGTCAAGAGAAGCTCTAGAAGAAGCTATCCTTGATTATGATGGAACTTTAATTGTAATATCACATGATAGATATTTTTTAAACAAAGTTATAAACAAGATATACGAATTAGAGCAAAGTGGAATTAAAGAGTACTTAGGAAATTATAACTATTATACCGAAAAGAAGAAAAACCCTAATAGATATGAAGGATTAGAAGAAGAACAGCTCGGCAAGACTAAAACTCAAATCAAAGAAGAAAGAAAAAAGAAAAAGGAAGCTGAAAAATTAGAAAAAGAAAACAGTTTAAAATTAAAAACTCTAGAAAAAAACATCTCTATACTTGAAGAGAAACTATTAAAATTACAGGAAGATTTATGCCTAGAAGAAGTATATTCCAATCCAACAGAGAGTGAAAAGGTTAATAAACAGATTATCTCCACTCAAGAAGAAATAGATTCTTTATATGAACAATGGGAGGAATTAGAAGCTAATTCTTAAAAAGCTTGTAACCCCATTGAAATCTCTATATTAACTGTTATAAAAACTTTATACTTTCCTTTTGAGTAAAAAATATGCTTTAGTGGTTTCTTATCCACTAAAGCATATTTTTATATGTATGTACCTATTTTATCTTAATCCAGTAGAACCAAAGCCGCCACGATCGCTATTTCCAAAAGATTCTACTTCTTCAAATTCCAATTCTGGCATGACCTCCATTATCCTAAATTGTCCTATTTTATCTCCGCTCTTTATCCAGGTTCCTTCTGATTCCATCTCACACAAGGATTCATCTGAGAGTACTTCTGAATATTTCTCTAAGTGCTTACCTTGCAAACAATATACCGGCATATGCCATTGATCATTATCACCTATATAGGTATCATCAACAACTCCAACTGAATTAGTTTGAATGATTCCCCATGTTTTAAATGTTGAACTTCTAGGTGCTAGATGTGCTTCCCACCCTTGTGGTAATTCTAATGCAAATCCCAATGGAATCATTGCTCTTTCTCCCACTTTAATAAATACGTCTTTGTTTGCATATACATCAACCCAATTACCTTTTTCTATTTTTTTTAATTTTGTTGCTCCTTCAAAATATTTAATTCTTATTTTCATATTTAATATCTTCCGTCCTTTTTTAATATTGTTCTAATATAATATAGATGTACCAGTAATCTATAACTTTTTATTAGTAGATTATAGATAACATTTATACTCGTAGTTATATAAAAATCTTGTATGTTTTCTATAACAATCTTCATATATATAATTTTCTTTTATTATAACAAAAAAATATAAAATAGATAAGATGCCTAAATGGCACCTTATCTATTTTATAATTTACTCATGTTATATAAACCAGAATCCGCAGCCACAGAAACCGAATAACAATAATAAAATCCAGAAACCGTCAAAGCCAAAATCATCGCAGCAGTTGTTTCTAAATCCGCCACAGTTGTTACCAAATCTTCCACAACAATTATCGAAATTGTTACAGCATCTATTCTCATTAAAGTTTGCTAAAACTTCTCTTCTAATTCTGTTTACAGCTGTAACTTGACGTTCTCTGTGATTTCTGTCTATAGTAACCTGATCACTTGGAATATAAATTGGATCTCTAAAAACGCATTTATCTATTGGTTGAACCACTTTATAAATACCATCTCTCAATCCTTCAAATACAGCTCTACCATTTCTATCAGTAATTTTTGATGATACAAGACAGAACTTTGTTTCACAACCACAAGTATCCAATCTTAATAGAAAAACTCTTACTCCACTGATTGGTTCACCATCTACACTAATAAGTCTTGATGTAAATACTATTCTGCCACCTTTTCTTTCATGATGATGGTCATCGTGGCAATCATCATGATGTTCATGATGTTCATGATGTTCATGATGTTCATCCTGTTGATTATCCTTGCATCCGCTATTACGTTTTTCTTCTCTAATGGTAGCTTCATTAAATTGCTCAAGATCTACATCTACGTCAAAATTATTCTCAATATTCACCTGATTATTTGACGCAAAATCACTTCCAAGTTCATAATTACCATTTAGCCATTCTAAGGTTTCATTGTTATATAGATTGTCAGAAAATTTCATACCCACAGTGGTACCCCTCCTTTTCATCCTTCTTCTACATATTATGTAAGAGATACCAGTTATGTGATTAACTTCGACAGTAAGTTAAATCATAAGTTTATATTTTTAATATATGCGAAAAGACAACCAATATTTAATAGAGGTTGTCTTTTTGCTGTACTGTTAAAATATAATTTTAACTTAATTTTAAAATTTTGAATGACATTGGTTCTAAAACTATTTTGCCATCAATAGCTTGCTTTTTATTTTCATATAAATCGTAAGCTAAACCATTCATATCTAATAAATATTCATATTTATCTTCATTATTGTTTATTAAAACTAATACTTTTTCATCTTTATAGCTTCTAATGAAACCTAATGCCATCCCATCCTTGCATACATTAGTATAATCTCCATACACAAGAGCTTTTGATTTCTTTCTGACATCATTTAAGGATTTATATAGGTTGAATATATCCAAATCTTGTTTTTCTTTATCCCATATCATACATCTTCTGCAATCAGGATCATTTTTACCTTCCATTCCAATCTCATCACCATAGTAGATGTATGGTATTCCTATATATGTGTATTGAAGTGCAATAGCAAGTTTCATCTTATCCTTATCGCCTTCACATTCAGTTAAAAATCTAGCTGTATCATGACTATCTATAAGGTTTAGTAACTGTCTATTCACTGAATTCATATATAAGGCTCTGCTCTCAGCAAGAATATGATCAAGTTCATCAGCATTTATAGCTTTTCTTGCAAAAAAGTCTAAACAACATTCTCTAAAAGGATAGTTCATTATCGAATCTAACTGATCTCCTTTTAAGAAGGAATTAGATTCATGCATTATCTCACCAATTATAAATCCATCATCTTTTGATTCCTTTACAGCTTTTTTGAAGTCTCTCCAAAACGCATGATCTACCTCATCACAAACATCTAGTCTCCAACCATCTATTCCTATTTCCTCAATCCAATACTTAGATACCTTTAATAAATAATCTCTAACTTCAGGATTGCTTGTATTCAACTTAGGCATCCTCGAAACCTTATTTGCGAATGTTACATAGTTGACTTCCTCCATATCTACTGGATAAGAGTCAACAAAATACCAATCCTTATATTTTGATTTCTCACCTTTCTCTACTAAATCTTCAAAAGCAAAAAAATCACTTCCTGAATGATTATAAACTGCATCTAAAACAACCTTAATTCCATTATCATGGCATTTTTTAACCAATTCTCTTAGTGTTTCATTATCTCCAAACTGAGGATCTATTTCATAGTAGTTAGTTGTGTCATATTTGTGGTTAGATCTAGACTTAAATATAGGTGTCATGTAAAGTATACTTACGCCTAAGTCACTAAGATAATCTACTTTATTAATTATCCCTTGAAGATCTCCTCCAAACATAGTTTCAGGAGTTACTTTACCACCCCAAGGAAGCGTTCCTTTTGGATCATTATTCTTATCTCCATTGTAGAATCTGTCTGGAAAGATTTGATAAACTACCCCTTCTTGTGCCCATTCTACCTCTTTGTATAAATCTGCTTTACAAAGGAATGGGAATTGGAACGCATTAGGATTGCTAGGTTTTTTATCAACTAAACCTCTTTCATTAAGATAATATTTATTATCCTCTAAATCTACCAGTTCAAAGAAATATCTAAATCTTTTTTCTTCTACTTCAATATCAATTTCATAGTAATCAAAAAGATCAGAAGTATTTGCTTTTTTCAACTCTATACTATCAAATTCATTTTCCCAATCATATCTATCCTTAAAGTAAACAGCTACTGATTTCAAATCGTCTTTTGCTGTTCTAAGTTTCAAATGTAAAGATTTTTCTCCTGTACCATATGCATAAGGAGCCTCTGTTATATGATGTATTGCATGTTTGTTCATATGTTCCACCTCTTATTATAGATTAGGTAATCATTAGCTGTTTAAATATACTTTCTTTTTATAAAGACTATAAAATTCACTGAAAGCTAATGTACCAATAGTGTTATTATTTTTATATAAATTATTATTGATATGTTTATTTTAGTCTATGTTTAAGGATATTGTTGAAATTAATATTAAATCTTGCTATATAATTAAAATTTTCAAAACCTTATGGATTCTACCAATAAGATTTTGAAAATTTTTAATCAAGCATTATATTATCTAATGACTTAAAGTCTTTAACTATTAACCCTTTACTGATCCAGCAACAAGTCCTTGAGCAATAAACTTCTGACATCCAGTAAATACTATAGAAATAGGAAGTGATGCCATTACTGCAGCTGCAGAAAATTGTGTCCAGTTTGCTGAAAATTGATTTTTTATAAAGCTTTGTAATCCTGTTGCTATAGTCTGATTAGCTGCATCCTTCATTAACGCAGAAGTAAGCATAAATTCAGAGAATGTTCCAACGAATGAGAACAAGAACATAACTACAAGCATTGATCTTGTTAATGGTAATATTATCCTAATGAACATCTGCCAAGTAGTTGCTCCATCAACATATGCCGCTTCATCTAAATCCTTAGGAATTCCGTCAATAAATCCTTTAAGAAGCCATATGCTATAAGCAGATCCACCTGCAAGTAAAATTATTAGTGCCCAAAACTTATCCATGAATTCGAACTTATAAGCAATACCTAATATTGCTGGTAGTGCCATTGTAGCTGGAAAATATTGAAGAACAAGTAATGTCATTAAACCATTTTTTCTTCCTGTAAATCTTACTCTAGCAAAAGCAAATGCTGCTGGTAAAGTCATTGCTAACTGAATAAAGGCTACTGAAAAACATAAAATCATTGAGTTCTTCATCCAGATAAGAAAATCTGTTTCATTTAATACCTTAGCATAGTTTTTAAATGTCCATACTTTAGGAAAAAAGGTAGTTTGTACAAAGGCATCTCCTGAAGCCATTGATGACGTTACTACTGCGACTATAGGAATCATAGTTATAACAACAACTATCCATATAAATACCCTTCCAAGCCAAAGGTTTCTCACTTCAGAAGGTCTAAGTTTTTTCTTATATTTCAAATTAGTTCTAATACTGCTAGATTCTTTAGTAGATAACATACTAATCAACCTCCTTAAATTGTCCTGATGCCTTCATTTGTGCAACTGAAATTGTAGCTATTATTAAGAATATTATTATAGAAAGTGCTGATCCTATGTCATATCTTCCGAATTGTGTTGCTAACTTATATGTTGTTGATGAAAGAATATCTGTATACCCTGCAAATTGAGTGTCAAGTCTTGCTGGTCCACCTGCAGTAAGAAGGAATGCAGATCCGAAGTTATTAAAGTTAAATGCAAAAGAAGATATAAGTAAAGGATATGCTGTTCTTGCAAGTTCAGGTAAGGTTATTTTTCTAAATTGAACAAATTTACTAGCTCCATCTACTTCTGCTGCTTCATATTGATCTTCTGATATAGCGGATATAGCTCCAATACATATATTCATCATGTAAGGAAAGCCTAACCAAATATTTACTATTACGATTGCTGTTCTTGCCCACCATGGGTTTGTAAGCCATTGTAAAGGCTCTTTTAATACATGAAGATTAATTAAAATTGTATTAATTGCACCATAGTCAGTATTTAATAGTCCTTGCCAGGATAGTATTGCTACCGCCACAGGTAAAGTCCAAGGAATAACTAAAAAACCCTTATATACGAACGCTTCTTTCATATTTTTATTAGAAAGAACAAGCGCTATTATCAATCCTACAAAAAAACATGCTGCTGTTGAAATCAATGCGAATGAAAATGTCCATCCAAAAACCGGTAAAAAAACCTGTTTAAAAGGTCCTGTTAATACCTCTTTAAAATTGTTCAATCCTACAAAATGATAAGTATCTCGGTTATACATGGTGAAATCAGTCAAAGAGACATATATTGTATATATAATTGGTAATACTGTAAAGATAAATATTGAAATAAGTGCTGGTAATAAATATGGAATTGCTTTTAATCCATTTCTTCTATTGCTTGTAACTCTTTCCACAACTAACCCCCCTAATTATTTTTTAAAAAAGGGGGATTTATCCCCCTATATAGTTTAACCTAAATTATTTTTGTTGTGCAATACCTTGTTTGATTTGTTCAACTGTAGTATCAGCAGCTTTTTTAGCATCTACTTTTCCAGCTGTTAAAAGTTGTAAGTTATTTGCACCAGGTGTCCACATAGCTTGAATTTCAGGTATGTTTGGCATAGGCTCTGCAACTTTAGCTTGTTCAGCAAATTGTACAGCTGTTTCACTAGCTTTGAACTTGTCACTATTTAAAGCATCATTTAATACTGGTATTCTGTTTCCAGTTTCAAATAGTACTAATGGAGTCTTGTCGTTTAAGTATTTCATTAATTCCCAAGCTGTATCTTGGTTCTTAGATTTTGAACTTACGAATGCTGTTTGAACTCCCATGAATGATGGAGTAGCTTTTCCATTAGTTTGTGGTAGTGGAACTACTTTAAATGGAACTTTAGCATCTTGGAATCCCTTAACATCCCAAGGACCTGAGATATAGAAACCTGTCTTACCAGCTTGGAAGTCTCCCTTTGCTCCATCACCTTTTATGTCAGCGCTCATAAACTTGTTTTTAACAACTAAATCTTGAATAAATTGATATCCTTTTACTGCCCCTTCATTGTTTAATCCTATATCTTTTGCATCTAATGAACCGTTATTATTCTTAAATACGTATCCACCGTTTGCAGCAAGGAAAGCATATGAATAATAGAAGTTATTAACATCATATTTAAATCCAACTTCTTTAGCCTTAGTAACTAACTCGTCCATTGATTTAGGAACTTCTTTTACTTTATCAGTATTATAGAATAATGCATATGTTTCCATAGCTATTGGAACTGCATATTGTTTACCTTGTAAAGTAACAGCATCAATTACTGATTGAGATGCAAATTTACTCTTATCAATAACTCCAGAAGGAACTTCTGCTAATACACCAGCTTTTTGGAATGTTCCAAGGTTATCATTTGCTAAACCATACATTATGTCTGGACCTTTAGAACTTTGAGCTGCTTGGATATAAGCTTGGAAATCACCCTTGTCCTCTACAACCTTAACCTTATTACCAGTTTCTTTAGCCCATTGTTGAGCAATCTTGTCTAATTCTTTTACTTCATTAGTCATTAAATGTGACCAAACAACTAATTCTTTTCCACCCTTAGAATCCTTTGCAGCTGTAGAATCATCTTTCTTTCCACATCCTATAAATGCACTTGAAATTACTAGAGCTGACATTACTGTTGCTAAAACCTTTACACGTTTACTCATATTGTACCCCCCATAATTAATTAATTTATAATATTTCAAACATTAGCGCAATCGGTTGCATTAACGTTTGTGATTTACTGTAATTTCATTATAAATTCTAATGAATACGTTGTCAACATGTTTTCAAGTTATTTTTTACTGTTTTTTATGCTATTTACCGATTATTAGTATTTATCTTTATTATTTTAACTATTTCTTTATAATGCTACATATTATATCTTCATTCCAATTTCTAAGTACACTTTTAGCTTATTACGGAAAAACTTATTTAATCCCTTTAAATACTAAAATGTTTATGTTTATAAAAAAATCAAAGTAAAAAAAGCTTGCTGAAGCGACTTTCTTCAGCGAGCTTTTTTAACGCATCTGCCTTTCCGAATGCATATGAGGAAAATTTGGCAGGCGACATAATTTCTCTTTTTTATTCTTTCTCCTATATTTGCATCTAATCAGTCTATACATATTTATTCACAACTTTATATTTGATATAAATGGTATATGGAATAAAAAAGCATCCTATTATTCAAGATGCTTTTAAAATTCATATTTAATAGAAAAACACTTTATATTACTATAATTATAGTTCTTCATAATCTACATCTACAACTTTGCTTCCTGTAGAATTAGGTTTAACATTTTCATTTAAGTTCTGTTTTATTGGTTCATCCCTTTTGTACTTATTTCTCCCAGAAAACATACTACTATTTTTTATAGTTTTATATAGCCATATCGCAAATACTATAAGTAATATTACTGGCAATAGGAGTTTAAACAACATCACGGCTCCTATTATTATTGCAATAATAACTAAAATCTTGATTATACTTTCCATAATTAAAATTCGATACCTCTTCTCCTTATATACATATGCACATATCAGTTAAAAATTCGCTAAATCGATCTTATTTTTTATTCTTAAATCACATTATGTTTTAAGTCGTTACTCATATTTATCCACAGATATAATTTAGTTGCAATTTCCTAAAGAATAAAAAACTTAATATTCAAAATATAAACTGATCATTTCAAAATATTAATTTGGGCATCTATGTATTTATTTTTATTCCTATTTAAATAACTTACAAAATTAATTGAATTCTTGTATTGATTTCATTATATCATTTATTGAGTAAAAATCCATGAACAAATTGTAAATTATAATTTTCAGTACTGCATAATATAGTATTTTATACTGGTTTATACAACTACTTCCAAACTGGATTGTATTACCTAATAAAAAAAACAATAATTTTTCCCCTATTTGAAATAATAAAAAGATGAAAATAAATAATTTGTATTAATCTCTAGGAGGCGATTATATGAGGAATACTACTCGAATTGCAATTTGTATCCTCTTATCATTAGTTTTATCTAATTTAAGTATTGTTAATGTTTTTGCATACGAAGAAACATTAAGTGAACAGAAGGTAGTTTATTTAACATTTGATGATGGTCCTAGCGGAAAATTAAATAATAGAGTATTGGATATTTTAAAAGAAAAAAATGTTAATGCTACATTCTTTCTTATCGGTAATATGATCAAAGGACAAGAGACATTAGTAAAAAGAATAGTTGACGAAGGAAATGCAGTAGGTCTTCATACTTATAGTCATGAGAAAGCTAAGATTTATAGAAGCAATCAAAGCTTTGTGGATGAAATGTTGTTAACTCAACAAATAATTTATGATGTTACTGGAGTGAAAACAACTATAATACGATTTCCATTTGGTTGCAACAACAATTCTTATAAATTAACTACAGCAATGGTAGATACGCTTCACAGTAGCAATTTTAAAATCTACGATTGGAATGTAGATTCGACTGATGGAATGAATCCTAGCTTAGCTCCATATAAGATTTTTTCCAGAGCAAAGAGTGATAAGAATCCAGCTGTAGTACTTATGCATTGTGGTTATCTAAATAAAAACACTGCAACTGCACTGCCAGAGATAATCGATTACTATAAAAGCAATGGTTATGAATTTAAGGTAATAACTGAAGATACCCCTGAGGTATATAGATTAAGTAAACATAGATAATTGCAGCTTGTATATAGTAATTATCTGCGCATTTATGTGTATACATTGTTTTATAGCCTTCTCAATAATTATATTGAAAAGGCTATAAAATACAAATTCTATTTAAATTAGATATTTGCATAGTACGTTTTATTTATATTTGAATAATATGATTATATAATAATTTTTATGGATGTATTATGTATTATAATAATATTAGCGCAGTATCCTACGCTACCGAATACGCTTTATCCCCCAACAACAAGTTTGTATACATGAAGCCCTATGGTAAGATAGGTGGTGATTGTGCAAGCTTCTTATCACAATGTCTATTAGCCGGTGGTTCAAGAATGCAGTACAGTGATTTACCATGGTTTTATCAATCTATATCTTCATCACCTTACTATAAATGCCCTATCAACTGGTCTGTAGCAAGTTCTCTCTACTGGTTTTTAATGAATAACTCTACAAGGAGTAATTACGGACCAAAAGGAAAATTATTAAATGATATCTCAGAATTAACATTAGGTGATTTAATTTTCTTTCAAAACTCAAACAAAAAGATATTTCACGGATCGATTGTAACTTCATTTGATGGTGAAGGCACACCTTTAATATCACAACATACTTATAATGGCTTAAATGTCCATATCAGAAGCGAATACTTTAAAGATACAATCTACTATGTTAGGATATTTATATAATCATTAAAAATTAAAACTTTTAGAATAGAATAAAAAAAGAAAGCTATGGCTACCATAGCTTCAATTTTTTGCGTACATAGCTTATCCACTTTCTGATTCTTCTTTATTAAATTTTGCTTCCCCAGTAATCGCTTTTATTATAGCCTGAGCAATTGTATACGGATCATATCTTTCCATATCTTCTTGTGAATCAATAAAACAACATTCTATTAATACACAAGGCATATTTGTGTATTTTGTTACGTATAGGTTACTGTTTTTAACACCTCTATTTACATAACCAAGCTTAGAGATTTCCTCACAAATTCGATAAGCAAACTTTTCTGATCTACCTCCAAGTTCACTTACCCAGCACTCTACTCCTCTTCCTCCTCCCGCATTAAAATGAATAGAAAGATGCAGTGATGAATTACTTTCATTTGCAAGTCTAACTCTATAACCTTTAGAAGCACCAGCAGAATTAAAATTTTTCTCCCAAGGTGTACAATCTTTAGTTTTATACCCCAATTCTTGGAGACCTTTCATTATAAGATTCCATACAGCCCTTGTGCAACTATCTTCAAATCTTATTCCTTTAGCGCCAACATCCGGATAACAGTTATGCCCAGCATCTCCACTAATAGTAGAACCTTTTGCAATTCGCATTCTATCACCACCTAAAATTTTATTCTATATATATCCATACTATGCTTAATTTTTATAAAGGTAACTATTATTGTTTAAAACCGATTGGCAGTTATTATAAAAAGAAAAAAGCTACCAAATAACTTTAAGTTATTTTGGTAGCTCTCTTTATTTTATACTAAATATTTTTTCTCTAGATTATTTAATGAATCTAAGTACTTATTTTGTATACCACTATTCTCTGCATTTATTTCAAAGTCTTCACACTTCTTATTTATTGAAGCAAGCGTTTCACCTGAAAGATTATTTTTTGCAAATTTGTATACAATTTTATCTTCTTTATCGATATGTCTATCTAATAAATTAGCATATGATATTGCATTTGCTATCACATCAAGTTTTGCTTCTTCTTCTCCAGCTAAAACCTTTTTTATTGCTTCATCTAAACTATTAATAAAAAACCTTCCTTGATCGTGCTCAACCAGCATTCCAAACTGAATTGTCTTCTTTATAGCTTCGTTTAGCTCCTCTTGCATCTTGTTGAATAAAAATTGTTCTTCTTTACCATGATGATGCTTATCGGCATAATTTCTTATAAAGTCTATCATCAAATATAAATCATCATAAGATGCATCAGTACCTTTAAGCACTTTAAAACAAAAACTTCTTACTACTTTTAGCATTCTTTTTATGTTCTTATGTTCTTCCATCATTAATTCGATTGAATCCATTTAATCACATCCTAGCCTACTAATTTTATAATTCTTGTTCCATTATCAGTTATCTTATATTCAAAGTTACTATTTAATTCCTTTACAAATTCTTTAAGCCAATTATCTCTTAATCTATAAAATAATCCTACATCCCCATTTTCTCTATCCCAGTATTGGTGATGAATGCATTGAGTAGCTACCCATTCGATTCTTTCTTCACTATTAGCAGTAACTTCATTTACCCTATCACATGGCATTCCTTCTAATATATAATCATTCATCGCTGTATAAATTTCTGCAGGTGTTTGTGGTAAACCTTTTTCTGTCTTATATTCTCCTGCTGCAATCTTACCTTGCTCAGAAAATACTTGAATCATATCATTTATTAATAAACTATCTCTTTCAAGTAGTTTAGTAACCCAAGCAGCCTGTCTTGATTCAGCAGCACTTATTTTACCTTGAAGCCATCCATGAATATTGCTAGTATCAATCATATCTTCTAAAGGTCTATCTTCTACAGGAGCTCCGTACTTTGCATAAATTTCATTTCTTAAATCTTCTATATCTATTCCTTTTTGTTCAGCTAACTTAACTAAACTTTCTTCCAAACCTTCAAACCATTCTATCTTATTAAACAACCAATAATGTATCTTTCCTAAAAATAAACTCATTTTAATATCACCTCGTATAAATTTGTGTAATGTATATTTATTAAGTTTGAATAAGCTTTACTATCCTTCACACTTACTTAAAGTATAATAAGTATTTTTTACATCTTCTATAATATTTATTTAACAATTTTATTGTATAATAAAACTTATAAAATAACGGTAACAAAAGTTACAACATCAAAAATTTGATTTTAGTAATTTTGTTTTAATTTTGTAATTTATTTTTATTAATTTGTAAATAAATGACTAAATTTAGCATTTATAATTGTTATGTAAGCTTTTTTGATAAACTAAGCAACCATTCTTTATTATGACAGCACATAAGTTTGAAGTAATAAAAGCATTAAATTGGAGGGACAAAATAATTGCATAAATCAAAAAGACTGAAACCTAAAAATCTCTTATTAACGTTTATAATAGCATTTGCATTAATATCAATAATCTTTCTACACATTAATGATGTCAATAATAAATCTAAATTACCTCCTCCAGCAATTTCAGTATCTAATAATGTTAATATTAATCCTACACATGACCGTAATATTAATGAGAGAGAACATGTTATAAATACTGATACTAGTGATAATTCTAAAGAGCATAATTTAGAAAAACCACCAATGAATCATGGTAAAAATGGCTATGATGCCTCTATTATACAAGATTTCTTGTTGAAAAACAAAATCAAATCTGATGGTAAAAAAATAGCTTTTCTAACATTTGATGACGGGCCATCTTTAGAAGTTACCCCTAAAATTTTAAAAACGCTTAATGAAAATAGTATCAAAGCTACATTCTTTATTGTTGGAAATCAGTTAGATAAACATCCAGAATCAAGAAAACTACTAATTGACGAGTATATGCAAGGAAATTCTATTGGAAATCACACTTATAGTCATGATCCTGACAAACTATACCCTAAAAAAGATGTAGACACTAAGTTCTTCATAGAAGATTTAGAGAAAAATAATGAAACTCTTAAAAGTGTGCTAGGAGACAACTTTCATACTAGAGTAATTAGATTTCCTGGTGGTCATAGAACTTGGAACAAAACTGCTGAAGTTGACCATATCCTAAAAAAACAGGGATATATATTTCTAGATTGGAATGCCATGACAAGTGATGCTGAGGGTAACCCTAAAACCAAGCAAGAACTTATAGATAGATATAAACATACCTTTAAAGGGCAAGATAAGTTAGTGATTTTGATGCATGACTCTGAAGACAAGAATACCACTGCTGATGCTTTACCTGATATAATTAATGATTTAAAAAGCAAAGGTTATGAATTCGAAACTTTAACCTAGCTATAACTTCATATACTCTTCCAACCATTAAGTTATGCATACTAAAATGATAGTTACACTATTACTGAACATGCATAACTTAAACTTTTATAACGCTTCTATATACTCCAGTCCTATCTTATACAACTAGCTGATAATTTCACTAACTTTTGATTGTAATCTAATTATCAATTTAGTTTTTATATGAAACAGATATATATATACAAAAGTTTTATAATATAAATCTTCATTCTATCATAATAAAGTTATTTTTATAATTATTGATAATAATATTATTGTATATAAAAACTTATTTGTTACAATCTACAAACTTGCTTTTAAATCGGTTTTTCTCTTAAAAAAATTGATTAAATTCCAAAATTATGTGATATATTTGAGTAAAGAGGATTTTCTATTAAAAGGAGGGTTTCTATATGTTAGTAAAATGTTCAAATAATACATTATGCACTACTTTAACTATAGGTAAAGAGTACTTAGTTATCGACGAAGGTGACAAATATTACGTTATTTTAGACGATACTCAAAATGAAATAACTACAAAGAAAGACAGGTTTACTGTTGTTGAAGACAGCGATCTAGCTAAGAAAACTAAAGCCACAATAACTGAATTAAACTATCAGTTAAGCAATGATTTTTCTGATATCAAAGACTTTAAAATCAGAAAGAATAGTAAAGGTGAAATTAAAGAAATAATAGTAAAGTTTAAATACGAATAATTACTCTATTTATATTTGAACTTTTCATTTGACCTTATCATTTAAACCTTTTCACAAATCTTGAATCATACAGGAATGTAATATTAAAATTACATACTTCCTTATGCATAAAAAGATAGTTTGTGTTTAATCACAGACTATCTTTTTATACTTTTTTATTTAATTCTATAGATAAACCACTTCATAATTAAATTTATATTTTCAAATTCTCCTCTCAGAACCCAGAAGAGTTTTGAAAATAGATTTCGGATTGAAGTGTTTCATCTTTAATTACATCATATCTGTTCTATTATACATTTTATATGAACTAGCTACTATTCTATAGAGTATCAATCCAACAATCAAATTCAATATCATTGCTGGAACTACTGCTGCCATAAATAGAGCTGTAAAACTTCCTGGTAATCCTACAATAATTGACGCTGACTCTAAAAATATAAGTCCACTTATAAGAGTTCCTATAGGTAAAACTATCCCCATAGTTAAAGTATTTTTTACTCTTCCTTTTAAACCCTTTAGTATAAGAAAAACTAGATTTGCAGTTATTATTTTATCTATAATATTTGGTACCTGTCCACCAGGAAACTTAGTTGTCATAGCGGTAAAAATTCCTATGATTATTCCAGCTATAAAAGCAGTCTTATAATCATCATTTATCATTAGAATTATAAATAGCATAGTAAGAGCGAAGTCTGGCTGAATAGGCAATCCTAGCGCTGGTGTTATCTGATGAAGCAAGGCCCCAATTGCTAAAAGTATGGCGTTTATTATCATTTTTCTTGTTTTCATTATAAAATCCCCCTTGATTTATTATTATTGTATTTGCTTTGCAGTTAAAATTAGTATATTCATTACTTCACTTCATCAAATTCACCTCCCTAGCTCCTAATTAAAGTTCAACTTGTAGCTAAAACTTACGTTTTTGGATAAATAAAAAAACTCCATCCTATAAAAATAGGACGGAGTATATCCGCGGTGCCACCTAAGTTACCAATAAAGGTCTCTCATTATCAGGTACAATCATACCTTCTCTGCTATAACGTGCAGAACACGACATCAACTACTTTCAAAAGATTTCGTATTGTTCCTCAAAGGCCCATTCACCGGATATCCATGTACTGCTTCTCATCAAGTGCAGCTTTCTGTAACACTTTTATTCCTGCTACTATCCCTTATCAAAGGATTCATTATTTAAATATATTATAATTCTAGTTCCAGCCAATGTCAATACCTATTCAACTAGTTTTTCTAAAACTCCTAATTCCTTTCTTTTAGGAATTAATACAACTACAGCAAACATTCCAGTAAGGATTATTCCCTTTAGTATACTGCTTATGCTTATACTCCACCAAACTCCATTAAGTCCTAGCATGTCCGGAGATGAAAGAATAATTGCTAACGGAATTCTAGCACCAGTTAACACTATGCTAGTTATTGAAGGGTATATTGTTCTACCTAAACCATTAAATGCTCCACTTGTTGTTATTTCTATACACATAAACAATTGTGAATACCCAAGTATTCTTAAGTACATTTTTCCTAAGCTTATAGCTTCAGTTTCCGGTATAAATACTCCAAAAATAGCCTTTCCACCAAAAACTAATAATATAGTTGCAAAAAAACCTATGGCTGAAGCGAGAAGTATAGTCGCAAAATAGCCCTTAAATATCCTATCCCATTTTTTAGCTCCAAAGTTTTGTCCAACAAAAGCACTTAATGCAGTAGATAATCCCCCTGCAGTCATCCAAGATATTGCCTCTATTTGAGCTCCTACTTTTTGAACAGCTATTGCAGTTGATCCATATACTGCTATTATTCTAGCAATAAACATTGCAAATATTGAGAACAAACCATTTTGCAATGCTACTGGTAATCCTAATCTAAGGATCTTCTTAATCGAGTTTATATCGAGTTTTTCAAATAATTTAATTTTTAAAAATGCATCTTTTCTATTCTTTAGTGCATAAAGAAAAAGTAAAGTCACCACCATCTGGGCTGTAACTGTAGAAATAGCTGCTCCGGTTACACCCATCTCTGGTACTGGCCCTAGTCCAAATATAAGTATAGGATCTAAAACCATATTGTACACTAAGCCTACAGTATTTATCAAAAAAGGAATCTTACTCTCCCCTGATGCATTAAAGATTCCTGTTAAGATAGGATTAATAAAAGTAAACACCATTCCTAAGGCTGATATTATCAAAAATATATCTGCCATATTTATAACATCACTATCTCCTAATTTAAAAAAATCTATTAATGGTTTTCTTAATAAGATGAGTATCACCCCATACAAAACAGCTATTATTAAGTTTAACCTTATACTATTGTTTATGAATTTTTTTGCTTCACTATTTTCATTTTTCCCTAAAGCTTGTGCGACTCCCACCTCAGCACCAGTCTTTGATATAAGCACTAATGAATTTCCAAACCAAGAAAAAAATCCAGCTGTTCCAACTGCAGCTACTGCTTTACTGCCATAATTTCCAAGCCAAAGCATGTCCGTCATATTGTAAGCCATCTGAATAAATGAAGTGCCCATTATAGGTAGCGAAAGCTGTATTAATGTTTTAACTATATTACCTTCTGTAAGTGTTATTCTTTTTTTCATTTTTGCCTCCTTTTGATATAAGGTTCTACGCACCTAGCTTGCACTTATTTCAAAAAACGTCTAATTAAATGCTTCTTAAAAACTTTATATTTTCCTTTACAGGAAAAAAGTTTAGGAATCACATTCCTAAACCTTATGCAACAATATATCTTTCTTCCATAAGCTCAACAATCTTTTCATAGTTTTCTGGTTTACTATAGTAGTAGCCTTGAACAAAATCACAGAAAATACTTCTTAAGTAATCAACTTGATTTTTGTATTCCACACCTTCTGCTACAACCTTAATACCTAACTTATGAGAAAGCTGTATTATATTTTCTACTATGTACTGACTTTTTAAGTTACCACCAAGTTCAGAAACAAAGCTTCTATCTATCTTTAGCACATCGATAGGTAGCTTGGTAAGATAGTTAAGTGAAGAATATCCCGTACCAAAATCATCTAATGCAATACTAAATCCTAACCCCTTTAGGAAAGCTAGTATCTTTATATTTCTATCAAAAGATTTCATAAGCAAGCTTTCTGTTATTTCAATCTCTATATACTTTGGTTCTATATTATATTTTTCAGTTAACTTTTTGAATGACTCAATTATATTATCATCTCTAAGTTGTATTTCCGATAAATTAAGTGCTAACTTAAAATCGTCATGCCCTTTTTCAAGCAAATCTTTGCACTTCTTACACACTTCTTCAATTACAAAAAATCCTATTGGTATTATAAGCCTTGTATTTTCAGCTACTGGTATAAATTCTACGGGACTTACCATTCCAAGCTCTTCACTCTTCCATCTTATAAGAGCCTCAAAACCCATTATTTTAGAATCATCAAGAACTACTTTAGGTTGAAATTGAACATATAGTTCCTTCTTTTCAAGTGCGGTTCTTAATCCTTTTTCCAAGGTATAAAATCTATTTTGCTCACGAGATATTTGATCATCAAAAAATTGATAAATATTTTTACCATTTCCTTTAGCTTTGTACATAGCAACATCTGCATTTCTAAGTAAGGATTTATAATCAACAGCATCATCTGGGAAAACTGTGATTCCTATGCTTGCTGTAGTAAATATCATTTCATCCATCAGATTTTTAGTATTGTTAAATACATCAATTATCTCTTTTGCAACTGCTTTAACATCCTTTAAATCATCTATATCCTGCATAAAAATTACAAACTCATCTCCACCAAACCTGCATAATAAGTCCCCTCTTCGACTTACAATATCTTTTAATGCCTGAGCTATAATTTTTAATATATCATCTCCATAATCATGACCAAAAACATCATTTATATACTTAAAATTATCTAAATCTATTAAGATTAATGCTGCTTTATTTTGATTCACCTTATTTTCCTTGAGATATTTATTTATAAGTACTTTAAGGTAATTCCTATTATGTAGACCTGTAACCGAATCGTAGTAACTCATATAACTAATTTTAAGCTCTTTTTCCTTTTTATCAGTTAAATCACACATTGATCCATATAACCATGTTGCTTTTCCTGTATTATCTCTTATAATCTTTGCCTTAATATTTAGCCATTTTATGGTTTCATCTTCAGCAACTATTCTATATTCGGTTTCATAATAATTAACATTCTTATCCTCAATAGCATCTAATAATTTCTTACTTGATAGGGTTCTATCTCCTTCATGAATTATTGATAACCAATCTTTTTCGTAGCTAATAATGTTATTACCATTAAAACTTACTATTTCTTTAATTTTCTCGCTGAAATGAACTTCATCTTTAAGTATATTCCATTGAAATATTATATCTCTCGTGCCCTCGATCGCAACAGTATACTTTTCTTCCTCTTCCTGAAGTTGTTTGTTTAAATCAACCAGCATATTTTTTTCTTTATCTAGCTTTAACAGCACCATAAATAAGAAGGATATAACTGCTAAATTAAATACGAATCCTACTATTCTCAGACTTGCAATATTCAAAGTTATCATTGCTATGACCGAAACAGCATAACTCAAAATGTATATATTCTTTTTCAAGTAATTACCTCCAAATTTATGTATAGTATAAGTAACTTATTGATTATCTTTTGTTGTATTTAAGGTTTCTCCTGCTCCAGATCTATCAGCTTCACTGTAACTATTTTTATCATTTAACAAAGTAGCTATTAATGTTATTGAAGCAGCAGCTAATAATAACAATTTTCCTTTTTTCATCAAGAATAATCTCCTTTACGTTATCTTACTTATAAATTATTATATTAGAAATTATTACTGTTGGAAACATATTTATTCATATTAATTATTTTTTTTACATTATATCTTATATTTATTAATAAACTTATGACATAATCTATAAGTCTTGGAATGTTTATCATAATTTATAGCTTTATTTGACAGGCGTTGGCTTTTCAACAAGCCTTTTATCTACATAGACTTCCAACTTATTTTTATAATAATCATCAGTTATCTAATAAATTGATTAGTTTCTTGGTGATATGTATATCCTACAGATAGAAATCTATCAACTAGTATATCTTGAGATAAATCCATATCTTCACACAAGGCATCTAAACTATTGTAAAAATCCCTTAATTTCATATTTATTATGCTTAGTAGTATAAAAGCATCCATACTCTTAATTTGCTCAGTATCCATTCTTCTCTTCTCCTTCTTTACTATTTAATTTTGTTTAATACCATATCTCTATTATATTCTTAGTTACTAATCAATTTTCATTATTATAGATAAACTACTTCAATCATTAAACTCCAAATAAAGATTTCGATAATTCTACGAATCTTTATTTGGATAAATTCTATTATGAAGTAGTTTATCTATATGCTATCATTTCCCAAGAAATATTGTACATCTAGATCTGCAATTATTGCATATACATGCTCCAAATAAAATTATAACCATCAATCGTATTATAAATAACACCTAATAGAAATACACGCTTTGAAATCTTCATCAGATATAATTTTACTATATTTTCTTTATAGATTGTACATCAAAAATTTCTAAATATTATATAAAGTTTGCTTGTAACTATTGGAACTTATTCCCCTGTCTTACAATATACTATACTATCTCAGGAAAATAACTTATGATAAGGGGAGAAATATTATAAGTTATCAAGGCTTTCTAGATGAAATCAATGATTTTGGATAAGGACTTTAACTGAAAAGACAAAGAATCTAGTAGATTAGCCGAAATTTTTCTAACAGGATTAATTCTCCCTATCCAAAATCAGCGTTAAGAAAAGTCCTTAGTAGTATTACACTTTTAACCTCTTCTAACTATATGCCTGATTAAATATTCGTCCTTTGTGTTGTTAGATTGAGAAATCAGTCTAACAAAAGACCTCCAACATTTGTTGGAGGTCTTTTGCTATATCTATCTCATTTTTAATTTCAACAGAGTACCTTAACTTTAATTTATATATGTTTTTCGATTATCTCTACCGCTTCTCTAAGATATTTTTCTTCTAGCTCTCCAAATCTACCTTTATTTGGAGAATCAAGGTCTAATACTCCAAATACTTCTCCATTCTTAATTATTGGAAGTACAATTTCTGAATTTGAAGCACTATCGCAAGCTATATGACCTGGAAAATCATGAACATCTTCTACACGTAAAACAGTTTTTTCTTGTGCAGCAGTTCCACATACTCCACTTCCTACCTTAATTCTATAGCATGCTGGCAACCCTTGGAATGGTCCAAGTACTAGTTCTCCATCTCTCATAATATAGAATCCAGCCCAATTACAATCATCCATATAAAATTTTATAAGCGCAGAGATATTTGAAAGGTTTGCAATCAAATCAGTTTCTGTCTCAAGTTGATCTCTTACTCCCCACACCATAAACTTGTAATTTTCTTCTCTATTTGTATCTGACGCTACTCTTATTTCTTCCATTTATTATGCCCCCATCATCTTGTTTATTTATTTCAACAAACTTTTTTATTTAACTTTTTGAAATTATAACATAGTATCTTTTTTAGTACAAGTTACTTTTAATCACTAATTTCATGTTAAATAAATAAAATCAATTCTCATTTTTTGAAAACCACATAAATTCACTATTTTATTAATCCCCATAACTTTTTTTAATTCCTATGTCTAAAAGTTTTTTTCTTAGCTTATTCTTTATGCATTCGTCGCAAAATGCAAAGTTTATTGCATTTTCTATTGTATGAATTACTTCTAAATCAGATAATTTAAAATTATTTATTATCTTAATATATTCATTAGTCAAAGTCGTGTTTGAAACAGTATTGTTATCTGTGTTTACTGTAACGATTAAATTCTTTTTAATATATTTATATATCGGATGGTCAATAATTCTATCTATTATTCCGGTATTATAATTACTAGTTACACAAACCTCCAAAGTAATATTTTTATTAAGTAAAATACTCATAGTTTTTTCACTTTGTATTGCTGCTGTACCATGACCAATTCTTTCTGCATGAAGTAATTCTATGGATTTATCTATATTTTCAAAGTTCCCGGTCTCTCCTGCATGTATAGTTATATGAAATCCTAAACTTTTAGCTTTATCAAATAGTTTAACAAATTGGTCTGCAGGATACTTTTGTTCATCACCTGCTAGATCTATAGCCACTACTTTATTACCTAAAAACTTTTTTGCAGCATAAAGCTGTTGCTCATTTATTTCATAACTTTCATGCCTTAGAAGACATATAATCAAGTTAAATTCCACATCAAATTTATCTTTACCTTCATTGGCACCATCTAATACTGCCTGAATAACTTCTTCCATCGATAATCCATTTTTACCATGGAAGCAAGGGGCAAATCTTATCTCTATATATTTTATATTTTCCGTATTACAATCCTCAATAAGTTCATATGCTATTCTTTTTAAATTCTCTTTACTTTGCATTAATGATATTGGAATCTCAAACTTCTTTAGGTACGCTTCTAAGGAAACAGTTTTATCTAGCACCGCTATTTGGTTTATAAACTCTTCCTTTTTGTCTTTTTCTATATATCCATCTTGTTTCATCAATTGCAGCATTGTATCAGGTCTTACAGAACCATCTAAATGACAATGTAGATGTATCTTAGGTAAAGATAATAATTTCTCAAGTTCCAAATAATCACCTTCTTTTATTCAACATTTTTTATACCATCAATATAAAACGCCACTCCATTATGTTCATTCTTAGCTTGTATATTAGCTCCATGATACTGGACTATTTCTTTTACGATGGATAAACCTAATCCGTACTTTCCATTTTTCCCCTTAGTAAAAGGTAGAAATAAGTTTTCAAAATCCTTCTCTTCTATCTCTTCACCATCATTGTATATTCTTATAGTATATTTTCCTTGTTCTATATATAGACTTACCTCAACCTTTTTCTTAGCATATCTTGATGCATTATCAAGCAAGTTTTCAAGTACAATAGTAAATTGCTCTTTATCTCCTTGCGTTAGTGCATCCTCCAAGGTTTCTATATCCCATTGCAACTCCATATTATTGGCTTTTATTTTATAAAAAACATCGGAAATCACATCACATAATGAGTATAATTGGTTTTTAATAGGTTTAGAGTTTACATATTCAAGTTTCGAAAGCTGCAACAGATCCTTTATCCTCTTCTGAAGCATTATAGCTTCTTCATCTATAACCTTCATTGTCCCTTCGAGAGTTCCATTTGGATAAATGCCGTCCTCAACCGCTTGTACATAGTTCCTAATTACCATAACTGGAGTTTTTAATTCATGTGAAACCTGCTGAAGCATATTTTGTCTCCACTCATCTCTTTTTATAAGCTGGATTCTCATATCTTCAATACTTTCTGCTAAACCACCAAGCTCATCTCCTCTTTCAAGTTTAAGTGAGTCATACCAATCCTGTTTCGCTATTCTTTTTACTCTGCTTTCCAAAAACTTTATCGGTGCAGTTATGTAGTTTGAGAATGCCATAGACACCATTAAACTTATCATTATAGCAATTATTCCTCCAACTATTAGCTTTTCAGTAACATCCTTTACAAGCTTATTTCTATAGGTATCCATCATAAAAGATATTAGATAAGAATCTTTTCCATCAAAATTAGTCTTTTTTATAACATAATATAATCTACCACTACTGAGTTTATAATCATATCTTTTACTGGTTTCATTCTGAGTCCTTGTTTCTTTTTCAATTATCTTCATAAGATCATTAGTTAAGGAAGACCTAGAAAATCTCTTAATAATATTTAAATTTTGATATGGATACACCACTTGAGTTACTGATCTTGTATCTTGAATCATACCTATATTTTCAGTATTTATCTCTTCTAATTCCAAATTTTTATCCTTATTTTTTGATTGAAGGAAAGTATCTTGTGCTAATTCTATGGTTTTATAAGTTTCATCTGTGAAAAAAGAACTTATCGATATATTAAAGTACAGCACTAAACATATAAATACTCCAGCTATTATACCGGCACTTACAGACCAAACTTGAAAGGTCAAAGATTTATTTTTCATAACAACACCTCAAAATGTACTCTAATTAAGTCTATAACCAAATCCATATACAGTTTCAATTCTAAGTTCAGGCATCCTTTTTCTGAGTCTCCTCACAAGATCATCCACAACTCTGTCGCTCCCATAATAGCTTTCTCCCCAAATCATATTTAATATATCATCTCTTGAAAAAGTTTTCTGTTTATTATTTAAAAAAAGCATAAGAAGATCAAACTCCTTAGAACTAAGTCCTACATCCTCGCCACCTTTTGTTATTATTCTTTTATCTGTTTCAATTAAATACCCATATAAATACTGACCACTTGATAGATCCAATTCTTTGTATGTTCTATCTAACAGCTTTTTTGTCCTTATAACTAACTCTCTAGGCATGAAAGGTTTAGCCAGATAGTCATCACTACCCATTTCAAGTCCTACTATCCTATCAATATCTGCATCCCTTGCAGATATAAAAATAACTGGAATATTTTTATTGCTAGCTTTAATTTCTTTTAAAACTGTAAATCCATCCACATCTGGCAACATTATATCTAAAATCCAAAGATGAGGATTCTCGTATATAGATTCTATCGCATCTTCACCTTTTGAAAAGCTAGACACTTCAAAACCTTCTCTTATTAAATAAGAGCATAATACTGTATTTAGATTCTTATCATCCTCAACTAAGAATATCTTATAACTCATAATTCTTCACTCCTCTTAGGGATCTTGCTAATTTTATTATCATCATTATACTCTAATTATTACAAAAAAGTTAATATTTTTTACAATATAATTTTAAATAAGTTTTTAGCTCTAAAATACAATTTTTTATATACTTTGTGAAGGCTTTACTTTCATAACTGATTTCTATACAATAAAAATAGCTTAAGTGACATTAAATCACTTAAGCTATTTTTATTCTAATCTAATTCTTCATATTCTAGTTTAGCCATTGGAAATGGTTCTAATGCTCTCTCTAATATTCCTTGAACATATGCTATTAACATTCCATAGTTTACGATTGGGACATTATAAGCCTTAGCATCATCTATTCTTGAGCACATTGCAGTTCTATTTAGCATACATCCACCACAATGAACTATAAGTGAGTATTGCTTAACATCATCAGTAAATACTACACCTGAAGAATATTCAAAGCTTAATTCCTTTCCCGTAAGCTGTCTAAGCCATCTTGGAATTTTTACTCTTGCTATGTCATCAGCCTGCTTGTGATGAGTACATCCTTCTGATACTAGTATCTTATCTCCATCCTTTAACATCTTAATCGCTTTTATTCCTCTAACCATCTCTGCAAGATCGCCTTTATATCTAGCAAACAATATTGAGAACGATGTAAGCATTATATCCTTAGGAGTATCAGCAGAAACCTTTAGGAATACCTGTGAATCCGTTATAACGAGCTTCGGCTTCCTACCAAGACTCTCTAGTGTTTGTCTTAATTCATGTTCCTTTGTAACTACCGCAATTGCATCACTTTCTAAGATATCTCTGATTGTCTGCTGTTGTGGAAGTATCAATCTTCCCTTTGGAGCTGCTTTATCAATTGGTGTTACTAAAACAACTAGATCTCCCGGATTTATAAGATCTCCAACTATTTTAAATTTATCTTCTTCTTGAGGTAAAAGGCTTATTATCTTGTTTTTTATTTCCTTAATGCCTTTATTTAAAGCAGCTGAAGCTGGAACTACTTGAATAGAAAGCTTCTTTGCCATTTCTTGAGCAGCTTCATCATAAGAAACTAATTCATCAATTTTATTTAATACTCCTAAAACAGGAATATTCTTTTCTTTTATTACTTTAACTATATTTATGTCTTCTTCAGTAACTCCAACAGCACCATCTACAACTATTATTGCAACATCAGCTTTATCTAAAACTTCAATTGTCTTTTTTATTCTAAGTTCTCCTAGTTCCCCTTTATCATCAAGCCCAGCTGTATCAATTATTACACATGGTCCAATCGGTAGTATCTCTATAGATTTGTAAACGGGATCCGTTGTGGTTCCCTTAACTTCTGATACTATAGAAATTTCTTGTTCTGTAACCGCATTTATAATACTAGATTTACCTGCATTTCTTCTTCCAAAAAGGGCTATATGTACTCGCTCTGAGCGAGGTGTAGAATTTAAACTCATATAATCTTCTCTCCTTACTTTCCAGGTATACCTGGCTTTGTTAACTCTAAAGGATTAAGTATCGCCTCTACTTCTTCCTTAGTCAATATATTATCTAGATATATAACTTCTCTTAAGGTTATTCCTAAAGCCAATGCTTTTTTTGCAATTTCACTTGCTCTATCATAACCTATATGATGTATTAACGCAGCTGTCATAGCCGTAGATTTTTCTAAATTCTCTCTGCATACGTCATTATTTACTTCAATACCTTCAATACATTTCTCTCTAAATATTATAACAGCTTTTTCTAATAACTCTAAGGATTCTAATAGATTTTCTGTTATAAGAGGAATGAAGGCGTTGAGTTCAAGCTGCCCACTGGCTGCAGCAAAAGTTATTCCACTGTCATTTGAAACAATCCTCATAGCCACCTGTGCTATCATCTCTGGTATTACTGGATTAACCTTGCCTGGCATTATGGAGGATCCTGGCTGCTTCATTGGAAGTATCAACTCTCCAAAACCACCCTTAGGTCCAGAGCTTAAAAGCCTTAAATCGTTGGATATTTTCATTAAGTTAACAGCACAGGATTTTAAAAGACCTGACACTTCAACAAAAACATCAGCATTTTGCGTAACATCCATAGGAAAGTCTGAACGAGCAAGCCCAAGGCCTGTAAGCTGTTGAAGCATATCTGTCATCATAAAAATATATTTATTTGTTGCATTAAGACCAGTACCAATTGCTGTGCCTCCAATATTTATTACTCTAAGTCTTTCTTCAACCTTATAAATCCTCCATCTATCTCTCTCTATAGCCTTTGCATAAGCACCAAACCCTTGCCCAACCATCATAGGTAGCGCATCCATAAGTTCCGTTCTTCCAAGCTTTAAGATATTGGCAAACTCATTTTCTTTCACTTGCAGTGCTTCCTGTAAATCTGCTAAAGCGTTAGCAAGTCTTCTAATCTTTCTTATAGCTGCAATTCTTAATGCAGTTGGGCAAACATCATTTGTAGATTGCGACATATTTACATGATTCAATGGATGAATCACATCATAGTTCCCTTTTTCTTCCCCTAATAGCTCTAATGCTCTATTGGCTATGACTTCATTCACATTCATGTTTGTTGAAGTTCCAGCTCCTCCTTGAAAGGCATTTATCTTAAAGCTATCATCAAACAAACCTTCTACAATTTCCTCTGAAGCTTTTACTATCGCCTTCCCCTTCTCTTCTTCCAGTTTCTTAAGTCTAGAATTTACAAGCGCAGCTGCTTTTTTTATAAGTGCAATATCTTTAACAAAATCTATATTAACGTATCTATTTCCAAGATCAAAGTTTTCCATAGCTCTTACAGTATTAATACCGTAATACTTAGAATCATCAATATCTCTATATCCAAGCATATCCTGTTCTTTTCTAAAATCCATAGTTGACTCCTTACACATATCAAAATAAAATATATATTATTTTTCTAAACTTTGTTATATCTTCTAACTACATTAAATCCACTATTTATTATTTCCTGCTTGCTAATATGTTCATCTAAGTGCATGCAATAAACCTTCTCTCTTAGTTCCTTCCTAAATGCTTCTTTAATTTTTCTAAAAGATGTATGACTATACTTTTCGAAATCTAACCCGCTAGTATCATGATATACGATGTCAAGCTCACCGTTTTCAAGCTTTTCTACAATTAATGGATTTACATTATTTGTGTCACCACTATAATATATATTTTTTCCATCTAACTTCATTATAAATCCGAAAGAAGGTAATGTTTCTACGTGATTAGATTCTACAAACTGTAAACCAACCATGCCAATATTATCAATCTCTATTGAGATGTTGCTTTTTCCGTTCATTATGTACATCTCATCGCTTACTCCCACTGTACCAAAGAAAGTTTTTATAAACTTCTCATTAGGAAAATATATTTTCGCCTTAATATTAAGAATGTAATACGCATAAAATATTACCTCTCCTAAGCTTCCAGCATGATCGGGATGTGTATGCGTAATTATTACTGATATATCCTTCACGCCCGAAAACATATTCAACTCTTTTAATCTATGAAATATAGTTCCCCCACAATCAATAAGAAGTAAGCTTTTACCTTCTTTTATAAACGCACTAGTATTTCCTAATTCTGTGTTAAATGCACTTCCAATTCCTAGGAATTGCAACTCTTTCATTCACTCATTCACTTCCTTTATCATATTTTCTGATCCCCACTTTGACATTATCTCAAGTACAGGAATGAGACTCTTTCCCCTTTCTGTAAGAGAATATTCAACCTTAGGCGGTACCTCGTTATATTGCTTTCTATTTATTATTTTATCGGCTTCTAATTCCTTAAGCTGCTGACTTAAGGTCTTATGGGCAATTGTTTGAAGCTTTTCTTTTAATTTGCTATATCTAACTATCTCATGCCTATATATCTCCCACAGTATTATCCACTTCCACTTTCCTTCTAACACAGAAATGGTATAATACATTGGGCATTCTCCATATCTATCATTAAACTTTTTCATGATTTCCCCCTAATATTTCACCGTGTATAAACTAATATTATAACAATACTTACTTTTTGTTAAGTATATAACAAATAAGTGCATACTTACTTCTTTTTATATTAGGATATATAATTTATTATATAAAGTCAATTAAAGACGAACCAGGTCTAAGCAATGAGGCTATCATCAAGTATTACGTTGGAGGAGATATTAATATGAAGGTTATTGCTTTAAACGGCAGTCCTAGAAAAACTAAGAACACTGCTAAAATGTTAAAAGAAGCTCTTGAAGGAGCAAAAACACAAGGAGCAGAAGTTGAACTTATCAATCTTTATGATTTAAGTTATAAGGGCTGTATTAGCTGTTTTGCTTGTAAGCGAATAGGTGGACAAAGTCACAGAAAATGTGCTGTTAACGATGATTTACAATCAGTACTCAGAAAAATTGAAGAAGCTGATGCCCTTATACTTGGTTCACCAATATATTTTGGAGAAGTAACAGGTGAGATGAGGTCATTTTTAGAACGTTTCCTATTCCAATACCTAGCATATGACAAAAATCATTCATTCCATTTCAATAAAAAATTATCTGTAGGATTGATTTACACAATGAATGTTCCTAGTGAGTATATGAGTGCTGTTGGATATGAAGATAAATTCAAAAATACTGAGGAAATGTTAAAGAGATTCTTTGGCCAAGCGGAATCCTTATTTGCAAACGATACTTACCAATTTGACGATTATTCAAAATATGATTCAACGATGTTTGATGTAGACCATAAGATTAAAGTTAGAGATGAACAATTTCCTAAAGACCTAAAGAAAGCTTTTGAATTAGGTATAAGATTAACTCAATAAAAGTCGCACAGACTATAATACTTTTTTAAATCTTCAATTTAAACAAAATACTCATGATAAGCATATTTCACTTCTTATCATGAGTGTTTTGTTTTTGCCATGTTTAAGGCTATTGTTGAAATTAAATTTATATAACTCCATCAATTATCCTTCTTGCTAAAGAAAATTTCTCTGGCAAGTTTGGTAAGCTATCCTTTTCAAACCAATCTGCATATAATATTTCTTTTCCATCTACCTTTATCTCACCAGATTCATATTCTGCTATGAATCCAAGCATCAGTGAGTTTGGGAAAGGCCATGGAGAACTATTATGATATCTTATGTTCTTAATATTTATACCAACTTCTTCAAGAACCTCTCTCTTAACTGCGCTTTCTAGATCTTCTCCTGCTTCAACAAAACCTGCGATTAAGCTATACATATTGTTCTTGAAATTGCTATTGTGAGCAAGTAAGATCTGTTCACCTTTCATAACCGCAACTATAATAGCTGGACATATCACAGGATACATTACATGATTACACTTTTGGCATACTTTCGCAATTTCATCTTCTTTAGTTACAGTATTTCCTCCACATTTCCCACAGAACTTATTAGTTCTGTTCCAGTGAAGTATTTGATTTGCTCTTCCTGCCGCAGAAAATAGGCATTCATTTACTGTATTCGCAAAGTCTCTTAAGGACATTAGTTCAAAGCCCTCAGATGTCTCAATTTCAGAATGAGTCTCTGTAGCAAAACAGCCATTCTCTACAATTTCTCCGATAAAGAACTGCTCCTCATATTTTATGTTTAATGGTTTTAGCTCCTTCAACAAAGGAATTTTTATAGAATTTTCTTCTATCTTAACTAATATATTTCCATTAAAAAACACGAACATAAAATCATTCTCTGTGCTTTTTTTGGTCACATCAGATATTATTTTAAAGTACTGTTCCATATTTAGAAATCCTTTCTTTGATGCCTAATGTTCTAATTTGATAGGTTTAGTTATTTGATATCCGCTTATATTTTAGAAACGCCTTTATTACATATATAAGATACCCTACAACTACAAAATGAAATACTATTATAAGGAATATATAGAAGTAGGCATTTGATATGTATTTAGAAATAAAGTTTATTGCAGGCAATATAATGAGTATGAAAAACATAACAAGATAACTTAAATCTTTTGTTTTCTTACCTTGTTCCGAATTAACAAAATCAATGATACCTCTCATAATAAATCTCTCAATTTTAAGTATTTTATCTATTCTATAATTATACTGCTTATAACTATGTATATCAATTTTTTTACTCATCTATCTTTACGAAGAAATGTGAATAGATTTACAAATCAATATAGTTTGATTTTCTAAACATCCTAATAATGCTAGTAAAATAATTATGGCTATGTTTAATAATATAGAAACAGAAAAACCAATGAACTCAGTAGCTCATTGGTTTTTTTAATCCTATTTTACTTAAAAGCCTTCTTGTATAATTCTAATATCTCTTCAACATTTGTATCTCTTGGATTTCCAGGAGTACAAACATCAGCATATGCCATCTTAGCAAGCTTTTCTAAATCTTCTTCCTTAGCTCCTATTTCAGCTAACTTTTGTGGTATACCAATGCTCTTTGAAAGAGTAACTACTGCATCTACTGCTGCTCTTCTATATTCTTCTTGAGTCATTGAGTCTACATTTTCAACACCCATTTGACGAGCGATTTCTCTATACTTTTCTCCAGTAGCTGGTGCATTGTATTCCATAACATATGGTAGTAACAGTGCATTAGCAACACCATGAGGAGTGTCATATACAGCTCCTAATTGATGAGCCATTGAATGAACTATTCCAAGTCCTACATTTGAAAATCCCATTCCAGCTATATATTGAGCTGTAGCCATTCCATCTCTAGCTTCAACATCATTACCGTTTTCTACTGCCTTTGGAAGGTTATTAGCTATAAGTTCTATTGCCTTTAATTCAAACATATCAGTCATAACCCAAGCACCTTTAGTTGTATATCCTTCAATAGCATGAGTTAAAGCGTCCATTCCAGTTGCAGCTGTTAAACCCTTAGGCATTGAAGTCATCATTTCTGGATCTATTACAGCAAGAACTGGGATATCCTTAGGATCTACACAAACCATCTTCTTTACTGCTTCTTCATCAGTTATAACGTAGTTTATAGTTACTTCTGCTGCAGTTCCAGCTGTTGTTGGTACTGCTATTATTGGAACTGATTTATTCTTAGTTGCAGCTACTCCTTCAAGAGACTTAACATCTGAGAATTCTGGATTGTTAGTTACGATACCGATTCCTTTAGCTGTATCTATTGAAGATCCTCCACCTATAGCTAGTATGAAGTCAGCTCCTGACTCTGCATAAGCCTTAACCCCTGTTAGAACATTTTCAATTGTTGGATTTGGTTTTACATTATCATATATAACATAAGGAACACTTGCTTCTTCAAGAACTCTTGTAACCTTTTGAGCAACATTAAACTTTAATAGATCTTTATCAGTTACTACAAAGGCTTTCTTAAATTGTCTGTTCTTTGCTTCTTCTCCTATTACACTGATAGAACCTTGTCCAAAATAAGATGTTTCATTAAGAACTATACGATTTACCATAAAAATTCTCCTCCCAAAATATCGTTTAAAAATAAAATTTATAACAATGTTATAGTTTTAATTATTGTAGGTATTTTTCATCCAGTTCAACCTTAAAGTCTCTTGCTAAATCTCTAAAGTTATCTGAAGTTATTGTTTGTTTCTTTCCACCCATAGATAATACTTTAACTAATATTTCAGCAGATTTTTCTACTGTGTCCATTAGTCCGAAAGTAAGATCTAAATCTTCTCCTGAACAGAATGTTCCATGATGAGCCCATATAACTATGTCATGTGACTTCATAAGTTCACCTGTAGCTTCAGCAATTTCTGCTCCACCTGGTACCATCCAAGGAACTACACCGATACCACTTGGAAATACCACTGGACACTCTGTAGCCATCTCCCATAACTCTCTTGTAAACACTTGTCCATCCAGAGGAAGAACAAAAGTTAATGCTATTAGATTTGTAGTGTGTGAATGCATTATAACTCTATGTTTTCCATTTGTTGCAGCCTTCTTTATTGAGTGACTGTTAAGATGTGAAGGAAGTTCACTTGTTGGTCTAGCACCATTTACAAGTCCCCATACTATCTTGTAGTTTTCACCTTTTTCATCTATCTTAATAAGGCCAACGTTTTCTTCTAAACAAACTGATACATTTCTTATGAACTTTCCACTTCCAGTAACTAAGAAGATTTCATTTGCTAGATTTTCAACCTTTATGCCTATTGGAGTATATTCTCTTGAATCATCTATATATTTCTGTACTCCATTAGTTTCTTCTTCTGTTAGTCTGTAAGTTATATTTCCACCATTTCTTTCATGCCAACCCTTAAGCCATGCATCATTAGTTATCTTAGTAAATGTTTTTATGAAATTCATATCTTGTAGTGCCATCATTATACCTACTTTCTTTCTGCTAATATTGTTTTTTCATATTCTTTAACTTCATTTATCCATTCTTCTTTAACTGGAACATTGTTTATTTCACAGTAGTAGTTCCATATATCTCCTAATGGATAGGTCTTTAACTCTTCCATTAATGCTAATCTTTCTGTGAAGTTTCCTTCCTCTTGAAGTCTTATTAACTCTTCGTGAGGTGTAAGCATTGCAGAAAGTAAAGCTTTAAGCATGTTACGAGTTCCTATTACCCAAGCAGCTATACGGTTTATGCTTGCATCGAAGAAATCTAATCCTATTATTACTCTATCTAAAGCATCATTTCTTACTATTTCCTTAGCTATTTCTTTAAGTTCATCATCTAATATAACAACATGGTCACTATCCCAACGCACTGGACGACTTACATGAAGAGCAACTTTTTCAGAGAATAATAACATTGAAGATATCTTATCAGAAACTACTTCTGTTGGGTGATAATGTCCTGTGTCTAACAATGATAGAATTCCATTTTTAGCAGCATAGTTTATATAGAATTCACTTGAACCAACTGTATAAGATTCTGCTCCTATTCCAAATACCTTTGATTCTACTGCGTCTAAGTTGTAGTTTGAATCTATCTTTTCTGCAAATATCTGATCTAAGGAGTCTTTAAGTCTCTTTCTTGGTCCTAAACGATCACTTGGAATATCTTTATATCCATCTGGAATCCAAAGGTTTGTTAAACAAGTTTGTCCAAGTTCCTTACCGAAGTATTCACCAATCTTTCTTGAACCAATTGCATGTCTTATCCAGAAATCTCTTACTTCTTTGTTTGGATGCGATAAAGTTAATCCATCGCTAGCCTTTGGATGAGAAAATATTGTTGGGTTAAAATCTAAACCTAATCCTCTTTCCTTAGCCCAGTTCACCCAATTTTCAAAGTGTTCTGGCTTAAGTTCATCTCTTTCAACTACTTGACCATTAGTCTCAGCATATATAGCATGCAAGTTGACCTTATGCTTTCCTGGTATTAAACTTAATGCTTTGTCTAAGTCAGCTCTTAGTTGTTCAGGATTTGTAGCTCTTCCAGGATAGTTACCTGTAGCTTGTATACCACCTGATAGTGCATTTTGACTTACTTCAAAACCAGTTACATCATCACCTTGCCAACAGTGTACTGAAACCTTAACCTTTTGAAGGTCTTGTAATACTTTATCTACATCGATACCAAACTTTGCATATTCTTGCTTTGCAACTTCGTATTTTTCTTTTATATTCATGATAGCTCTCCTTTTCATCTTTAATTAATTATTTATTTTCATTAATCCATGTCCTGCATTATCCCTAATACTTATAAACAGTCTTACAAATACTTATTTATATAAACTGTACAGTTATATAGACTTCAACTAATGCTTATCCCCTAAACAAACATCCTCTATTTTGTACAGCTTTTAACAGCTTTAAATGTCACGAAACCTAAGGTATATAAGTCTTTATCTCGAAAGATTTTGCTATAAGCTTTCTTGCTTCTTCAAGGTTTGCTACCTTTTCGTAGCTTAGAAGCTGAGCAACTATGTTTCCTATAGCAGTAGCTTCTACTGGTCCCGCTAATACTTCTTTTTGTGTCACTTTTGCAAGAAGTTCATTGAGGAGTTCATTTTGGCATCCACCACCAAAAACATTTATTTTCTTATATTGTTTTTCAAATATTTCTTCAAGTTCTGCAATTGATTCTTTGTAGCTTGAGCTTAAGCTATTATAAACACAGTAGGCCACTTGTCCAACAGTTTCTGGAACCTGTTGATTTGTTTCTCTGCAGTACTCCTTTATTTCTTCAATCATATTTTCTGGATTTAAGAATCTATCATGATTAACATCTATAATCGAATTAAAATCTTCTGATTCCCTAGCCTTCACCACTAATTCCGCAAAGGAATATTTATTATCATAATTTTTTCTTACCTCTTGTATTATCCAAAGTCCCATTATGTTCTTTAAGAATCTAAATCTATAATCTATTCCACCTTCATTAGTGAAGTTATAATTCATAGATTGAGGTACACATATCGGAAAGTGATTCTCTACTCCCATTAGCGACCATGTTCCTGAGCTTAGGTACACACTGTCATTATCATTACATACCGAAGCTATAAAAGCTGAACCAGTATCATGCGTTGCAGGAAGTATAACCTCCATATCAAATCCAAACTCTTCTACTAATTCTTTTCTAAGATTTCCAAGACTGGTCTTAGGAAGCTTTATTTCTTGGAATATGGATTTATCAATTCCAAGCTGCTCTAAAATTTTATCATCCCAAGTTCTATCAAAAGAGTTTACCAGCTGAGTGCTTGTAGCATTCGTATATTCATTTGCTTTAACTCCAGTTAAAAGGAAGTTTAAGTAATCAGGAACCATTAAAAATGCTTTTGCATTTTCTAATATCTCTGGCTTTTTATTCTTAATTGCCATTAACTGATATATTGTATTGAATCTTTGAAACTGTATTCCTGTATATAGATAAAGCATATCTTTAGGAATAGTCTCAAATACTTCTTCCATTATCCCTTCAGTTCTATCATCTCTATATGCAACAGTGTTTCCTAGCACTTTATTTTCTTTATCTAATAGAACAAAATCTACTGCCCAAGTATCTATTCCTATACTTTTAGGTAATTTCCCAATTTCTTTACACTTATTAATTCCATTCTTTATCTCTTGGAATAGACCTTTTAAATCCCAGCAATATTCATCATCAATTTTCTTTATTCCATTTTCAAATCTATAAACTTCTTCTATCTTCATTTGTCCATCTTCAATATATCCCAAGATGTGTCTTCCGCTAGAAGCCCCGATATCAATGGCTAAATGATATTCCATAATTTATCCTCCTTAGCTTCGAAATCATTTACACAAGTAAATTATAGTTTTTGTATTAGGATTATATAATGTCTAGGTTTGTTTAATTTATTATCCTTATTTGCACTTTGCTTATAAATAGAAAAAGGAGAGCATCCGCTCTCCTTTTAACTCTAGTAAATCTATCTCTTTGACTTTGAAAATACATCAAAAGCAACTGCCATCAATAATACAAATCCCTTTATAGTCATCTGCATGTCACTTCCAACACCCATTATAGACATACCATTATTTAGTACACCCATTACTAGAGCTCCTATTATAGCTCCTATTACTGTACCGACACCACCATAAGCTGAAGCTCCACCTATAAAACAAGCTGCTATAGCATCAAGCTCAAAGTTTGTTCCTGATTGAGGTGCTGCTGCATTAAGTCTTGAAGTAAACGCTATACTAGCTACAGCACTTAATACTGCCATATTTACGTATGAGAAGAAAAGTACTCTATTTGTATTTATACCTGAAAGCTTTGCTGCCTTCTCGTTTCCTCCCATAGCATAAAGGTATCTTCCTTGAATAGTATTATTAGCAAAGAAAGAATACACGAATACTAATACACCAACTATAACAAATATAACTGGAATCCCCTTATATTTTGCAAACCAATAAAACACTAAGTTCGTAGCTAAAACTACTACAGCAATTTTACCAATCAAAAGATATAAAGAATTACTTTCATACTCATTCTTTTTACTTGCAGACCACTTCTTTACCTCTAACAATATATAAACTATAGAAATTATAATTCCAGCTATGATTGCTGTTAGGTTCAAAGCTGAGGCCCCTTTAAAAATGTCTGGTATATATCCTCCACTTAACTTTTGAAAACTCTCTGGGAATGGAGATAGAGTTAACCCTTTAAGCATAGTTATTGTAAGTCCTCTAAATATAAGCATACCTGCAAGTGTTACTATAAATGCTGGTATTCTTACATAAGCTATCCAAAATCCCTGCCATATCCCAATTATTAAACCCGCTACTAGGCAAAATACTATTGCTAACCATATATTCATTTTCATACTTACTATAAAAGTTCCAAGTAATGCTCCTATAAAAGCACACACTGAACCGACAGAAAGGTCTATATTTCCACCAGTTAAAATACAAAGCGTCATACCAATGGCTAAAATAAATACATAGCTATTTTGAAGTATTAAATTTGCTACATTCATTGGAACCAACAATATCCCATTGGTTAAAATCTGAAATATGATTATAATAACTACCAATGCTATAAGCATTGCATACTGTCTTACATTACTCCTGAAGGTACTTTTAATTACATCTAATAAATTATGCTTAGTATTATCTCCAGATTTTTGAACTGTTTGCATTTATATAACCTCCCTATTACTATTCATTATGCATTTCATTATGGACTCCTGAGATGCATCTTTTTTATCTAGTTCGCCCACTATTTTTCCGTCATTAATAACATAAATCCTATCACAAACACCTAGTATTTCCGGTAACTCAGATGATATAAATATAACTGACTTTCCACTATCCGCTAAGTCATTTATAATCTTATATATTTCATATTTTGCACCTATATCTATTCCTCTTGTAGGCTCATCTAGGATAAGGACATCAGGCTCAGTAAAGATCCATTTACTAAGTACAACTTTCTGTTGATTTCCTCCAGAAAGATTTCCTACAACCTGCAATATGCTTGGTGTTTTTATATTGAGCTTTTGCCTATATTCTTCAGCAACATTAGTCTGACTTGATTTATCTATAACAAAATTCTTACTTATCTTAAATAAATTAGCTATAGTAATATTATTCTTTATATTATCTATTAGGTTTAAACCTGCAGTTTTTCTATCCTCTGTAGTATAAGCTATACCATGTTCTATAGCCTGTCTGATGGTGTTAACGGTAATTTCTTTGCCATCTTTAAATATTTTCCCTGTTATATGAGTACCATAAGCCTTCCCAAAGATGCTCATAGCAAATTCTGTTCTTCCTGCCCCCATAAGACCTGAAAGTCCAACGATTTCGCCTTTTTTAACTTTTATATTCATATCCTTGATAACTTTCCTTTGTGGTATCAATGGATCATGTACATTCCAATCTTTAACCTCAAAAACTACATCTCCAATATTAGGAGTATGTTCTGGGAATCTGTGAGTAAGGTCACGTCCAACCATTCCCTTTATTATTCTATCTTCACTTATATCACCGTCATTTTCTAAAGTTTCTATAGTAGCTCCATCTCTTATTACTGTTACCCTATCAGCCACTTTCACAACCTCATTAAGTTTATGGGAAATAAGTATTGAAGAAATACCTTCTTTTTGTAATTCTAATATTAAATTTAATAAATGATCTGAATCTTCTTCATTTAAAGCAGCAGTAGGCTCGTCTAATATTAAGAGCTTAACATTCTTAGCTAAAGCCTTTGCTATTTCTACAAGCTGCTGTTTTCCTACACCTATATCTATAATCTTTGTATTAGGATTTTCATTAAGTCCTATCCTATTTAGCATTTCTGAAGCTTTATCTTTTGTCTCGCGCCAGTTTATAATATTATTTTTTTCTCTTTCATTTCCTAAGAATATGTTCTCAGCTATGGATAGATATGGTATTAATGCTAGTTCTTGATGAATTATTACTATACCCTTCTTCTCGCTATCTTTTATATTCGTGAATCTGCATTCCTGTCCTTCATATATGATATCTCCAGTGTAAGTTCCATAGGGATATATTCCACTTAGGACATTCATTAAGGTAGACTTACCAGCTCCATTCTCTCCTATAAGAGCATGAACTTCTCCTTTTCTTACATTTATATTTACATTATTTAAAGCCTTAACCCCTGGAAAGAGTTTTGTTATATCTTTCATTTGAAGAATATAATCCTCCATCTTTTTCCCTCCCATATATAGATGTACCACTTCTTAATAAAATTTATATTTTTAAATTCTCTCACCAGAAACCGTGAGAGTTTTATAAATGGATTTCGGTAAGAACTGGTACATCATTAGATACTTTTCTTTCTGCTGTCCTAATATGTTTATAAAGCCGAGCACCTTAGCTTTGTGCTCGGCTAAACTTATTGTTTATATTTTACTATTTTAAATCAGCTTCCTTATAGTATCCGCTATCTATAAGTATTGATTTATAGTTTGAAGCATCAGCATAAACTGGATCGCATAGGAATGATGGTACAACCTTGCTTCCATTGTTATAAGTCTTTGTATCATTTACTGCAGCTTCCTTACCCTGTACTAAACTGTCAACCATCTCAACTACTTTTGAAGCAAGAGTTCTAGTATCCTTGAATATTGACATAGATTGTTGCTTATTTATCATAGCGATTACATTTGGTTTATCGCAGTCTTGACCTGTTAATATTGGATATGGTTTGTCGCTGCTTCCATAACCAGCATTTTTAAGAGATGCAACTATACCTATAGCTAAACTATCATTTGGAGAAAGTACTACATCAAGTTTTTTGTCCTTTGCATAGTTAGCTGTAATTAAGTTATCCATTCTTGCCTGAGCCTTAGCTGAATCCCAGCCTTGAATTGCAATTTTAGTAAAATCTTTTTGGCCACTTGCAACAACTAATTTTCCATTATCAATATAAGGTTGTAATATGCTCATAGCACCATTAAAGAAGAAAGTAGCGTTGTTATCATCTGGTGAACCACCAAATAGTTCTATATTAAATGGGCCTTTTCCATCCTTTAAACCTAGTTGTTTTTCTATATATTGTCCTTGAATTACTCCAACCTTGAAGTTATCAAATGTTGCATAGTAGTCAACATTAGGTGTCTTCATTATCAATCTGTCGTAAGCTACTACCTTTACGTTATTATCTGCTGCTTTCTTAAGAACATCTGTCATTGCTGATCCGTCTATTGCAGCCACAACTAAAACCTTACAACCTTTAGTTATCATATTTTCTACTTGTTGAGTCTGAGTATTTACGTCATTGTTAGCATATTGAAGCTCTACCTTGTATCCTTTTGCTTCTAGCGCTGATTTCATGTTGGATCCGTCTTGATTCCATCTTTGAAGTGATTGAGTAGGCATAGCTACACCAATTAACTGTTTACTAGAAGTGGCTGCGCCTGCATCTGTAGCTTTTGTCCCAGAATTACCACAACCAGCTAAGGTTGCCATTAAGCCTAAAGCTAAAAGAGTAGTAAGTACTTTTTTCATTTTTATTCCCCCTTGAAGTTTATTTTGACCACAGACTCATTATAGTTTTTGAATACGTTTAACTAAAGGTTTTTACTTGCCTTTCACTGGTAAACTCTTGCGGAGATTTTTACTGCAAAAAAATACCCATATAGAAGTATTATTTAAATACACTACTATATGAGCTCATGTTTTATTTTCTAAATTCTGTAGGGCTTCGCCCTTCATACTTTTTAAATACTTTACTAAAGTAATTTGGATCGTTATAACCAACAGAGAAACAAATCTCTTTTATGCTTATAGAGTTATCTCTAAGAAGTTCTTTAGCTTTATTTATCCTAAGAATATTTATATAGTCTGAAAAATTATAACCTATAATCTCTTTGAAAGTTCTGCTAAAGTAATAGCAACTAAGATTGAATCTTGCTGCAACAGTGTCAAGATCTAGTTCCTCCACCATATTATCAACTATATACTTCTCTATATCTTTAAAAAGCACTGATTTACTACTATCTATATTGTGATTATTTTCATTAGCATTGTCCTTTATATTCTCTATATGAATTATATTATTATCACATCTTTTTTCTAATGAAGTAGCTGCTTCTTTATATGATGTATGCATAGCTGCAAGTCCGCTATAGCACCTTCCTATCCCTATATTTATAGATATATCAAATATTCTTTGTACCTCTTTTCTTATATCAACAGCCAGTTTTACTATGGTAATCTTTTTGTCTTCATCGCTATGATCTACTGGAGCTTCTATAAAATACACTAATTCTTTAATAGATTTATATGTTCCTATGGCCCTATACTTTAAGTTTATATAACCTTTTATATATTCTCCTACCTTGCTTTTAATTTGATTGTTAAAAAGCTCTGTATCTCTACATTCGAGCTCTATCACCATTGAACATGTATTTTCAAAAGTTAAATTCAAATAATTCTTATACATCTGTTCATCTATAGCTTCAAAGGTATTATTTAGTATATAGTAGCTCAATTCATTTTCCATAACTGAAATTAAGTTATTGAGCTTTTCAGCATTCTCTATTTCGCTTTTTCTTTTAGCTTTCTCTTTATCTACACATGCTACTGCTTTTCTGATTTTCTCAATTAGTTCTGGTCTTCCAAAAGGTTTTAGTATATACTCTTTGACATTATTTTTCACAGCCTCCACTGCAAAGTCAAAATAATCATATGCCGTCAAAATAATAAAGTAAGTATTAGGTAGTGATCTCTTTATCTCTTCAATAGCTACTAATCCATTTATACCAGGCATTTTTATATCAGTTATAACAATATCTGGTCTAGTTTGTTCTGCTATCTCGATAGCTTCTCTTCCATTACGAGCTTCAAGCACCTCCAGTTTATCACCAAACTCCCAGCTTAGTATACTTATAATAGATTCTCTTTCATACTTTTCATCATCAGCAATAAGAAGTCTTACCATGTCTACATCAACACCTTTTTAGGAATTTTTAAATAGATTTTTGTTCCAAGCCCCTTTTTACTTTCTACTGAGAATAAATTTTTCTCATCATATAGTAACTCTAATCTATTAATTGTGCTTCTAATCCCCATTCCAGTAGTATGTCCTATGTGTTCACTGGAATTATCTTCTGAGCTTATTTTACTAAGAGTCTCTTCATCAATTCCGCAGCCACTATCTTCAATAAGCACAATTGTATAACTTCCTTCTTCATATATAGTTATCCCTATATTTCCCCCATCTTCCTTCGGTTCTATCCCATGTATAAAAGCATTTTCTACAAAAGGTTGAAGCGTCATTCCTGGAACCTTTACTTTTGTTAAATCAACTTTTAAATCTAATATAAAAGTAACTCTTTCATCATAGCGAACCTTTTGTATGAATATATATTGCTTTACTACATCAATTTCTTCCTTTAAGGTTGCATTTCGTTCCATCATTGTTAAGCTATATCTTAAAATTCCAGATACAGATTTTATAAGTTCTTCTGTTGTAGAAGCATTTTCTTTTATGGCTGTTTGATTTATGCAATTTAAAGTATTAAATAAGAAGTGTGGATTTATTTGAGATTGAAGTACTTTTAATTGACTTAACTTTAGTGCATTTTCATATTTTAAAATAGTAATCTCATCATCTATTACTTTTCTTTCGAGCTCAGCATTTCTTTTTAGTGAATTTATATATACTTTTATATTTTTTATCATGCTGTTGAAAGCTTCTGATAACAAATCTAATTCATATATATCAGTCTTCTCTCCTCCTACCATTTCAAAATCCCCATTTGAAACCTTTTTTGATGCCTTTACTAGCTGTTTCAACTTTAAGCTTATATTTCTAATAAAGAACAGTGTTGATAATATGCTCATCAACAGCGCTGCCGTAATATATAGCATTATAATCTTATTTATAATACGTTCTTTAACTTCATAGCTTTTATATAAGGTATCATTATAACTAATATAGCTATCCGTTAGATTAGTAATGTAACTATTACAATATGTCTGAATTTCTTTGGTAGAAACATAATGATCATAATAAGTATCAATAGACCCTCTATTATCATAAAGATCTATTGTCTTCTCTCCTTCAGCTCTATAGCTATAAAGAGTATTTATTAAATCCCTTAGGATATATTGACTTTCAGCGTCAGAAATCTCTCTAAGGGAATTTACCTTATTTAATGCTTCATCTAAATCTTTTCTAAAGTTATTTCTACATTGAGCAGTATTTGTCTGTATGTATTTATTAAAATTATCTGATGCATCATTAAGTAAATTTTTGATTTCGTTTATATTGTTTAATTTACTTAGCATAATAGAATAATTCTCATTTATCTTTCTATTTGTGAGTACTGCAGTAATATTACTTGTAGCTAACGGGATTATAATAATGAGAGCAAAAATAATGAACTTCCTTCTTAAACTATTTTTCATCCTCTACTCTCCCTGTTTTTTCTTGTATTCATTTATATTATTTTTATCAACAACTTGTACATCTGTTAAATTTACTTTATCTACTTTCTTACCTTGAGATATGTCCATTATCATATTCACTGCATTATATCCCATAAGGTACGGTCTTTGAACAATAGTGGAAGAAATTACTCCTGATTCGATAAGTTGTAAGGTTTCAGGCAAGTCATCAAAAGCAACAATCTTTACTCTCCCTACAAGTCCAAGGCTTGATACTGCTTTAGCTGCCCCTACTCCATCAAGAGCCGATGTACAAAATAGAGCTTTTATATTATAGTTTTTAGTTAGTATTTTCTTAGCTGCAAGTTCTGCTTCAAGTAGATATGAATCGGAAGATTCAACACTAACTATATCTATCTTTGAATTACTATTTATATAATCTTTAAAGCCCTGAACTCTTTCTTTTTGATTAGTTACGTCTTTACCACCTATAACTATACCGATATTTCCCTCGGTTCCAATTTGCCTTATCATCTCCTTGGCACCTTCAGTACCTGCGCCAATATTATCTGTACCAACATATGCTAAACGTTTACTTTTCTCTGCATCTGAATCAATTGTAATAAGAGGTATTCCATTGTCAACAACATTATTAATTACCGAATTATATTTACTTTCCTCCTGCACATATGTAATTATCCCACTAACCTTAGCTGCATACGCCATATTAATAAGTTTAAGCCCTTCATCAACATTAGCATAATCAGGCCCCTCAACCTTAACAACTGCATTTCTTTCCTTAGCAGCCTTTTCAGCCCCAGCCTTTATATATTGCCAATAGGGATTTGATTTTACATGGCAAATAAGTACTATCTCTGGTTTTATTTGCTCTTTAACATTGGCAGGTTCCTTAAAAATACCAAAAAGGATGAAAGTAAAAATTCCGAAAATTAAAATTGTTATTATATATCTTAGATTATAAAGATTCTTCATATCTTTCCCCTTTGATGATAACTCTTAATATTTACTTCTATGCTTTGATACACATGATTATTATATAATATATTACAAAATATGTATATTAAAATTATAACTTCTTATCAAAATATTACCAGTACTTTTTTGCTGTAGTTTTATTTTGCTTATTGTACCATTACTCCAAATTGTATCCTATTCTTTTAGCTTAATTTCAGCACAGTGCTTTAACATTTAAAAGTGTATAAAGAGCAATATTATTTTCTAAATATTCTGAATCTATGTTTTTTAATGTAGTTTTTTGTAGTAGAATAAGAATATAAACATATTTAAGGGAGATGATATCATGAACATCAGTAATATATTAAAGCCTAATCCTATCACTCTTAAAGTAAACGATGACATAGACAAAGCTTTAAAGCTTATGGATGAGTTTGATTTGAATGGTATGCCTGTAATAGATGATAACGAGGTTTTAGTTGGGATGGTAGTTAAAGCAGATATATACAGATTCATGGTAACCCCAGGACACTATGAAGATTGTCCAGTTGATTGGGTTATGTCTAAATCAATAATCTTAGCTCAAGCTAATGAAGATATTGTTGTTGTGGCAAAACGTTTAAGGAAAAATAATATTATTTCTATGCCGATTGTAGAAAACGAAAAGCTAGTAGGAATTATAAGCATTGAAGATTTATTAGATTATTATATTGGACTAGAATAAAATTCAAAATAAAAAAAAGAAGATATTAGTAGTCTTTATACCACTAAATATCTTCTTTTTTTATATTACACGTCTAATCCTCATACAGCTTTTTTCCTCTATATTCCTTAGGTGTAACTCCATACTTTTCTTTAAATATCTTATAAAAATAAGTAGGATTCTCATAGCCTATTAAATCTATTATTTCAACTATTGAGTACTCGGTAAGCTTTAAAAGTTCTATTGCCTTACTTAACTTTTTCTCTTGAAGAAGCTCTTTGAAAGTCATTTTTGTATGCTTTTTTATTAGTTTGCTGAGTTTGTAATGTGGCTGATTTAACTTTTTAGCAAGTTCAAATAAATTTGCATTCTTATAATATTTATCAATATATTTAAAACTTTGAATTATGAGTAGCTTATCATAATTATTAGCTGAATAAGTCTCAATATCTTTAGATCGCTTTACTAATTCAACTAAAAGTAATCCTACTAATAGTTTAATGGTTGCTTTACTCATTATAGAAGGTTCATAAAGCTCTGTTATTATTTTCTCTGCAAGTTCTTGTATATAATTTTTATCTGCTACTTTAAAATATAAATATTCTCCTTCACTATAATCCTTATATAGAGTAGTTAACAAAAACTTACTTATTAGGTTTTCATCATCTAAAAGAGTTATTATATAGTCAAAAAATTCTGGTTTAATTATAAAATTTATTATTATATCCTCTTCTTCAGAGGCTTCTATTTCATGTGTTATGTATTGATTTAAAAAGATTAACTCCCCTTGTTTTAAAGTAATCTTTCTATCATCTATATTCTGTGTTAACTGCCCCTTATAAACATAATTAAACTCTATGTAATTGTGTTTATGCTTTGGAAAACGTACAAACCTAGTATGTCTTCTTATATCAATTAGTTCTCCTGTTTGTAGGAGTTTTCTGCTATCTACTATGAATTCACCATTATCAGTATATAAGCTTTTATTAACATTTTCTTCTCCATTTAATATTTTTTCTTCTTCCTCTGTTAATGCTATGAGTCTTTGATATATATCTTCTCTCATAGATCCTCCTAAAAATATTTGTTAATTAAAATATTGTAGAAATATAAATTTCTTCATCGCCTATTTAATTATATCATCATTTAAATTCACTCTCTATGTAAATCAAATTTATAACACTTTTACTTTTCATATATGCTCGTCTTAATCTATAATGATTTAAACTCTTATTAATAGAAAAATACCACTTCACAAAATTATGAAGTGGTATTTTTATCTTAAACTAAAGTTGTATATCCTTCTAAGAACTTATCTACTTCTCTTGCACAAGCTCTTCCTTCATTTATAGCCCATACTACAAGACTTTGACCTCTTCTTACATCTCCACAAGCGAAAACCTTGGACACATTAGTTTGGAATTTTCCGTACTGAGCATTTACATTTGTTCTTCCATCAGTTTCTACTTCAAAGCCATCAGTTACATACTTCTCAGCTCCTACAAAGCCCATTGCAAGTAGTACCATGTCTGCTTTCCAGATCTTTTCACTACCTTCAACTTCCTTTGGAACAAAAGCACCATTTTCGTTTTTTTCCCAGTTTACATTCACCGTCTTTACTGCAGTAAGATTACCTTCTTCATCACCTATAAATTCTTTTACTGTGATTAAGAACTCTCTAGGATCCTTACCATTCAAATCAATAAATTCTTCTTGACCGTAGTCAACCTTATGAATTCTTGGGTATTGTGGCCATGGATTAGCTTCAGTTCTTTCTTCCGGCTGCTTACCCATAATTTCAAATTGGACTAAGGAATTGCAATTATGTCTTAGGCTTGTCGCAACACAGTCAGTTCCAGTGTCTCCGCCACCTATTACAATAACATTTTTCCCTTCTGCATATATATATTTCTTATCCTCTAAGTTTGAATCTAAAAGGCTCTTTGTAGTTGCTTTAAGAAAATCTACTGCATAATATATTCCCTTAAACTCTCTTCCCTTTGCCTTTAAATCTCTAGGATTTGATGACCCACAAGCTAAAACTACTGAATCATATTTTTCTAGAAGCTCCTTAGAATCAACATTAACTCCTACATTTGCGTTAGTTACAAAGTTTATGCCTTCTTCTTTCATGATATTTACTCTTCTATCAATTACAGCCTTATCAAGCTTCATGTTAGGAATACCATACATCAAAAGTCCGCCTATACGGTCATTTCTTTCATAAACTGTAACATTATATCCTCTTTTATTAAGCTGATCTGCACAAGCAAGTCCAGCTGGTCCAGAACCTATTATTGCTACATTTTTTTCCAATCTTACCTTTGGAGGATTAGGCTTAATTAAGCCTTCCTCAAAAGCTCTCTCTATAATAGATCTTTCATTTTCTTTTATAGATATTGCTGGTCCATTAATTCCAGCAGTGCATGCAGATTCACAAGGTGCAGGACAAACTCTTCCTGTAAATTCTGGAAAGTTATTAGTCTTTAGAAGTCTCTCAATAGCTTTCTTCCAATTCCCTTTATATATTAAATCATTCCATTCAGGTATAAGATTATTAACAGGACATCCAGATACCATTCCATTTATCATTATTCCTGACTGACAGAATGGTATACCACAGTCCATACACCTAGCACCTTGAACTTGTTGTTCCTCTTTGGAAAGAGGAGTTACAAACTCGTTGTAATCTTTTAATCTTTCCTTTGGTTTTTTCTTAGCTGCAACTTTCCTATCATATTCTAAAAAACCGGTTGGCTTTCCCATAATACTCCTCCTCTTTCCTACTTTCTTACTCCCTTTATTACATCAAAGGCCATTCTTTCTGCCTCTTCTTTTGAAGCACCTGAAGCTACATACTCTTTAATTAAGGTAATTATATTCTTATAATCCTTAGGCATTATCTTAATGAAGCCTTTCTTATATTCTTCAAAATTTGAAGCTATCTTCTTTGCTTCAGCTGAAGCAGTATATTTTTCATGCTCTTCTAGAAGCGAAAGTAGATTTTTTTCATCTGATGCATCTAACTCTTCTATATGAACCATGCTTTCATTTATATTTTTTCTCTTTTTTCCTTCAGAATCAAGAATATAAACTACTCCACCTGACATACCAGCTGCAAAGTTTCTTCCCACTGGACCCAGTATAACAACAGTTCCACCAGTCATATATTCACAACCATGATCACCAACACCTTCAACTACTGCTGTAGCTCCAGAGTTCCTAACCCCAAATCTCTCTCCAGCAACCCCTCTTATGAAGGCCTTTCCACTTGTAGCTCCATATAAAGCTACGTTACCAACCAATATATTTTCAGTTGAGTTAAGCGTCACAGTTTCTGGCTCGTATACTATGATTTTACCACCAGAAAGTCCTTTTCCTATATAGTCATTAGCATCTCCCTCAAGTTCTAATGTAAGTCCATTAGGAATAAATGCTCCAAAACTCTGTCCTCCTGCACCCTTTGTTTTAACCCAAATAGTGTCTTCAGGTAATCCTACTTCACCATATCTCTTAGTTATTTCACTTCCTAAGATTGTACCAAATACTCTATCAGTGTTACCAACATTCACTTCTAACTTAATATTGGACTTACCTTCAAGGGCATCTAAAGAATTTGGTACTAGTACCTTTGAATCTAATACATTATATAGCTTATGATCATAGCTTTCTTTATACTTATAGATTTTATCGTGTGGAACTTCTGGATTGAATAGCAGTCTTGATAGATCTACTTTCTTAGCTTTCCATCCACCAATAGATCTTTGTACTAATTTATCAGTACGTCCAATCATTTCATCTATTGTTCTGAAGCCAAGTTTCGCCATATACTCTCTTAGCTCCTCAGCTATAAAGTGCATGAAGTTTATAACATGCTCTGGCTTTCCCTTAAATCTCTTTCTTAATTCTTCATTTTGAGTTGCTATTCCAACAGGACAAGTATCAAGATTACATACTCTCATCATCACACAACCCATAACTACTAATGGCGCTGTAGCAAATCCAAACTCTTCTGCACCTAGAAGGGCTGCAATAGCTACATCTTTTCCTGACATTAGCTTTCCATCAGTTTCTATTACTACTCTTTCTCTTAAGCCATTTAAGATTAGAGTTTGGTGAACTTCAGCAAGTCCAAGTTCCCAAGGTAACCCTGCATGCTTTATAGAAGTTCTTGGTGATGCTCCTGTTCCTCCGTCATATCCACTTATTAGAATTACATCAGCTCCACCCTTTGCAACACCTGCTGCAACTGTACCGACTCCAGCTTCTGAAACAAGTTTTACACTTACTCTAGCTCTTGAGTTTACATTCTTAAGATCATATATAAGTTCTGCCAAATCTTCTATAGAATATATATCATGATGTGGTGGTGGTGATATTAAACCAACTCCAGTAGTTGAATGTCTTGCCTTAGCTACCCAAGGGTAAACCTTAGTTGCTGGAAGCTGTCCGCCTTCTCCTGGTTTTGCACCTTGTGCCATCTTTATCTGTATTTCTTTTGCATCAACAAGGTATTCTGACGTAACTCCGAATCTACCTGATGCTATTTGTTTTATTGCAGAAGATCTTAAATCTCCATTTTCATCAACAACAAATCTTTCTCTTTCTTCTCCACCTTCACCAGTGTTTGATCTTCCACCGATTCTGTTCATTGCAATAGCTAAGCATTCGTGAGCTTCCTTACTGATTGAACCGTAGGACATAGCTCCTGTTTTAAATCTCTTAACTATTGAATCAACTGATTCAACCTCATCTATAGAGATACTTTCATTATCTAAATTTAAATCTAATAAGCTTCTTAATGTTAAGTTATTTTTTTCATTGCTAACTAAAGAAGTATATTCTTTAAATTCTTTATAATTACCGGTCTTACATGCATTTTGAAGCTTATGAATTGTAAGAGGATTATATAAATGTTCTTCTTTATTACTTCTAAACTTATGAGCGCCTTCAGAATCAAGAGTAAAGTCTATAAGTCTTGCATCAAAACCTTGTGTGTGTCTTATCACAGCTTCTTTTTCAATATCAAGAAGATCTATTCCTTCAATTCTAGATGGTGTTAATGCAAAATACTTATCCACTACCTTCTTTGATATCCCAATTGCTTCAAAAATTTGAGCTCCGTTGTAGGATTGTATTGTTGAAATACCCATCTTAGAAATTACTTTAACTATTCCTTTTAAAGCACCTTTATTGTAGTTATAAACTGCCTTATCAAAGCTTAAATCCACAGTACCTTCCTCAACTAAAGTTCTAATTGATTCATAAGCCATGTAAGGATTTATTGCGTTAGCACCAAAACCTAAAAGTAGCGCAAAGTGATGAATTTCTCTAGGTTCTCCAGATTCTACAATTATACTAACCTTAGTTCTCTTCGCTTCATCAACCAGATGGTGATGTAAAGCTGAAACAGCAAGTAAAGCTGGGATTGGAACATTATTTTCATCAACAGTTTTATCAGAAAGAACTATAATTGAAGTTCCATTTTCTATGGCTTCATCAGCTTTTCTTAGTATATCATCTAAAGCCTTTTCAAGATTCCCTTCTTCTTTGCCCTTATTGAATACTGTTGGTATTATTACATTTTTAAACCCTTTATTTTCGATAGATAATACCTTATTAAAATCCTTATTTGATAATATAGGATTATCTAACTTCACTCTTCTACAGTTATCCTCACCTTCAGAAAGTATATTTGACTCTGCACCTAGATATACTCTCACAGAAGTTACTATCTCTTCTCTTATTGCATCTATAGGTGGATTAGTAACCTGAGCAAATAACTGTTTAAAATAGTTATATAATAGCTGTGGTCTATCACTTAAAACTGCCAGTGGTGTATCAACACCCATGGATACTAGTGGGTCATCTGCATTTACACACATAGGAGTTATTGTAGATGTAACATCTTCATAAGTGTATCCAAAAGCCTTTTGTAGTCTAACTAATTTTGCTTCTTCTAATTTCTCTTCAGACACAGTGATTTCCGGTATTTCTCTAAGCTTCAGCAAATTATCCTTAACCCAAGTTCCATATGGTTTTAAAGTAGAATAATTTTTCTTTAAATCATTGTCATCTATAAGCTCACCATTAACTGTATCAACAAGAAGCATTCTACCAGGTGTAAGTCTTCCCTTATACTTTACATTTTCGCTTTCAACATTCATAACTCCAACTTCAGATGATAGTATTAAATAATCATCCTTTGTTACATAATATCTTGAAGGTCTAAGACCATTTCTATCTAAAGTTGCACCTAAAATATCTCCATCAGTAAATGCTATAGCAGCTGGTCCATCCCAAGGTTCCATCATTGTTGAATTATACTCATAGAAAGATCTCTTATCTTTATCCATTTCATGATTCTTGCTCCAAGGTTCTGGAATAAGCATCATCATTATGTGAGGAAGAGTTCTTCCATTCATATATAAAAACTCTATTGTATTATCAAGCATTGAAGAATCCGAACCATTTTTATTGATTACTGGAAGAACTTTATTTAATTCATTTCCAAATATATCTGACTTAAGTTCTGATTCTCTTGCATTCATCCAATTTACATTACCTCTAATAGTGTTAATTTCACCATTATGAATAATGTATCTATTAGGATGAGCTCTTTCCCAGCTTGGGAAAGTATTAGTACTAAATCTTGAGTGAACAAGAGCTATAGCTGTATCCATCAGTTCATTTTGTAAATCTGGATAAAACTTTTCTACTTGAACTGCTGTAAGCATTCCTTTGTATACCAAAGTCTTTGATGAAAGACTAGCAACATACGCTTCAACAGCTTCTTTTTCAAATAATCTTCTAATTACATAAAGTTCTCTTTCAAAAGTCTTTGGATCGAAGTTATCGCTATTTGAAGCAACAAAACCCTGCATTATAAAAGGCATTGCTTCTCTAGATGCGTCTCCTAAATCCTCTGGATTAACAGGAACTTCTCTCCATCCCAAAAAGCAATGCCCTTCATTAAGAACAATATTTTCAAAAAGCGCCTTTGCTTTTTCTCTCTTCTCTTTATTTTTTGATAAGAAGAACATTCCTACACCGTAGTGCCCTTCTTTAGGTAATTCAAACTCACATACTTTTGTAAAGAAATTGTGCGATACCTGAATCAATATCCCTGCTCCATCTCCTACATTAGGATCAGCACCAGCGCCCCCTCTGTGCTCTAACTTAACAAGAATATCTAATGCATCCTTTACGATAGCATGGTTCTTTTTGCCTTTAATATGTGCAATTGCCCCAATACCACAGGCATCTTTTTCAAAACTCGGATCATACATACCTTGCTCTTTCGGAAAGTTACAAAACATAGCCAGTCCCCCTTTAATATTACTTTTGCTATATTAGATAAAATTGCTACATTTACTCAATAAATAATTCTTAACCATATGATTTAAGTATTCTTATATTTCATAAATATATAATTTTTATTTCAATACAACATACTCTTATATTATTTTTTATTATGGTAAATTTACTATACCATATGATTCATTTAAAGATCTAAAAAAATTTATATTGTGAAATAATAATATCACTAAAGTGTCAAAAAAATCAATATAATAATTAGTTTTTATAAAAAAATATTAAAATTATGCAATAAAATCATAAGCAAACTTCACTTTTATTACAATATACGTAATTCAACTCCTTTTGATACTAAAAACTGTAAATTGCAATTTTACTTACGACCACTTTCAAAACCAAGCTATTGAGTCATTTTAAAATATGAAAACCATTTCTAATGATTAAGCACTTCAACGCTAAATCTATTTTCAAAAGTTACAATAATAGATTAGTTTATATAAAGATATATCTATGATAAAATAATATATAAATATTTATTAACACTTCGCGAGGTGATATATTTGAATAAAATTCAATGTGAAAGTTGTAAAACCAAACTTTGTGCTAGCAAAGTTCCCATATTTGCATCACTTGACAGAGATCATTTATCTAAGGTTGTTTCTAAAATAAATCACCTTAGCTTTAATAAAGGTGAATCAATTTGTGTCGAAGGAGATCTTTCTAACTCTTTAGTAATTATAAATCAAGGGCAAGTAAAACTCACAAAGGTCACAAAAGAAGGAAAAGAACAAATAATACGAGTTTTAGCTCCAGGTGATTTCTTCGGAGAACTTAGCCTATTTAATGAAAAAGATAAATATAATTTCTCTGCATATGCTCTCTCTTCTGTAAAGATATGTTCTTTAAGCAAAGAGGCAATGCACACTATACTAATAGAAAATCCTGAAATATCAGTAAAAATATTGACTGAAGTTTCTAAAAGACTTATGGAAGCTGAAAATCTTGCACAGAATCTTGCAACCAACGATGCTGACATAAGAGTTGCTAATCTTATTTCTGAATTCGGAGAAAAATACGGGCACAATACTGACTTAGGAATAGAAGTTAACTTACCTATGAACAGAGAGGATATGGCTAACTATATAGGGGTTACTCGCGAAACTATAAGCAGAAAGCTAACTAAGCTACAAGACTCTGGCGTAATATCTTTAGTAGGAAACAAAACTTTAATCATTCGAGATTCTAGCAAACTAAATGATTTTATGTAAAAAATCTTATAATTTAATATTGTTATTTAAAGCTCCTGTTTTGTTTACAGGAGCTTTAGTATTTTTATAGATAAAAAAGTTTTTTATAATTATTTTAAAATTTGATTTGAATCATATTTTTAAAATCCTAATGCTCATATAATTAAGCCATAGCAAACGAAAAAAAATTAATTTGATATAAAATTTAGGAGGCTTAATTATGATAAATAAAATGATGATTGCAGAAAACATATATAGCGTAGGTAAAGTAGACGATAGAGATGTTCCATTCCATAGACTTACATTAACAAAAGGTACAACATATAACAGCTACTTATTGAATACAGAGAAACCAACAATTATAGATACTGTAGATATAAGCTTTGGAAAAGAATTCGTAGATAATTTAAAAGAAACTGTAGATTTAATGAAAATACAATATATAGTTATAAACCATACAGAACCAGATCACTCAGGGGGACTTGGAAGTCTTGCAGCTCAAGCTAAGAATGCTACTATAGTTTGTACAGAAAAAGCAGTTGAAGAATTAAAAGAAATGTACAAACTTCACAAGAGAAATTTCTTAGTAGTTAAAGATGGAGATAAGTTAGATATAGGTGGTAAGACTTTACTATTCTTAGAAACACCATATCTTCACACTGAAGAAACTATGATAACTTACTGCATTGAAGATAAAATTTTATTCCCTTGTGACATATTCAGCACACATATTGCTAATACAGAAGTATTTAATGATTTAGCTAAGGAAGACATATTTGAGGACTTTAAGGTTTACTATACATTAATCATGCACCCACATAGAAAGCATGTTCAATATATGATAAACAAGATTAAAGATCTTGATATTAAGATGATAGCTCCATCTCATGGATATATACTAAGAACTGAAATAGAAAAGTTTGTTAAGTTATATGCAGAATTAAGCAAAAATACTACAACTACCAAATCAGCAGCAGTAATATATTCTACTATGACAAGTAATACTAAAAAACTTTCACAAAGCATTGCTGCTTTCCTTAATACTGAGGGAATAACTGCTGTAACTGTAGATGTAAATAAAACTCCAAAGGAAGAAGTATTAGATTATATAAACAGCTCTGATATAGTACTTTTCGGTAGCTCAACTAGATATGGTGATATGATAGGCTCTTTAGAAGATGTATTAAAAGAATTGAAAGCAATGGACTTATCTAATAAAATAGTTGCAGCCTTTGGTTCTTACGGTTGGAGCGGTGAATCTATAGAAGTAATACAAGATTATCTACTTGAGACAAATGCCAATGTATTAGAAACTTCTAATGTAATAAAATCTACTGGTATGTCAGATGTTGCTTTCCCTATAAGAATAAGATTTGCTGTAAAAGAAGAGTCTCTTCATGAAGTAGAAAGAGCTTGTGAATATATCGGAAGTCTTGCACTTAATGCAATATAACAATTTGGAGGTAAATAATGATAAACAAAATAGACAAAAAAGATACTTTAGGTCAAATAGTTTCTAACTTTCCTTTAGCAAGCGAAATATTTAATAAATATAAAATTGATTATTGCTGTGGCGGTCATGATAACTTAGAATCTGCTTTACTTGAAAAAAATCTGAATGTTGAAGATATTTTAAAGGAACTTAATGAATCTTATGAGGTATTTCTCCAGTCTAATAATGAATATATTGACTGGAGGAAGGAATCACCAATCGATATTATAAATCATATAGTAAGAACTCACCACGCTTACACAAAAAAACAATTACCTAATATTGATTTACTTATGATGAAAATTTTGAAAGCTCACTTTTCTCATCATCAAGAACTTCTATTAAAACTACACAAGCTGTTTGGACTCCTAAAAATAGAATTAGAAGAGCATTTAATAAAAGAAGAAGAAGTGCTATTTCCTTTGATAGAAAAATATTGTGATGATAAATCTACTACTACACTTACAAAGGTAGCTGAATTTATAAAAGAAACCGAGTCTGAGCATGATGCTGCTGGTGACATACTTAAAGAAATAAGAGAACTTACAAATGATTTCTCAGCACCAAAAGATACTTGTACTACATTCAGGCTTGTATATGCTCAGATAGAAGCTCTTGAAAAGGACCTATTCACTCATATACATTTAGAAAACAGCGTACTATTTTCACTAGTTTCATCTGAAAAGTAATAATTTTATGCAATTATCATTGCCCTTTAGATTGGTATCCATCAATTTATAGACAATGTTAATATATATAAACATATTGATCTCTACCCCTCTGCAAGGTAAGATAAACCACTTCATTATTTTAATTTGAAGTGGTTTATTTTCGTATATATAGATAAACTAGTTTCAAATAAAATAGATTTTTGATCGAGTGGTACATCTTTATAACATATGACATATTATTACATATAATATATTAATGTACAATTATTAGCAAAGTATATTGTACATGAAAGGATGATAACTATGGCTGTAAGACATTATGTTTTGCTAGCTACTGATGGCAAAACCAAATTACCTACATCTTCAGAACTTCCTCCTGATCCTACAACAGAAGTTGAAGTTCTTATATACGGATTTGTTGGCGGTTTATATAGGATCGATGACAAGGTAGTAAACGAGAATTTAAATTGGGAAGACCGAAAAAACTTTGATGATTTATATGCTTTGAAGGGAAGTGCATATCTACCATCCCCTATTGTTTGGGGAGAAGTTGGCGACAAGATTTATATTACATTGATCAATCTTGGTATGAAGTATGTTAATATAATGGATCCTCATACAGTTCATATGCATGGGGCCCATGTAGCTACACAGCTAGATGGTTTTCCTGAGATGTCGTTTGCGGTTCCTATGTGGGAGTTTAACGGGAGTAATAAACCTGAAACACTAACCTATTATTTTTATGCAGAACATCCCGGCACTTTAATGTATCATTGTCACCAGGAGGCCTCTGAACATGTACAAATGGGAATGTATGGCGCATTAGTAATATATCCATCTTATAAGAGTCTGGCAGAGAATGGAATAAGAAAAGATAAGCGCGGAAGATGGCTTAACAATGGAGAAGTTGTTTCTGATATACCTTGTTCTGCTACAAATAGAAACTTTGCCTATAATAACATCCATTCCTTTTTCAATAAGGAATATATAATGTTATTATCAGACATTGATCAAACCTGGCATGATAGTGTATTAAATGGTGCTAACTTTAATCCTATAGACTACAAACCTAATTTCTGGCTTGTAAACGGAAGACCTTTCCCTTATTCTTTACTTCCACATCCACAAACACTTTCAGATAGTAGTGATCCTGATTTAGCACAATTAAATTATGAGTCATATGTTCATGTAAAAACTGGGGAAAACTTCTTACTAAGAATGATAAATATTAGTTACCAAGTAATACCTTGGCATATACACGGATGGCACTTTAGAGTTATAGGTAAGGATTCACATATAAGTCCATTTTTAGAAATGAATCATACTTCTAATGATATGAGCCATATGAAACACCCTGTAACTGAAATGGGCTTTACCTGCACAATTGGTTCTGGTGAAACCTATGATCTTTTGATAAATGCCGAAAACAAGAGTCCTATATACAGAAAATATATAGTAAAGGGGCAGAATTGTATACCTTCTGTTTGTAGACAAATTCATGAACTTAAAGCTCATGACCCTTCACTTATAGCAGAAATCCCTACAGAACCTATAAATGTGTTAAATATTAATACAACAAATTATATAGATATCTGCGATGAACCAGAAGAAAGTCCAAATAGTAACTTTTTCCCTCAATTTTATCCGATGCACAATCATGACGATTATAAAGTCACAAACAATGGAGTTTATCCCGGAGGACAGTTGACTTATATACAAATAGACGCACCTGAATGCGGTGGTTTAATGGGAAGTTATTATGCCAACAAAAACTTTACTGATCTTAGGTTAAAGAGATTAGATGAGAATATTAGCTTTAACTGGAAAACTGATAGACCGCAAGATTTGGGCGAAATCTTCTCAGTGAGATGGACTGGGAAATTAAAACTTCCTATCTCTCAAAGATACAAACTGCAGTTGGTTTGTGTAGGTGATGGTACCGTAAAGCTAAATGGTAAAGAAATTCTTAGAGTTAAAGATTATTATTCACTACCAGTAGATTTTGAAATGGTCGATTTTGAAAGTGAAAATGAATATAAAATTGAAGTTGAATACGTTGGAAACTCGAAAGGAGCTATTGCATTACTTTGGATTTCTTCAACAAAGGTAAGAGAAGCAATTCCATCTCATAACTTATACCCAATTTAAAACATTGGTCTTGTAAAGAGACCTTTTAGAAAAGCCTCCTATAGAAAATCCGTAACGATGTTCTTAAGGAGGCTTTTACTATTTTAAACGCGTTCAGTAAATTATTTTAACTCTATGGATACTGGGCAATGATCTGAACCAAATACCTCGTTCAGAATATCGGCACCTACAACTTCTTCTAAAAGGTTATTGGATACAAAATGGTAGTCTATTCTCCATCCTGTATTTCTTTCTCTGGATTTAAACATATAGCTCCACCATGAGTATTTTATAGTCTCTGGATTAAAATGTCTAAAGGTATCTGTGTAGCCGTTAGCAATAAATTTATCCATCCATTCTCTTTCCATTGGTAAAAACCCCGAAGTCTTTTCATTTGACTTTGCATTCTTAATATCCATTGGTGTATGTGCAGTGTTATAATCACCACAGATTACAAGCTTCTTCCCTTCTTTTACTCTCTCGTTACAATATTCAAGTAAGGCATCATAGAATCTCATCTTATAATCTAATCTTTCCTCACTGCTCTGTCCATTTGGGAAGTATATATTAAACAGAGTAAATCCTTCAAACTCTGTTATTAAAATTCTTCCTTCACTATCAAACTCTTCAATACCTATACCATGGCTAACACTTATAGGTTCGACTTTAGAATATGTAGCTACTCCACTATATCCTTTTTTCTCAGCAAAAGAAAAATACGAGTGGTACCCTTTTATATTTCTAGCTGCATCATCTAAAGTTGCTTCTTGCAGTTTAGTTTCTTGTATACATAGTATATCTGGTGAATCAGTTTCTACAAAGTTTAAAAAGTCTTTTTTCATAATGGCTCTAAGCCCATTAACATTCCATGAATATATCTTCAAAAAATCATCTCCTTAAGGAATAAAGTACAATCAATAATAATTATTAATTATATGATATTATACTTTATTCCCTAATTCAATGTCCAATAATCAACTTCTAATAATTAATATAGCTACAATCTTCAATTTTTACCACTTTAATTATAGGTCTCCTAGTTTAACTATTACGTTATACCTGCTTAAAATTCATAGTTGCACGATTTTCTAACATGCGTAACCTAAGCTTTAGAAATGTCCCCATAATTTCTTCCTCGAAAAACTTTAAGCATTCTTACTAACTACAATCTTAGTATAAGAATTTAAAGTCACAAAGTAATACACACAGTAGATAAGCCCATATACCGAAGCTATCACAATAAAACTATTCATAAGCTTTAAAGAAAGCATTTTTCCAAGTGCAATGGTTGCCGGTAGTGAGTTTATAACAGCAACCATAAATGGCGCGCCAAATAGCAATCCTAATTCTTTTGCAACTGCACTTTTTATTTCACTTTTACTTACTCCGATTTTACTTAAGGTAATAAACTTCTCCTTGTCTTCTGTTGCTTCCATCTCCATCTTAAAGTATATTATACTTCCTGTGGCAGTTATAAATAATGCACCTATAAACACCCCTATAAATGCCATCATACCTAATAACTTTAAACCATCGGTATAATGTTCATAGAAAGTCACCAGTCCACTTTCCTTATAAAGGCTTTTTCCTAAGTCTTTTAAGAAGTTCTCTGCTTTGAAATCATTATCTAGAATATATCCTTTTAGCTTAATAATTTTTGATTTGTCGGAGTTTAACTTCATAGAATCATAGATATTGTCTTTTACTACAAAAGTTTGGTTAAAGTGATCAAGCGCCGTAAAAGGTTTTATATCTGTTTGAGCAACCTTTAAACTATAATTTTTATCTTTTAAATTTATGTTAACTCTTTTATTTAATGCACTTTTATTAGCAGCAAAGCTCTGCACTTGTATGAAGTAGCAATCATCTTCATAATCTAATTCTGCTTTTCTGTCGACCTTCTGGTGTTCGTTTATCTTATTAAAATCACTTTGTCTAATAACATAAAAGTCAGAATTTTTATTATTAATAGGATCTTCTGCATTTACTATAATCAATTCAAGTTCGTCAGAATATTTAACTGATATTTCTTTGTGATTAGCTAGAACTCTATCAAAAATAGCATTTTCATCCTTTGTTTTAAAATACTCAACTGAAAAAGGTCTCATATATCTCGAGTTTTCTTCAGCTCTTGTATAAGATCCCACACAGGTAACCAAAGCACAAAGAGCGACAGTAGTACTTATTGCAATGATACTGAGAGTCCCAACATTTCCTCTATATCTAAAATACAGCTGTGAAGTTGATATAAGCTTAGTACCTTTAAAAAGACTCTTTTCATTTTTCTTATTTATATATATTAAAAATGAAGTGGCAGAAGTAAAGAGCAGTATGGTACCTACTACTACCAAAGCCACAACTATTGGAGCCTTAAGTAGATTGCTACCTAACTCTTGGATAGCAATACTATAACCAAAATACATACAAACAACTGATACAATGGTAAATAAAAATGTTATTGCTGATACTTTTAAACCTCTCTCACCCCTTTTTGATGCATTAAATAAATCTATAAGATTACTGTTCCTTACAATAATTGAACCATGGATTGAAATAATAACATATATAGCTACAAATATCTTTAAGGTCATCTTTATAGCTCTTAAATTCCACTGAAAAGGCACAGCTGATGATATTTTAACCATATAAAAAAGAATCATTATGAAAAACTTACTAAAAATTAGTCCTAGTGCTATACCAGTTATCAGTGCAATTGCAGTAATAAATGTATTTTCATAAAAATTAATCTTTGCAACTTGATTTTTAGACATTCCTAGAAGCATATAGGTAGCAAACTCTTTTTTCCTTGACTTAATAAAAAATGAATTCGAATACCATATAAAAAATGCTGAAAACATCACAATCATTACTGCCCCAACATTAAATAATGTTATAAACTTTTTCATGTCCCCAAGCTCGTCTTGAATATATTTACTATATAAAATAGACATAAAAAGATAGACTGAAAATACGCTGAAAGATAAACTTAAAAAATATGACCAATAATTTTTAAAATTCTTTTTTATATTTCTGGTTGTAATACTAACCAATGTCATCAATATCACCTCCTATAACAGAAAGTATCTTTAAAATTCTTTGATAAAAATCTTTTCTTGTCATATCACCTTTATATATTTCATTAAATAACTTTCCATCCTTTATAAATATAACTCTCTTACAGTATGATGCTGCAAAAACATCGTGGGTTACCATAAGAATGGTCGCTTTATTATTCTCATTCAAATTATTCAAAGCCCCTAACAGCTCCTTAGAGGATTTGGAATCAAGCGCTCCTGTAGGCTCATCCCCGAGTATTAAAGACGGGTTAGAAATCATAGCTCTTGCAGCAGCTGCTCTTTGCTTTTGTCCACCGGAAACTTCATAAGGATGTTTATTAAGCACTTCACTTATTCCTAGCTTATTTGTAATATCAGCTAACCTTTTTTCTATAATTGAGTAAGAAGTTTTGGATAATGCCAAAGGTAATACTATATTTTCCTTAAGCGTCATGTTGTCTAAAAGATTAAAATCTTGAAATATAAAACCAAGTTTCTCTCTTCTAAACTTTGATAGATTTGGCTCTTTAAGCTTTGTTACATCATTACCGTCAATATATACACTCCCTGAAGTAGGCTTATCTATGGTTGATATTACATTCAAAAAAGTAGTTTTTCCTGAACCTGAAGGGCCCATTATCCCTACAAATTCACCTTCATTTATTTTTAGATCTATATTATCCAGAGCTGTATATTTCACTGATCCAAATTTTGATCCATATACCTTTTTTAAGTTTTTTATATTTAATACTTCCATATATAAATACCTCCAAATTTATTTTGTAGGTGCACCGTAATCACATTGATACAATTCTTAAAATAATTCCAAAAGTTTAAGCTCTAAAAGGCTATCTTTGCTGAACCCTATATTAAAAGTATATAAAAAAACAAAATGTACTGCCATTTTTTTGGCTTACATTTTGCTTTTCTAACTTACAATTTTGTAATATAGATAAACTACTTCATATTAGAATTTATATTTTTGAATTCTCTCACCAAAACTCGTGAGAGTTTTAAAAATAGATTTCGGATCGAGCTGGTTCATCTTTAGATGAACCACTTCATCAATCCCCGTATAAAGGAAAACAAATATTAAACTTTGTCCCTTTTCCATATTCAGATTCTACCGTTAATCTATGGCCTAGCTTTGTAGAAAGTTTTTTAGCGAGATATAACCCCATACCGGTAGCTTTAAGATTATTGTCCCTGCCGTTATTACCGGTAAAAGACTTAGAAAATATTCTATCTATATCTTCTCTATTTATTCCTATACCATCGTCCTCTATAGTAAGAACTATTTCATTGTGGTTTTTAGAGGTATAAAAACTTATAGTTCCTCCATCTTCGGTATATTTAAGAGCATTTGATACAATCTGATCTATTATAAATGCTAACCATTTTTTATCTGTATCCACTGTCAATCTATCATCAATTTTATTTAAAAAATTAATATGTTTCCGTATAAAAATTATAGAATGTTTCTTCACACTTTCCTTAACAACATTATTTATGAAAGCTTCGCTTATAACATAATCCTTTGAAAAATCATTGCTTCTTGAGTAATATAGGACCTTTTCTACATAACTATCTATCTTATCAAGTTCTTCCTTTAATGATGTTACAGTTGATTGTTCTTGAAAACTTATTGTATCCAATATAAGCTTCGCAGTAGTTATCGGTGTTTTAATTTCATGTACCCAACTCATCATAAATTCACCGTTCTCCGAAAAACTTTCTTCTATATTTCTCAAGGAATGTACATACTCATTATATAAATCAGAAATAATCAACTGATAAATTTCGTCCTTATATTCAAAAGCTTCAGTAAATATAGGTGTCTTATCTTCTGACTTTTGTATTTCCTTCAAACTTTTTATATTCTTATTTTTAACAGCATAATCATATAAAATGAAAAATCCTAACATTATAATTGAAACAGTAATCATATATATTAAATTTGATTTCAAAACTTTGTTGCTTCTGTCCACGTAGAGAGAGAGTAATATAAAAGTCAAAAGAATTACATAAAAAACTAAAAACCTCAAACTTTCTTTTAAATATCTAAAAAAGCTCATTTTATCATATACCCCTGATTCTTTACTGTTTTTATATATTCCCCTAACCCTATCTCATTTAACTTCCTTCTTAACCTATTTATGTTTACTGTTAAAGTATTATCATCTATAAAACTCTCATCTTCCCATAGTTCCTGCATGATTTTTTCTCTACTTACTATTCTTTCATGATTTTTCATCAGTACGTATAGTATTTTAAATTCGTTTTTTGTGAGTTCAGTACTTTTATTTTCATAGAGTAGCGTATTATCTTTAAGTGAAAGTAATACACCATTATAATTTATTACATCAATTGAAGCATCAGAGTAAGAATAAGTTCGTCTCAAAACAGCATTAATCTTGGCTATCAATACCTCCATAGAGAAAGGCTTAGTTATATAATCATCTCCACCCATATTTACAGCCATTACAATGTCCATATTTGTGTTTCTTGAAGATAAGAATAATACTGGCACCTTTGATATATTTCTTATTTGATTACACCAATGAAACCCATCAAATACTGGTAGGTTTATATCCATTAGTACAAGACTTGGGGAATAACTTACAAATTCTCCAACCACATTACTAAAATCTTCAACAGAGTAAATGTCAAATCCCCATTTTTTAAGAGAATCTGTTATTATATTTCTTATCTTTTCTTCATCTTCTATTATCATTATCTTATACATAATTTCTCCTTACACTTAGGTTCTTCAATGCAAAAATCAATTCATACTTGTTCTAAAATTCTAGTATCTAATAATTTTCCAGCGTGAACAAAATAACAACTGACTAAAAGAACCTGTACACTACTATGAAAATTATACCATTATTATGAAAAATTCGCTAAAGTGATCTTCTTTAGTGGATTTTTTTGCGCATCTGCCTTTTCTGAACGTATGAGAAGAATCTTACAGGCGACATATTCTTCTTTTTTTATTCTTTTACTTAAATTATGTCTTAAGTCTGTTCGCATAATTATCCATAGATATAATTGAGATATAAATTCCTAAAGAATAAAAAAATATAAAATTATCACTGCCGCAGATATTATAAGTCTTATAATATGATGTCCTACATTTATTTTCCCATAAATCTTAATTCCACTAAGTATTGCAGATATATGATTAAGAACTAGCCCAACTAATAGAGTTATTGCTGATAAAATCAAGTTATTTTTCGTAATCAACACTGACACAATTAATAGCACTCCACCAGTTATCATCATTAATGTAGCTAACCTTGAACTCTTCTTTTGTTTGAGACCAAGCGCTCCAGCAATTATACTCAACAGTCCATAGAGCACAGTTATTACAACGAATACAATATTCATACAAACACCTTCTCTAATTTGATTTCAACGTTTCAACAACATCTGTTTTTAATTAGACTATTAGTTTTAATAATCATCTTATTCAAAGCAGTTTTAACTATTCTAAGTTCCTCTTCTTGTCTTTCTATATCCTTGTATTTCAATTCAATCATCTTAAGACAAACCTCTATTTCCTTTACGCTCTCGTCATTTATTTCTTCACTCTGCTCTATATTTTTCTCTAATTCAAAAAAAGCTTTTATCTCATCAAGGGAAAAGTTAAGTTTTTTAAGTTTTATTATAATTAAAGCCTTTTCAACATCTTCTTCAGTATACATTCTTCTGGAATTTACTTTTGCTGGAATTAGTAATTTAATCTTGTCATAATACCTCAGTGTATCAATTGCTATAGCTGTGATTTTTGAAAATTCTCCAATATCCATATTTGCCTCCATAGAAAAATATTTTTCCAATCTCATATTCATTAATTTAACTATAAAACCTAAATCTGGCTCCATGTCAATAAAAATATTATTTTATTTTTAATTTTTAACGGATATTCTCCTCTTCATATTCATGTATAAATTGTTATCTCAGTTTGGAATTATAATTATAGAAAAATCTTTATGACGAAGCCTTATGACTCATAGCTGTATCAATTAAAAGAGGAGATTAGATATTATGAATATAATACCGAAAATCATTACTACCATATTGATGTCTACACTATTAACTAATTTACCTTATGATAAAATAGATATTAAAAAAAATATCCCCATTTCTATTGGTAAAGAACAACTGCTCCATAAAAAAGATAATTTAATTACTCCTGAACAAACAAAAGCTCAAATTGAACTTTTCAAACAAGCCCTTGATGAATTTGGAGCCACTTCTCCAGAGCAGGTGATAAGTATCTGGGTTAAGACTGAAAAAACAAGAAATGGAGTTTACCACTACTCAGTGGCTTGTAAAGAATTAAAAAGAAAGATTATTGAAGATTTAGGTGCGCCAAAAGATACCTATTGGATATATGGTGTATCAAGTCCATGGCTTGATAGATATGAAGTTATCTCTAAAAATAAAATAAGTGATACTGAATATATCGTTAAATTAAAATTCTTTTGGTCAACTTCTTCTGGCCCCTTCAATACAACAGAAAATACTCTTAAAATTATACAATCCGGAGATACCTGGTGTGTTAAGGAAGTTATTTAAGTTTATTTTTACATATTGCATATCATATATTATTGTTTATAGCTAAAGAGTTCCATTACAAAAACTTAAACACGTATATAAACTAAAAACTTATAAATACAAAAAATAGTGCAGTAAAAGACTTTAAGCCTATTACTGCACCATATCTAAATATTATTTATTTTTCCCAAACACTTTATCATATCTCATTTTTGCAATTGTAGATGCTACAATTGCTATTACATATATACCCAGCATAAAATAAAAAACAGATACAATCCCAAAATGCCTTAATATAAGCCCTGTTGATGCTGGTATTACTGCAGCTGCTATACCACTAGCGGTAGAAACTAAAGCTATGGTTGCACCTTTATTTCTCCAGAATAACTCTCCCATAGTTGTTTGTGCCATTTGTAAAACTCCAGCAGATGAAAAACCTGCTAAAGCAAAACTTATAGTCGCAACAGTTTTTGTCTTAAATATTAATACTATTATAAGAAAAATTATACCTATTATAGGGTAAACTGCTGTTACTAATATAGGCTTAATTGTTTTTTGCAGTAGTTTTGCTAATATAAATACAGATACAATAGCTCCTATACTATAATAAGTTATAAATTTTAGAGAGGTTAGTTGGTTCATTCCCAAGATCTTCTGTCCAAAAGTTGGCATCCACATTTGAAACGCTGTATATATAGAATTTGAAGTAAATCCTATTATTATTAAGGCTATTCCTTCTTTTCTAAATACAGGCTCTGATGAAAATCTTACATTTGAAGCTACCTCATCATTAGTAGCGGCAATGTCGTTTTGCTTTGGAAACTTTCTTCCCATTATGAATAGACCATTAAGAAATACTACTAGAGCTATTAAGAAGAATGTATTTCCATAAAACATATTTCTCTCTACAAAGAAGGCTATTATAAAAGGTAAAAGTGCTCCTCCAGTTGCTACAAAAGCTTTTATTAAAACATTTGCAGTACCAGGTGTCTTTGGAAAACATTCCATTAAAGTTGGATAACTGGCAGCATCCATAAAAGCATGAGATATACCTGCAAAAGCTGAAAACAAAATAGCTAAGCCATAACTTGGTGAAAGAGGTATCCCTACTAGAAAAACTACCATTGTTAGTGGCGCTAAGCACAAAAATCTCTTTCTTCCAAACTTATCAGATAATCTCCCTGCAGCATATAATGTGGCAGATCTTACTATCCCTTCTGCTGATATCAGAAAACTAATACCTGCAGCATCAGTATTAAATTGCTTAGTTAAGAATGCCATATTTGAGGAAAGTAAGATTAGTATCATTCCTAGCATACAATAACTAATATATATCCCCAGAGCTGTTTTGAAATACTTACTTTTAAACATAAATTCCTCCAATTTAATAAAACCAACTAACCAAACACCTATTTCTTGTATTTATTTTCCAAGAATTTTAGGTGTTTGGTTATTGTGTTCTATATTTATATTGATCCTATCTTTTCTAATGTAAGAATTACATCTCTACCTTCTGCCATGCCATCTATTATTTTTCTAGTTCTTGAACTATCTCCAATATTTATTACTTCAACATCTTTTTCTGCAAAATGCTTTTGTAGATCACTTAGTATTGGATTCTCTGATCTCATTCCTAAGCAAACAAATCCATAGTCAAAATCTAAGTTTTGTTCTTTTTCGTCTTTCTTTACCTTAAAATGATCAGATGCAACTTCTACTAAAGCTGTTCCAGTATGAACATTTACTTTATTTTTTTCAATTATATCCATCATAGAAAGCTTTGTTATTACATCTAAATCTCTTCCGAGCATAGGCATCATTTCAACTATAGAAACTTCTGCTTTCTTTTCAGCAAAATATTCTACAACATCTAGTCCTACTGCTCCACCACCTATAACTACTACTTTCTTATCTTTAGCATCTTCAAATTTATCCATATTATTTAAAAGTCCTAAAATTGAATATATATTTTCTTCACTTTTATCTATACGCTCAAGTAAGCCTTTAATAGGAGGAAGTAGAGGTTTAGAACCAGTGGCATTTACTATAACATTTGGCTTAAGGTTCTCTATAGCTTTAATGTCAGCCTTTGTATTAGTATAAATCACTAAATTGCTTAACCCTTCTGCTCTTCTTATTAAGTATTCTGGCAAATAAGAAATTCTTTTTTTATCTGGTAACTTTGAAATTTCTTTAGCTAGTCCACCTAAATATGGCTTTTCTTCAAATAGGAATGTTGTACATCCTACTTCTGCTGCAGTACAAGCTGCTTCAAGGCCAGCAGTTCCTCCACCTATTACAACTACAGTAGTTTGCTTTTTAACTCTTAACTTCTTATATTCATCTTCATTTATTGTATCAGGGTTCATAGTACATCTTATAGGTCTATTTAATCCTATTCTATGACCAGCGCATCCTATATTACATGAGAGACATTTTCTTATCGTATCTTCTGCATTATTCTTAACCTTTAGAACCCAATTTGGATCAGCAATAAGCCCACGGCCCATTCCTATTAAGTCAGCATGTCCCTCTGATAGAATATTTTCTGCAACTTCTGGATTTCTGATGTTACCAGTTGTTATTGTTGGTTTATTAAATTTTTCTCTTACAGCTCTAGACATGTATGAACGCCATCCATCTTCAAGATTCATATTATCTATCTGGTACTGCAGCGAATCATTTAATGCCGCAGAAACATTGAATACATCAACTTCTTCATTTAGGTATTCCAATATCTTTAAAGTATCCTCTAAAGTATTGCCACCTTCTAAAAGCTCATCTGCACTTATTCTAAGGAATATTGGGAACATTGGTCCAACAGCAGCTCTTACGCTATCAATTACCATTCTTGCGAACCTAGCTCTATTTTCTATACTACCACCAAATTCATCATCACGCTTATTATATATAGGTGATAAGAATTGGCATATTAAATATGAATGTCCTGCATGTATTTCTACTGCATCAAAACCTGCGGTTTGTACTCTTTTTGCTGCCTTTCCATATTTCTCAACTATATTAAGTATTTCTTCCTTTTCTAGTGGTCTTGGAACTGCTCCACCAGTTTTAGATGGAATGTTTGATGACGAAACAGGCTGACAACCTATTCTATCTGGAACTGCTGATGCACCTGAATGGTTTATCTGCATTGCTACACAAGCACCATACTTATGCATTCTCTCTGTTAGTTTATATAACGCTGGCATAAAGCTGTCATGATCAATTCTAAGCTGAGTTGTTCCATTTGATCCTAGAGGAAATTCTACAGCTGCATTTTCCACTATTATTAATCCAGTTCCACCTTTTGCTCTTTGTTCATAGTACTTTATATGATCACTATTTATTTCACCGTTTTGACTTGCATAGTTTGTCCCCATCGGTGGCATTATTATTCTGTTTTTTATTGTCATGTTTTTAACTTTTAATGGACTAAAAATATTGCTATATTTCATAATTTTTTTGACCTCCATTTAAAAAACCAAGTAATTTAAACGTTTTTTTATTTAATCTTTTGATTTTTACTCTTTTAATACATTATTTTTTAGTTTGTTATACAAACAAATTACCATTAACAACTTCAACTTAATTTGTTAAATAACAAACTAACATAATTAATTATAATATGGGTATTATCATAAATCTAATCAATATTTTATGCTTTATCCATAGATATTTTTTATGAATTATATTATAATAACTTATATCAGATTTTAAGGAGTGATCCCCATTGAATTTAAAGCAACTCGAGTATTTTAGAGTATTGGCAGGTATGGAGCATGTTACTTTAGCAGCAGAAAAACTATCTATAACACAGCCTAATTTAACTTATGCTATATCTGAACTAGAAAAAGAATTAGGGGTGTTTCTATTTGAAAAACAAGGAAGGAATATCAAACTTACAAAGTATGGTCGTTTTTTTCTTAACTATGTGACTAATTCTCTTAATGAATTAGAAAAGGGAGAAAAAGAGTTAAAGAGACTAGTAAATCCAACTCATGGTACTATAGATTTAGCTTTCATATATACCTTAGGCCCTCATTTTGTTCCAAATATGATTAAAACCTTCTTTAGCGAAGAAGCAAACAAAAATATATCTTTTAATTTCAGCCAAGGCAACACCAAAAATATTATTCAAGGTCTAAAGGAAGAAAAATTTGATTTGGCTTTTTGTTCATATGTAGAGAATGAACCTAACATTAACTTCATTCCTGTCACAGAACAAGAATTAGTTCTTATTGTTTCGAAAGATCACCCTCTCGCTGCTTTTGATACTATAGATTTAAAAGAAACTGAACCTTATCCTTTTGTATACTACAACAAACTAAGTGGTCTTAGACCTATAATTGATGATCTCTTCGCAAAGGTAGATTTTTCTCCTAAAATCATTTGTGAAGTAGAAGAAGATAGTGCTGCTGGAGGACTCGTTTCAATCAACTATGGTATTGCTGTGGTACCAAATGCATGGGTAATAAAGCAGTTTGATGTGAAAACTCTTAAGATAGTAAACCCTCCCCATAAAAGATTTATCTACCTTGCATATATGAAAAATAAATATTTAAGCCCTACGGTTCACTTATTTAAGGATTTTGTTCTGAACGGACGAGAAGATCACTTCAAAAATAGTGAAAATAGCGACTTGCTTATTTAGAGCTATTAAAGCAAAGTTTTGAAATAAAATGGTTACTCATCCAATGCTTTAATGAGCTTACGCAAAGAATTAATATGATTTTGTCATATTCCGTGGCTAAAACTGTAAACTCACTACGTTCTAACAGTACAGTTTTTCAACGCCACTACATCTGAAAAAATCATTTAATTCTAATAGCTCGCTCATATAGCATCTCCTGAATAACCATTTTATTTCAACAATATTTTTAAACATAGGCAAATAAATGATATTATAGTTATATATTAAGATTTATAGATACGCAAATAAGGTTATGAACCGTTGGAAGTTCATAACCTTATCTTTATTATTCATATTTACTCTGATTAATATTATTGTTAAAATCAAAGTCTTTCTACTATAGGTACTATATTACTTTATGCTTTTATGTAGTAACTGTAATACTCCATATAGATCTTCTACACCAATTTGTCCAGGTGCTGAAGCCTTCTTAGCAGCTCCAAAAGTTAAAGCAGATCCGAAAACTTCTCCAGTTAATCTACTTATAACACCGGTTCCAGCCATAGACATTGTTATTATCGGTCTATCAGCATACTTTTCTGACATTATTACTGTAGCTTCAAGTAATTCTAATACATCTAGCTTTGATTTTGGCATAACAGCAATCTTAGGAATATCAGCTCCTAAATCCTGCATCTTTCTTAAACGATAGATTATATCGTCCTTTGATGGAGTTTTTCCAAAGTCATGATTTGATGCAACAACCTTAACTCCTGAAGCATGTGCACTGGCGATTATATCCTTAACTATTTCATCGCCTGTAAAAGCTTCAACATCTACTAAGTCAACTAAGCCTGTGGCAGCAACTGCCTTATTTAATTCAGCATATGTTCTTGCCTCAATTGCCTTTTCTCCGCCCTCTTTAGATGTACGGAAAGTAAATAGAAGCGGTATGTTATTTAAAGCAGGAACTAAATCCTTTAAAACATCCTTAACTTTTTCAATATCAAAAACACCTTCAAACCAATCAACACGCCATTCTACTACATCTACATGTATATCCTTAAAACTTAATGCTTCTGCTATTATATCTTCTTTAGTTTTTGCTACTATAGGTACGCATATCTTTGGAATACCGTCACCTAATACTATATTCTTAATCTTAACTGTATTCATAGTTGCCTCCTTAATTATGCCCTAGCACTATTCTTTTCAACCGAAACTTTTCTATAACTCATATTAACATATAATGCAAGTAATACTCCAACAAATGTTATTCCTATGTTTAATAATAAAACATATTTAGGTCCGTTTACTCCGAAAGACTTAGTTAATGCTCCAGCTACTGATAACACTGCGTAATTTGCTGCACTTGATGCTATCATTATAATACTTGTAATTATTCCTTTAATCTTAGGGAACATGTCATTAATAGTGGAAACAGCTAACTGTAATACACCACCTGCAGCTGAGAAACCAATTACAAATCCACCTATTAAAGTGATTTGTGGTGTCTTTACAACATAAACAATTATTAACATGATCATTGCAATCAATGGGTATACAACTAATATTCTAACAGGTTTTATAGTCTGTTTTACAAGCACTGCAGTAAGAATAACCGCAACTATAGTACCTATCGAATAATATGATTGGATAACACTTGGATTCTTAAGACCTGTTGATTTTGCAAATTCTTGTATACAGTTCAACCAAAGTTGGAAAGTTGAAGTACATGTAAATCCAATTAATATAAGTGCAATACTTGTTGGCGTAAACTTTACTGACCTTATCTTTTGGAATAAGGATTCTTGTTTAGTTTGTCCATTGCTTTCCGAGCTTGATTTAGGCATTGGCATGAATGAAACTAAAATCGCTATAACTATAAACAATGCAGACATTACAAAGAACAATGTTTTATATGACATATGGTTTGCTGCCACATATCCTATCATCATTGGAAGACCTAGTTGTCCAATTGATATAAATAATTTTGTTAGAATACTTGCTAATCCAGTAGATTCAACTAGTATTTCCATACATGCAGGTATAACTCCTGTGTCTAGAAATGAGTTTGCAATACCACCAACTAAAGCACAAAGATATGCAACTGATGCATTTGGTGACAATGCTATCCCAACTAGATATATAATATAAGATGAAATTCCTATAAGTGCTGAGAATCTACGACCTATCTTATCTGAAAGCGGTCCAGCAAAAGGAAGGGCCACTAAACGACCAAGTCCAAGTGCTGCTATAACCATTACAACAGAGCTGACATCATAAGTACCATTTGCAAGTAGTTTCGCTCCCCATTGCGCTGCAAATTGTTGCTTATATTGTGCTAAAATCGAAACCCCAATTCCGTGTATAAAGTAGTTTAAATAAAGTACAAATGCCGTTATATAGTACTTTTTATAGTTAATTTTTTGTTCCATTATTTTTTTCGTCCCCTTAATCTAATATTCTGTTGAACCTTAATCTTTAGTATTTTATTTCTAATATTTCCTTCATATATTCAATTGGCATAGGCTTTCCAGTCCACATTTCAAAAGCAGCTGCTCCTTGGAATAACATCATACCAAGTCCGTTCATTGTCTTACATCCAACTTCTTTTGCCATTTTAAGCATTGCTGTTTCAGCTGGAGAATAAACTATATCTACTACTATAAGCTCAGGACGGAAGTAAGATTTATCAGGTATATAAGTCTTTCCTTCTAAAGGCTTCATTCCCATTCCAGTTGCATTTGTAAATAGATAACTGCTTTCTATTTCTTTCTTTAATGTATCTAAATCAGATAGATCGTATAATGTAGCTTTGCAGTTTGTTTTTTCATTAATATTTCTTACAGTTTGTTCAGCTCTCTCCCAGAAACTATCTTTAATATTAAAAATTGATAACTCAGCAACGCCATCTAAAGCCGCTTGTATCTCTATAGCAGTTGCAGCACCACCTGCTCCAACAATCGTCATCTTCTTTCCTATAACATCAATTCCTGCATCTTTTAAAGCAGCCATATAACCCATTCCATCTGTTATATGTCCTGTTAAAACACCGTCATCATTTACAATAGTATTTACAGCTCCACAAAGTTCAGCTGCTGGTGACAATTTGTCTAGATACTTATGAACAACTGTTTTATTAGGCATAGAAACGTTACTTCCCCTTACCTTCATTGCTCTAAAACCTTTTATTGTATCTTCTAACGTACTATTATCAACTTCAAATGCTAGATAAGCATAATCTAATCCTAACTTTGCAAATGCCTCGTTATGCATTCTTGGTGAACTTGAATGTCTGATAGGGTATGCAATTAATCCAATAAGTTCAGTATGTCCTGTTATACGTTCTGCCATAATAAATCTCTCCTTCAAGTTAAATATATAATATCCATATTTTCAAACTAAAGATTGTCAAGTTAATCACTTAACAATCTGACATCTTTATTATAATGGCGCTCTTTATATTAATCCAATTAATTTTTTAACCATAATTCATAAATACTATTTATGAATTGTAATATAAATAATATTGTTGTTTATTACCTAAAGCATTACGTTATCTAGTTTATGTAAGCTAGCATGAGGGAAAAATTATTATAATAGTTCGACATAACTTGTATCGATTTCAACTAAACCACCTCATTCTCATGCATGAAAGTGTAAAATTGTACTAATTTGAAAATTAAGTTAATCTTCTACTGATTATGTGAGTTTTCGTTATATAATTAACACACTAGCAATCCAACCTAATACCTTATATTAATTTTTCACTTATGTTGCACATAAATACTCTAAAGATAAAATGTTTGTTCTAAGCAACACCAAGTAACTTACTTTCTACAACCTTCCACTGCCCATCAATAATCTTTAACATAATCCTAAACTCACTTGCTCCAACAGGACTGACCCAGTTATATCCTTTTGCCACAATGCCTCCATCAATATTTGGTTTAATGCTAGTGAACATTAGCAAGTTTCCATCTATCCTAAGAGAGCCAATGTTACTGGCTAGGCCAATTTGTTGAAGCTTAAACAAGGAAGCATTCAATACTGTTTTATTATATTTCTTAGTAAAGTATTGAATTGCTTTTTCTCTTTCTTCATAAGTTGTATCGGTAAAGTAAAGTGATTCCATATCTAGAATTATATATTTCTTACTACTTAACCCACTATCTCCTTTATACATCTCATCATAAGCTAAAATGAAGGCATCTATTATTCTTGGCTGTTTAAATTCAGATACGCTGGTGGTAGATATGCTAAAAGCTATACTTAATGCTGAAATTAGTGATATTACTCTGTCCATATTTCTTCCTCCAACCTTTGATTTTTTTTAATGGATCTTTTTAAGAATATTATTGAAATTGTTCTGAATTAAATTTATTATCTTTTACGATTATAAAAACTATACATCTTAATCTTTTCTATAAAAATAAATTCTCCTAATCCATTACTAAGTTAATAGACTTTAAATTAAAGGATAAAATAATAGCATTAATTATGGATTTATATCTAGAAAGGGATTACTTATGGAAATCTTTATTGTTGTGCTAATTTTGCTTTTGAGTATTGTAATATCTAATATATTGAGCAGACTTATTCCATTTGTGCCAGTACCTCTCATACAGATTGCTTTTGGCATCATCTTAGGAATCTTACCTACTGGCATCCATATGCCTCTAGAACCTGAACTATTTATGGTATTATTCATAGCGCCCTTACTATACAATGATGGAAAAATGACTTCTAGAGAAGATCTTTGGAAGCTAAAAAGCCCTGTATTCCTAATGTCTTTTGGTTTGGTTTTAGTTACCGTATTAGTAGTTGGATACATAATTAATTTAATGATACCTGATATTCCTCTATCAGCTTCTTTTGCTTTAGCAGCCATTTTATCTCCAACAGATGCGGTAGCAGTAAGTTCATTGTCTGAAAGAATCCATCTTCCTGAAAAAATAATGACATTATTAGAGGGTGAAGCACTTACTAATGATGCCTCTGGATTAGTTGCTTTTAGATTTGCTATTGCTGCAACAGTTACTGGAGTATTTTCCTTTGCAAATGCTGCTCTAAGCTTCTTTGTGATAGCTATTGGTGGATTTCTAGTTGGGGCAGTTTTGGCTTTAATAATTGCAAGAGTTACAGCATTTATAAGAAGACTGGGACTTGAGGATGCAACCTTCCACGTACTAATGCAAATTATATCGCCTTTTGTAATATATTTAGTTTCAGAAGAACTTGGATTGTCTGGCATCCTTGCTGTAGTGTCTGGAGGTATTGTTTATTCTTTACAAGCTGATTATTCTGAGCCAATTATTTCAAAATTAAAATTTGTATCTCGCAGCACTTGGTCGGTACTTATATTTATAATTAACGGTCTTGTATTTCTAATTTTAGGTCTACAAATTCCTGCTGTAATGTCAGTGATTTTTAGAGACGATACCATAAATAACTTTAAAGTACTTATGTATATAGTTGTTATTTCATTAGTTCTAATATTATTAAGATTTGTATGGGTATATAGTTTATGGAATGAAAAATGGAGTGTAGATGAGAGCTTAGAAGAAAGTCCAAAGAGATTTTTAAATTCAGTACTTACTTCTTTAGCCGGTGTTCGAGGAGCTGTAACACTTGCCGGAGCATTTTCTATCCCCTTCTATTTAGAAAATGGAGAATATTTTCCCCAGCGTGATATTATTATATTTATATCAGCCGGAGTAATATTATTAACTATATGTACAGCAAGCTTTGTTTTACCGCTGCTTGTGAAAAGAGAAAATAATGATGCTGAAAAGAATTCATCAGGGTTAAATCAAGACGCCCTAAAAAGCGTTATGAATGCAGCCATTAGGCTTATTAATGATGAAACAAATAAAGAAAATAAACTTGCAGCTTCTTCGTTAATAAACATATGTGAAAAAATTAAAAATGATAATCCTATAAATATAGAAAATCTAAAACTCACTATAGAAGATAGAAAAATAGAAAAGGATATTTTCCTATTAGGCATAAGAACTGAACGAAAAGAGGTTAGAAGGTTATTAGCAGATAAAAAGATTCCTCCAGCTACTTATGAAAAAATTGACGATTCCTTAACTAAGGTTGAAAACTGTTTGTCTAGGCCACCAATCATTGAAACTTTAAATAAGATGGACTCAATAAAAAACTTTATCTCTAAGTTTTTGAAAAATCAGCTTAATGTTAATCCAATCAACATTAAGGATGTAAAGAAAATTAAAGTATTAACCTCAAAGGCAGCAATCTTTGCTATAAAGGAGCAAATTAATGATACTAATAGAAAAGCTTCTTTAGCTGTTATTGAGCACTATAATGACATAATAAAAAGACTAACTACCTTTACTATCGGTGAAGACATAAATAATGTTAATAAACAAAGAAGCAAACTTCATCTTAAAGCCTTGCAGGCGGAGAGAGATGAGGTTCAATCTCTTCTTCAAAGCAACGAGATAAGTCGCGAAACAGCACTGAAACTAAGAAATTTTATAAACTACATGGAAGCCACTGCAATAGAGGAACAGATTTTTTAGATTACGTATAATTTAAGCCCAGAAATTAAACATAGAAAGCCTCTAAACCCATTGAAATTTCTAGATTTAACTATGCTAAAAGTTTTATAACTTTCAACACGGTAAAAAAGCACACTAAATGTTATATTTACATAACATTTAGTGTGCACTTTAAACTATCTTTTCAGGTAATATTGTGTTAACTTTTCTCACACAAATCACCTTATTTATTCTTTATTTTGATAAATCTTCAATTATAGCCTTGGCTGCTTTTCTACCAGCACCCATTGCTTTTATTACTGTTGCAGGTCCTGTTACAACATCTCCACCAGCATATACAAACTCTCTTGAAGTTCTTCCTGTTTCCTCATCAATAACAACTAGATTCCATCTATTAGTTTCTAATCCTTTAGTTGTATCGCCGATTAATGAGCCTGCTTTAGTTCCTATTGCCATTATAACCATATCTGCATCTAAAACAAACTCTGAACCTTCCACTGGAACCGGACTTCTTCTTCCAGATTGATCTGGTTCACCTAGCTCCATCTTAATACATCTTACTCCGCTTACCCACTTATTTTCATCTGCTACTATTTCGGTTGGGTTTGTTAATAGATGAAAATGAACGCCTTCTTCTTTTGCATATTCTATTTCTTCTTTTCTAGCTGGAAGTTCTGCTTCAGATCTTCTATAAACCATATGTGCCTCTGCACCAACTCTAAGAAGAGTTCTTACAGCATCCATAGCAACATTCCCTCCACCAACTACGACTACTTTTTTACCTACTATAAGTGGTGTCTTATAATCTGCTTTATAATCTCTCATAAGATTATTCTTTGTTAAGAATTCATTAGCTGAAACCACTCCATTGAATGCTTCACCTGGAATTCCCATGAAGCTTGGCATTGCAGCTCCCGTTCCTATGAATACAGCTTCAAAACCTTCCTCTTCTAGAAGTTCGTCAATAGTTATTGTCTTACCGATCATAACATTCTTTTCAAACTTAACACCAAGTTTTTTAAGCTTTTCAATTTCGTTATTAACAACAGTTTCCTTAGGAAGTATAAACTCAGGAATACCCCATGCTAATACTCCTCCAAATTCATGAAGAGCCTCAAATATTGTTACTTGGTAGCCAGCCTTTGCTAAGTCACCTGCACAAGCAAGCCCTGCTGGACCACTTCCAACAACTGCAACCTTTTTGTCTAGTATTACTTCAGGCCTTTCAAACTCTATTCCATTTCTAATACTCCAGTCTCCAACGAATCTTTCTAGCCTTCCTATGGCTACAGACTCCCCTTTGATTCCCATTACACATCCACCTTCACATTGAAGCTCGTGTGGACACACTCTACCACAAACTGATGGAAGTGAGTTTGCTGTTGCAATAATATCTGCCGCTTCTTTAAAGTTTCTTTCTTTTATTGACTTGATAAAGCTTGGAATCTTATTGTTAACAGGACATTTAGCTACACATTTAGGAACCTTACATTGAAGGCATCTGTCTGCTTCTCTTACAGCTTCTTCTTCATCGTAACCTAAATTAACTTCATTAAAGTTAGTTACTCTTATTTTTACTTCTTGCTCTCTTACTGGAACTCTTTCTAATTTAATCATTATCACTCACCTCAAATGCAGTTTCTTCTTGGATTTTATGTTCTTTACCATATAGTTCTCTAAACTCTGATTTCGCTTCATAAGATTTATAGATGTCCTGTCTACTTCTTACCTCTTCAAAATCTATTTTATGTCCATCAAATTCAGGTCCATCCTGGCAAGCAAACAGAACTTTTCCACCAACTGTCACCCTACAAGCTCCGCACATACCAGTACCATCTAGCATTAAGGTTGTTAAACTTACTATAGTTTCAATTTCTTTGCTCTTTGTAAGATTACTAATAGCTTCCATCATATCTATAGATCCCATTGTAATAACTAGATCATATTTATCATCTTCTAGTATTTTATTTACCACATCTATTGTAGTACCTTTTATGCCTACTGACCCATCTACAGTTGAGATTATAATATCTTTTGTTGTTTCTTCCAACTTATCTATGTATACTAAACTACTTCTATCCTTAAAGTTTAGAGATATTTTAAACCCAATTCCTAAATCATTAAGATACTTAGCTTCAGTGTAAATTCTTGTAGCTGCTGAATTTTCAGCAACAAACAATATTTTTTTATCTTTTAAAATTTGTCTATCTTCATTTATCAAACGAGATGGTTGTCCATAAGGGCCTGCAAAATCAAGAAGTTCATCTCCTGATTTTAGCGAAGCTAAGTCCTTAGTTGAATCTCCTACTAATCTAAATACTATTGTAATAACTCCATTTTCTTTATCAATACCACATATTGAAAAAGGAAGTCTTTCTCCTTTTTCATTAATTCTAAGCATTACAAATTGGCCTGGTCTTGCTGATTTAGCTACTCTTGGTGCACTAACCTGCATCGCAAACAAATTTTTATTTAAGCTTTCTATCTTTACTATGTTATACATATATTTCTCCCCTTATTTGTCTTATTGATAGATGACTTTACTTCTAATTTTATATTCTTAAAACTCTGCTGAAAATTCAGCAGAGTTTTAAGAATAGTTTTAGTTCTAAAATTATCCATCCTTAATAACTATATTTCCTTAATCAATAACCAAAACTGTACTTAATCATTTTGAATTATCTTTATCGTCAATGTCAATTAAGTCAAGTATAAATATAAACACCGGTATTCCAATTATAAGTCCCCAAACACCAAAGAAGTGTTCAGATATAATAAGTATTATAAAGGTATAAAAAACCGGAAGTTCCGTCTTTGATGACATTAGCTTTGGATTTAATACATATCCCTCCAAAGCATGAAGTATTGCTATTATTATAACTACATAAACAACTTTAGTTGGTCCACCTGCTGCATATGCAGTAAGCGAAAGAGGCACTAAGGATATGAAAACTCCTGCAACTGGTATAAGTCCTAAAACGAATATCATTATTCCAAGTCCTAATACATCTGGAATTCCTATAAAACTTAAAGCAACTATAGATAATCCTCCGTTTATTATTGCAATTAGTATCTGTACCTCTATTACTTTACCAAAAGATCTAATAAACTTTTGGCAAAAATATTCTAGCTCTATATAAAAACTTGAAAGTTTGCTGTACTTAAATTTTCTTGTGAATTGTATTATTTTATTTTGCTCTAATAAGAAAAATAAGCTTAATATTAGGGAAACAAATATATTAAATCCCCATTTACTTATATCTGCAACATATCTTATTAAGGCATCCCCCCATTGATTAACAGAGCCACCTATTTCAAATTTCTTTGTATGTTCAATTATAGAGTCCAATACTACATTATCGTGTGGCGCCATATAAAAAGCTACTGCCTGCTTTACGATCTGCACTACCTGATATACTATTATTGGCAAATACCTGCTGATACCAAATACAACAATGGCTATTAGCAATATGTATAATACAGCTATGGTTATTCTTCTATCTACCTTAACAAACTTACTAATTCTTCTGTTTATAGAACTTTGCATTCTATACATAAGATAAGCCAATATAAAGGTGATTAGGAATATATTTGCAAATTCTCTTAAAAAATATGCTATTATAGATATCACAGCTAAAATAGCTATTCTTTTAAATCCTCTGTTCTTAAAAAATTCTAAAATAGTTTCCATTAAGACTCTCCCCAGAATTATTTCTTGCTTAATTTTATAGTTTAATTTTATTTTCTTACAAAAAATCTTATATGGCAAGTTTTATTCCTTAATAATTTATTAATTTAAGCCTATTTTTACAATTTATTATCAATGGTTTTTGATTTAGGTAAGTAATCTTCGAATTGGTAGGTAATTCTGTAGTTGACATTAATCTCTACATACATTACTATACTATAATATAAATACTTTGACTATCAAAATATTTTTTTTATTCGAGAGAGGGATATTTTATGAAACTAAAACCACTGAAAATTGGTGATTTAATCGCAAAGGTTCCAATAATACAGGGCGGAATGGGTGTTGGAGTTTCTTTATCAAACTTAGCATCTGCTGTAGCGTCTTGCGGAGGTATTGGAATAATATCAGCTGCTCAAATAGGTTATAAAGAACCTGATTTTGAAAAATCTCCATTAGAAGCAAATTTAAGAGCATTAAAAAATCATATTAAGACCGCTTTAAGCAAAGCTAAAGACGGAATTATAGGTGTAAATATAATGTGTGCCGCAAATAATTACGATGAATTAGTAAAGACATCAATTGAAGCTGGAGCACAAATCATAATTTCTGGTGCAGGTCTACCTACACATCTTCCTGAACTTTGTAAAGGTTCTAATGTTAAAATAGCACCAATTATTTCTTCTGACAAAGCAGCTAACGTAATAATGAAGCTTTGGGATAGAAATTATAAGGTAGCTCCCGATGCTGTTGTTTATGAAGGTCCTGCAGCTGGTGGTCATCTAGGCTTTAAACTTGAAGATCTAAATAACTCTAACTACTCAGTAGAAGATGAGTTAACTAAGATATTAAATGTAATTAAGATATATGAAGAAAAGTACAACAAATCTATACCTCTTATCGCTGCTGGTGGTGTATATACTGGCACAGATATTGCTAAAATGTTAGCTTTAGGCGTTAGTGGAGTGCAAATGGCAACAAGATTTGTAGCTACAGAAGAATGTGATGCCCATATAAACTTTAAAATGGCTTATGTAAATGCTACTTTAGATGACATTGCAATAGTTAAAAGTCCTGTTGGAATGCCTGGCCGCGCTATCATGAATCCTTTTGTTTCAAAAACAAAAGAAGGTAATATAAAGGTTACTAAATGTTATAAGTGCATAACAAAATGTAACCCTGCTACTACCCCATATTGTATAACAAAGGCTCTTATTAATGCAGTTGAAGGTAATTTAGAGGATGCTTTAATATTCTGCGGAAGCAATGCTCATAGAATAGATAAAATTGTATCTGTTAGAGAATTAATGGATGAACTTATTACTGAAGCTGAAAGTTACGCTTAAATTAAGACTTATATAGCTATCTCATTATGAGATAGCTTACTTTTTTTCCAAAGTAATATATATACTAAACCTATATTATTATGATATAATCTTGAATTGTGTGATAAATACATAAAATCTATTTTTCTTAGATTTACACATATATTAAATTATATAAAAATCACTTTGTAATAACAGGCATTACTTATATTACTTATATTACTTATAAGATGCTTTTAAATGTTATAAAAATTGGTCATTAAACAGAAAGGAAAGTGTAAATGATAAATGTTGTTAATGTAGGCTTAAGATATGGCGGCCGTAAACTATTTGAAGATGTAACTTTAAAGTTTACTCCTGGAAACTGTTATGGTGTTATAGGAGCAAATGGTGCTGGTAAATCAACATTCCTTAAGATTTTGTCAGGAGAAGTTGAACCAAATACTGGAGAAGTTATAGTTGCACCAAACGTAAGAGTTTCCGTGTTAAAACAGGATCACTACCAATTCGATGATTCACAAGTTTTAGAAACTGTAATCAGAGGTAATGAAAGACTTTATGAAATAATGAAGGAAAAAGATGCCCTTTATGCTAAAGAAGACTTTAGCGACGAAGATGGTATCAAAGCTTCAGAACTTGAAGGTGAATTTGCTGACATGAATGGTTGGGAAGCAGAATCAGAAGCTTCTTCTCTACTACAAGGTTTAGGAATTGGAACTGATCTTCATTACAAAAATGTTGGAGAACTAACTGGTGGAGACAAAATAAAGGTTTTACTTGCTCAAGCTTTATTTGGTAAGCCTGGCGTACTAATACTTGACGAGCCTACAAACCACCTTGATATAAAATCAATTAACTGGCTTGAAAACTTCTTAGCTGATTTTGAAGGTACAGTAATAGTAGTATCCCATGATAGACATTTCTTAAACATGGTATGTACTAATATTTGTGACGTTGACTTTGGAAAGATTAAGCTTTATGTTGGTAACTATGATTTCTGGTATGAATCAAGCCAATTAGCTCTTGCAATGTCAAAGGATCAAAACAAGAAGAAGGAAGAAAAAATTAAGGATCTTCAAAACTTTATCGCAAGATTTAGTGCTAATGCTTCAAAATCTAAACAAGCTACTTCAAGAAAGAAGCTTTTAGATAAGATTACATTAGATGATATTCAACCATCAAGCAGAAGATACCCATTTGTTGGCTTCAAACCTGAAAGAGAAGTTGGAAATGATGTTCTTACAGTAGATGGAATCAGCAAGACAATCGACGGTGTTAAAGTTCTTAATAATGTAAGCTTCATGGTTGGAAGAGAAGATAAGATAGCTTTCGTTGGGGATGAAATAGCTGTAACTACTTTATTTAAGATTCTTAATGGAGAAATGGAACCAGATAGCGGTAGCTACAAATGGGGTATAACTACTTCTCAAGCTTATTTCCCTAAGGATAATACTGAGTACTTCAATAACTGTAACCTTAGCTTAGTTGATTGGTTAAGACAATACTCAGATGAGAAGTCCGAAAGTTATTTAAGAGGTTTCTTAGGTAGAATGCTTTTCTCTGGAGAAGAAGCTTTAAAGGAAGCAAGTGTACTTTCCGGAGGAGAAAAGGTTCGTTGTATGTTATCTAGAATGATGCTTAGCTCAGCTAATGTGTTAATTCTTGATCAACCAACAAACCATTTAGACCTTGAATCAATAACAGCTGTAAATAATGGTCTTATAGACTTTAAGAGCGTGCTTCTATTTGCTTGTCATGACCACCAATTCGTTCAAACTATTGCAAACAGAGTTATAGAATTAACTCCAGAAGCAGTAGTTGATAGAAAATCTACATACGATGAATATCTAGAATTCAAAGGTATGAACTAATAATTTAGGCTGTAGTCGAATATGACTACAGCTTTTTTTATTCTTTATAAAATTATGATTCAATTATATATTGAAAAATATATGTATCAGACATAATATAACCTAAAGAATAAAAAAAGAAGAATATGTCGCCTGCCAAATTTTCCTCATATACATTCGGAAAGGCAGATGCGCAAAAAAGTGACTGAAGAAAGTCGCTTCAATCACTTTTTTATTGATTAAAATTCTACTTCATTGAAAAGTTCTTTTATATCATCAATATTCATGGTACTTATCACAGATGAAGCTATCGCCTCTTCTTCCATAACATTATTGATTATATCCTTCTTCTTTTCTTGAAGTTTATATATCTTTTCTTCTATAGTCCCTTTAGCTATAAGCTTTATTACTTCAACACTATTTTCTTGACCTATCCTATGAGCTCTATCTGTGGCTTGATCCTCCACAGCTGGATTCCACCAAGGATCAAAGTGAATAACCACATCAGCTGAAGTAAGATTAAGCCCTGCTCCCCCAGCCTTTAAAGAAATCAAAAACACAGAGCTGTTGCCACTATTAAAAGAATTTACTAATTCCAGTCTTTCTTCTGACTTTATAGTACCATCTAGATACATGTATGATATTCCAGTCTCTTGAAGCTGTTTCCCTATATTCTTAAGTGCCGATGTAAACTGAGAAAATAATAAAATCCTATGGCCTTCTTGGATACAACTTTCTATAAGTTCATAAAGAGTATCCAGCTTACTGCTTCCCCCTGTATAATCATTTATAAAGGTTGATGGATCACAGCACAATTGTCTAAGTCTTGTAAGTGCTGACAATATCTGAAGCTTACTCTTATTTACTCCATTTTTCTCTATATTAGATTCAATCTCGTTTTTAAATATCTTTACGTAAGTAGAATATAATTTTCTTTGTTCCTTGTTTAGTTCTACCGCTACCTTTCTCTCAATCTTAGGGGGCAGTTCACTAAGTACATCTTTTTTCTTACGTCTTAAAATAAATGGAGTAACTTTAGATAAAAGCTCATTTAATGCAGTTTTATCTTCGTCTTTAATTATAGGAAGCTCATATTTCTTTTTAAAAGAATTTGAAGAAAAAAGGAATCCTGGCATTATAAAATCGAATATAGACCAAAGTTCCATAAGTGAATTTTCAATTGGTGTTCCTGTTAAAGCGAATCTATTTTCTGCTTTCAATTCCTTTACACTTCTTGAATTCTGAGAAACACTGTTCTTAATATTCTGAGCTTCATCAATTATTGCTATGTTAAAAGTATGTTTTTTCAACTCTTCTATGTCTATTCTAACGATAGGGTACGTGGTTAATATAACATCAACATTATTAAACTCATCCTCTAGCCTATTTCTATTAGCTTTACTGCCATAGTAAACTAAAACCTTCAATGAAGGTGCAAATCTCTCTAACTCTTCTTTCCAATTGTATAAAAGTGACGTTGGGCATATCACTACTGAAGGGTTAGTTTTCTTGTTTTCTTTTTCTGATAAAAGTAAGGAAATTGTTTGAAGAGTCTTTCCTAACCCCATTTCATCTGCCAATATTCCTCCGAAGCCATACTTTTTCAATGTCTTGAACCACTTATAGCCATCTATCTGATAATTTCTCATCTCACAATTCAATTGTTGTGGAAGTATTATTTCTTCCTTGTTTATATCCTCAAAAGAATCAACCAATTTTGAAAAACTGTCATCCCTCTTCACAATATTGCCATTAAGATATTTATTTATTTTATCATTAAGATATAAAGCATTATATTTATCAAGATCAATTGTAGGATTTAAAAGACTACTTTCTTTTATATTTAATGATTCTAAAATTCTGTTGAAATTTTGTAGCATAGGATCATCAAGCATAATAAACCCTTTATCCGATGCTTTATAGTATCTTTTTCCACTTCTTAAAGCTTTCATAGCCCCAACAAGTTCTTCATTCGTTAGTTCATCTATATTAAACGAAAACTCAAGCAAATCCTCTTCATTAATTCTTGTACTTGCACTTAATGTAAGCTTTTTTATTACCTTAAATTTTTTGAAAGATTCTGAATAATATATTTCTCCAAACTCAGCTAATTTCTCTAAACCTTGATTTTGAAGTTCAATTATTTTTTCTTCATCACTTATAACTAAATTATCCTTATTCTTTATAAATCCCATTGATATCAATAAGTTTTTAACTTCTTCTTCTTTATCTATATCCCTTATAACTGATATATCTTTAGGTACATATTTTTCTGAAACAGCATCTATTTCAACAACCTTATAGTTAAATTTAACCTTCAACTCCACATGTTTACCTATCTTATCAAAATAGAACTTACAAGTTAGTGGAGCACCTGTCTCCTCCAGCTTCGTTCTTAAAGTCTCTGGCAGTTCTACATTAGAAATAGTATTTAGCACAGGCAAAATCTTTCCTATAAATAGGCCTTTTTCCCTATTTGGTATCATGAGTTCATTATTTTCACTACCTGTAAAGAATGTGCATATAGCCTTTAGTCTATTTGCATTTCTTTTATCACATTTGTAAATCTTCTTATCATAAAACATATATTCATAATCAGTTGTCATTGGAATTGGCAAATTAATCTTAGGCTTAATTCGCATTCCTACTAGCTCTTCTTCGATTTTTGTTTCAAACTTTAATTCATCCGTAGATATTCTACAATTCTCATATTTATCCGAATCAATAGTTATATTTATACCTTTATCTTTACTTTGCTCTAGTATTCTCTTTAAGCTTGAATCCACTAATTTTATATATTTACCTTGAAATAGCTTATTAGAACCTCCCTTTTCCGATGCAATTTCCCCAATTGAAAGCAAATCTTGAAGAAAACAGATTAGATTATTATCGTAATCATTAAAATATTGTTCGTTGAGGTCCAGAATAAATCCCTTTCCAAACTCTAAAATGCAATCTTCTTTCCTTATATCTAAAAGAAATCTTTCAAGGTCTCTAACTGAATATAACTTATCAGTTCCAATCTTTAGATCAAGCAAAGTGTTTTCTTTGTTAAGAGTTAAAGTAAACTCTAATTTTACTGGTTCTTTTTGTTTTTTTGTAGTAACTAAGTTATCATATAGCTTTATCATTTGCTCTACTAAACTAACTTTCTTTACTTCTTTCTTAGCTAGTTTATTTAAATAATGAAGATATCCTGCTGCTATATGGCTACATACCTTTCCATCCTTAAGATAGTTCGCACAGGTACATTTTCCTTCTATAAGCTTATTTTTAAAATCTATTTGAAAATTCACTAAATACTGATCAAAATACTCCGATGCGACATAGCACCTTATGCTTCTCGATAAATCTTCCTCTATATCTTGAATCTCAAAATCAAAAACATATTCTCCTATATAATAAGTTTCCCCTTTTTTTAATATATGAGGCTTACACAATTCACCTAAGTTTCCATATCTAAAATTCAAAGAATTCACCTCCTACAGTGGATGACGATTAAGCAAATACGCTATTTATAAATCATTTCCTTAAAACTTGGTTTTAATCTCTCTTCTTCAAGAGTTTATGATAACAAAAAATTCGCTAAAGCGATCTTCTTTAGTAATTTTTTTTTGCGCATCTGCCTTTTCTTAAGCGTACGTTAAGAATCTTACAGGCGACATATTCTTCTTTTTTATTCTTTAACTTATACTACGTCTTAAGTCTGTTCGCATAATTATCCACAGATATAATTTCATAAAGAATAAAAAATAATAATAAGGTTAGAAAGTCTAACCTTATTATTATATCATTGTTTTCACCATGATGTTAAAAGATTTTGAAACAATATGAATTAAATTTCACACTTTTTATACAGTATAAAAATTCTATATACTATTTTTTATTTTCACTATAGCTTAATGCTGAAAATATGAAATTAAATACTATAGCACCTGATAATGCACAAATCATGTCCCATTGTGCATCCCATATATCTCCTTGCATACCTAGGAAAGCATCAGCTTCTCCTCCAACAACATAAGTAATAGCAAATTCTATAATCTCATAAAATGCACTTACAGCCAAACACATGCATATGGAAATGATAATAACCCATAACTTCCCTCTTACTATTCTAAGTTTCCACAATATTTCTCTGATTATTAAAGCAGCTGTTGCTCCTTGGATAAAATGTCCAACTCTATCATAATGATTTCTACTTAAGTTAAAGATTTTTTGTATCCATGAAAAAAGGGGAACTTCCGTATAACTGTAGTGTCCACCAACAAGCATTACACATGAAGCAATGAGTATGAGCATATATGTAAGATTAGAAAATTTAAATTTCTTATAAGTTAATATCAACACAGGAATCCCTATGATTAATGGAGCTGCTTCTAGAATCCAAATCAAGTAGCTTTTAGGTTTAATAAGTGACCATATAAAAATGCATATTAAAAATATTAAACCTATATAATGTTTCTTATATTTTGTCATCATAAAATAATCTCACCTCGTATACCGTATATTTATACATATACTTTTCAAATATAAATATCATTTTTCAGACCTTTCCCTCATTATTATTTGCAAATTGTTATAAATAAACTATAATATATTTTTATTTTCTTAAATTTAAAATATGAAATGTTTATAAAAAGTATGGATTATTAAAAAGTAAAACTGTACTGTTCGAACGTAGTGAGTTTACAGTTTTAGCCATGGAATATGACAAAATCATATTAATTCTTTGCGCAAGCTCATTAAAGCGTCGGATGATTAACCAATTAATTTCAACACGGTGCTTTAACAGCGCCTAATTTAAAGGTTATTCAAACTTATCATTTAATTTGTAAACTGGTTATCATATAATATTAATTAAAAGTCTATAGATTATGGAGGAGATACAATGAATCTTGTTATTCTTGATGCTAAAACTCTAGGAGATGACATAGATCTAAGTGTTCTACATTCTTTTGGTGATTTAAAAGTTTATGAGACAACTACCCCTGAACAGGTCGTAGACAGAATTAAGAATGCTGAAATTATTATTACTAATAAAGTTATTTTAAATGAAACTAACCTTTCTAAATGTCCAGACTTAAAGCTGATATGCCTTACTGCCACTGGCACTAACAATGTAGACCTAAACTACGCAAACAGCGAAAACATTGCAGTTACCAACGTAGCAGGTTACTCTACAAACAGTGTTGTTCAACATACCTTTGCTTCACTGCTATATCTTCTAGAGAACCTTAAGTATTATGATAACTACGTTAAAACAGGTGAATACTCTAATAGCGAAACTTTTACACATATCGATAAACACTTTTGGGAGTTAAAAGGCAAAACTTTCGGTATAATTGGTCTTGGGGAAATTGGTAGAGGAGTAGCTACTGTAGCTTCAGCTTTTGGATGTGAGGTTATATACTATTCAACTTCAGGCAAAAACTACAACAGCTCTTACAAAAGAGTTGAGCTAGCTGAATTGCTTTTAAAAAGTGATGTTGTATCTATCCATTGCCCGTTAAATGAGCTTACTAAAAATCTTATTGATTATAAAGAGCTTTCTCAAATGAAAAAGACATCAATATTATTAAATATGGGACGTGGTGGGATAATAAATGAAGAAGCTTTAGCGAAAGCATTAGATGAAAATCTAATTTTAGGTGCAAGTTTAGATGTTATCTCCAAGGAACCAATTGACAAATCAAATCCTCTACTAAGTGTGTCAAATTCAGATAAACTTTTTATAACACCTCATATTGCATGGGCAAGCATAGAGGCAAGACAAAATTTAATCTTAGAGGTTTATAAAAATATAGAAGCTTATCTTAAAAATAAAAAAAGAAATAGAGTATAGTTTTACGTTATTAAATAACCAATATTTTCTTTCTTAAATTTGTTATCTTTCTAAATTATTTACAACATATTTTGACGTTAATTTTACTGATACTTCAAAATATGTTATATTTCTATAGGATGATAATTTATAAATTTGGGAGGATTAATAATGAAATCAGATAGACATATTGGACTCGATATAATTAGAGCTTGTGCTATATTATTTGTCTTATCAGTACACTTTTTTTTAAACACAAAATTTTACGAAACGCCTATCACTAATATGAATATGTATATTCAAACATTCATTCGTATGGGTTGCATTATGTGCGTACCATTGTTCTTAACCCTTACAGGTTATTTGCAGAGAAATAAACTTCCTAATAGAAGTTATTTTAAAAAGATAATTCCAATACTCGTAGTATATCTTTTTTATTCAATATTGTGTATATTTTTTAGAGTTACTATTGCAAAAGAGAAAGGAAATTTCCTGTTCTGGATTTCAGCTATAGAAAACTTTACCGCTGATCCTTATTCGTGGTATATACAGCTATATATAGGATTATTTCTATTAAGCCCTTTCCTCAATTTAATTTATAATAATCTTATAACTAAAAAACAAAAAATCGGTCTAATATTTATAGTATTAATCATGACTTCATTTCCTGCATTTTTTAATGGCCGCTTTAACGATCTTCTTCACTTTCCAACTTCATGGAGAGCAATCTATCCTGTTTCATATTATTTTATAGGATGCTATATAAGCGAATATAAGCCTAAAGTAAGAAAATTGCATGGAATACTATTATTATTATTGGTTATAGGATTAGAGACTATGCTCGAGGTCTATGGCTCAAGTGGAAATGGTAATAAGTTTTCAACATATATTGGAGAGTATGATTCTCTATTAATTTTAATACAAGCTGTTATTTTCTTTGTTACCGTTTATGATTTAAATATAAAAAATTCTATTGTAACAAAAATAATATCGCTTATCTCTATACTTTCTCTTGATATATATCTAGTATCCTGTTTGACAGATAAAGTTGTTTATAAAACCCTTTTAAAATATTTTTATACATCACAGGAGAAAATATTATTATTGTTTATTCCTGCCGTATTCTCCACTTTCTTTTTAGCATTTTCAGTTTCAGCTATAAGACACAAGATTATACAGGTTAGGTAAAACTTTACATCTTAATTAAACCTAGCATTTTAACTATTAATAAAAATTATCATAGAAACTTAAAATGAAAAGACTTAGCTAACTTAAAAACTTTATACTTTCCTATATAAAGATAAAAAACTTCAAGCAAAAATATAAATTTAAGCATGGAGTGGCCCATCTATAGTAAATAAAATAAGACCATGTACACCTGGAATCAATATTCCCTGCGTATATGGTCTTTTATATCTATTATATAAACATTTCACCCTTTAAAACTAGTACAGCTCTTCCAGATAGCTTTACTCTACCATTAGTAAGTATATTCAAATTTAACTCTCCTTCTCTTGAAGAAAGCTGCTTCGCTTTTAGAAAATTCTTATCTTTCTTTGAAGACCAATACTGAGCTAATAAGGTATGTACTGAACCAGTTACATAATCCTCATTTACTCCAGCCCAAGGGTTAAAATACCTAGTAACAAAATCATATTCATTATCTGAGCTTGCTGTTATTCCAACACCTTTTAGCCCTTCTATACGTATATCCTTCATTGAATGAAAATCGGGTTTAACAACTCTTATTTCTTCTTCATTTTCCAACTCAAATACTAACTTTCCTGTTAGTTTTCCACAAAAAACATTTACGTATTTATTGATTCCTAATGATTTTATTACCTCTTCGTAATTAAATGGTATATTTGATTCTGGTTCATCAATTTGAAAGTCTAAACTTATTTCTTCATTATCCTCTTTACAAGCCTTGATTATTCCTTTGTTGCTACTGTAAAGTATACTATCAAACGGAATTTTTATTTCATTGAACAAAACATGCGAAGCTGCTAAAGTAGCATGTCCGCATATATCAACCTCATGTTGTGGAGTGAACCATCTAATACTATATATGTTATCCTTAAAAGCCATAATAAAAGCTGTTTCAGAAAACTTTAGCTCCTTAGCTATGAGCTGCATAGTACTGTCCTCTAATTCCTCATTCAATATGCAAACTCCAGCTGGGTTTCCTTTAAATATTTCATTAGCAAAACTATCTACTGTGTATACAGATATACTCTTCATTTTTTCAGTCCTTTATCGTATTTTTTATTTATCATATATAGAGCGGTTCATATTGGTCTATTATATATGTTTGTAAGTGCAGGAATTAACAAAACTATTAAAAAGCCCCTGCATCATCTTATCATACTTACTCATCATTTCTGGGTGCCATTGGACTGCGATAACGAAACTATCATCATCTTTCTCAATTGCTTCAATAACTCCATCACTTGCCACTGCTACCACCTTAAAACCGTCAGCTACATCATTTATCGCTTGATGATGATAACTGTTAACCAAAATGTCCCCCCCTACTATTTTATATAATTTACTATTTTTTTCAATAGTTACTGGATGAGTTCCTTTAAAATTTGGAGCATTTTGTTCATGTTTTATATAACTTCCCTCAATATAGGACATATCTTGATATACAGTTCCTCCAAAAGCCACATTTAGCACCTGAGCTCCCTTGCATATTCCAAATATGGATTTACCTTTGCTATATGCTTCTTTTATCACTTCTATAGTAGCCTCATCTACTACTCTATGCACAAATCCAAGTCTTTGTTTTGGTTCTTCCCCATAAAGAAGAGGGTCAACATCATATCCCCCAGATAACAATATGCCATCCATTTGATTCACTATAATATTTAAAGCCACTTTATCCAGAACTGGAGGAATAATAACTGGAGCCCCTCCAGCCCTTATTATTGAATCAACATATGCATCTGTAACGTATACTCTTTCACTACCTAAAAAAGCTCCATTATCTATTGATAAAAGGTTTCCCATAATTCCAATAAGTGGTCTTTCTTTTTTCATATTAGCCTCCTTAAATGCATAAATTATTTCTCATATGTATATTCTTCCAACCAATAAATAAAAAATTTAAATAGAGAACTTTTAAAAGCTTTATAATTTAATACTATTATATCAAAAACTCATTAGCTTTTATAAATAAATTAGTATAATAACTTATAAATATGGTTATTTCTTCAATTCAATCTATATATACTATGTTTAACAAACACATATTGCTATACCTTATAACTAGGAGGATAAATACTTATCCTCTGATTCTGTTAAAATCTAAATCCATAAATGATAAAAAAGTCGCTGAAGTGATTTACTAGGTTTAGCTAGCAAAAATTTTTATACTGGTCTTAACAGTAAAAAAACACAGCCTATCTTCTAATAGAATTTATATTTCTAAATCGAAGTAGTCTGTATTTTTACGATTCATAGATTAACCTGAAGTTGTCACTCCTAAAGTAAAACTTTATAAGCTAATTTCAAATAAAAGTATATATATTAAGATATAAAAATTGATATTGTCCCCTCTATTATAAAAAATTCAAATGCTATAGCTAAAATACAAAGTAATAAAAATAGAGAACCTCTTCCATCATCTTTATTTTTATGTTCTAATCCAATACTATATATTACAGAACTTTTTTTAATCTTAGCATCATCTTTTCTCATGGTCTCTTCAAAGAAAGTTTCATAAATCATTTTATATAAAGGTATATTAGCAATACCAAGTAATAATATTAAATCCCCCTTCATAATTCCTCTCGCCTTTTCATATTTAATCTTTTCTTATAGTTTAATATTAACTATAATTTATATTTTGACTATTTAAATTATAATGTATTTTTAATTAAACTTGTACTAATTTATACAAAATTATGCTTTATTATTACTTAATATATAAAATCCCTTTATTTATATTTAAAACGGCACATTAAAATGCACCGTTTCATTAAGTAAAACATATATTTTTTTCATCTGATAAGCCAAAATCCATATCTCACTACCATAATACTTTCATCAATTATGATTATTTAGCTTCTTTCTTCAAAATATCTATTTTTCTTTGCATTAATGAATTTTGTTTATTAATTGCTTCGATTACATTTTTAGCTGCATTATTTATACTAACAGTATCTTTGCTTTCTGCAGCTTTTTTATATTCTTCAAAATATTTCTTATTATTTTCTCTTAATGTTCTGGATTCTTTTTCTAACTCCTCCATTTTCTTTTTCCCATCAGCACTTAAGTTTTTCCACATCTCTGATGATTGTCTTCTATTATTTCTTAGTTCATCGAGCTGTTTCTTACCTTCTTCCTCAGTAATTTGTTTATTAATTACTTTGTCTTTTATAGCTTTTGCTTGACTTTTAAATTCGTCAAACCCTTTTTGATCATGTACCTTATTCCCTGCTAAACTAAAAAATTGTTGCTTTAGTTCAAGCTTTTTCTGCAAAGCAACTTCTAGTGATTTTTTATTTTCACCACTCAATCCTTCAACTTTTAATAAAGCTTCAAATTTATTTTCTCTTCCTGAAGCCTTTACTTTATGATGGTAGCTTTCGTTTTGGTTAACTTGATTTCTACTATCTACATTAGTATTTGCAGTTTGATTATCTATGCCATACGCTATTGTAGGAATAGATAAAGATATACTTAATAATATAGATACAACAAATCTTTTTTTCAAAAATAAACACCCCTTTATAAAATTAATGTATTTTCTTTATTAATTTGTCTTAAACTTGAAAATTTTATGTATAAATTATCTAAATAACGGTGCTGCCAAATTAAGTGGTTACACATCCGATGCTTAAACGAGCTTAATTTTAACAATATTCTTTAACATAGCAAAATAAAAGACTGCTTCATTTTAGAAGCAGTCTTTTACCATCTATTATATTGAGATTACTTATCTCTATGCTTATTTTGAATTTCTTTTACTGGTTCCTGTTCATTCTTTTGAGGACTCTTAAATCTTTTACTATTCCATGATGATTGTTGATTTTTTTTAGACATAAAATCACCTCCAAACTATTATAATTAGTTTTGGAGATAGTCCAATTTTTTATTCAGATTTCTCTGATATTCTTTTTATCAGTTTTTTCTCTATTAGTTCACTTTTACTAAATCCGTTTACAAAGCATCTTATTTGCTTATAATCTATATTGTTCATTTTAAAGTCTAGCACATCTATTCTATCACCTTTGTAAACTACAGGTTCTTTTACTCCATTTAAGAAAATTTCTACTTGCATTTGCTTCTCCTTATTTTTTTAATTTACCTTTTATAATTGTTTTTACTGGATTCACTTTATTTTTAATCAGTTATCTCAAGTTATACTTCAACTATAATTGTATAATTTTACACCCTTATCATCAATCTCAGAACAAAGTAGCTTCTAAAAAGATAATTTCAGTTTTGTTTCAATAAACTTTCTCTACTATTTTGCATCATGATAGTTATAAGAGCCTTCTATACTCATTGTAAAACTACATCTTGGGTAACCTTCGCAACCATAAAAATGTCCAAATCTTCCGTTTCTGAGAACCAAATTAGCTCCGCATTTAGGACATATTTTTTCATTAAATATTGTGTTATTATTTTGAGCTTCTACAATATTATAAAGTTTCCCTCTATCATATAATTCCACTTCATTGTATTTAGCCAGTATTTTTGCATTTTCAGTAAAATAGCTGTTCGTTATCACCATTGATCTATCCGCATTATAATATTTCATAGAAGCTACTACTTGCTGAACTGCCTCTACTCCAACCTTGCTATTCCATCTTTTAGCTTGAACAACTATCTTTGATTTATCTTTTTTTATTACTAAATCCGCACCATAATCAGCAGTTGTTGGGGTTAATTTAACCTTATATCCTAATTTCTTAAACTTCAAAGCTAAAAACTCCTCGAAGTCTTCACCACTTAATTTATCAATATTGTTCATCTTATACTTCATCATTTTTTTTACAGTATATTTTTTCACCATAAAATATATAATTATTAAAGCAATAGTGCCTAAAACAATACCTATAAAAAAAATGCTTCTATCAGTGAAAATCCTTAGAAGAGCAATCTGTATAATATATAGTATAACAAAAAGCCTTCTTAATCTATCATCTTTAGTATTCCTGTATTTCACTTTTTTTCATCCTTATCTTTTGCAATTATTTATATGCATTCATTGGCGTTATTTATAGAGACTACTTCAATGCTCCAACTCAAAATAAAGATTTCATTGATTTACTAGTCTTTATTTTGATAGTTTTAAACATTAAATAGTTTATCTACGGTTTACCTCCATGCAACTATCCCTAACAATTAGTTTCGTAGGAACTATAACCTTTTTACAGATTTCTCTATCCTTTTTTAATCTTTCCATTAAAAGGTCAAATGCTATTTCTCCCATAAACTCAGTATGTGCTTTTATTGTAGTTAGAGGCGGAACAATAAATTGAGCTGTGGATATATCATTAAATCCTACAATACTTATGTCTTTTGGAATTGATAATCCTCTTTCATTTATTGCCTTATACGCTCCTATTGCCATAGAATCACTAGCTATAAAAACTGCACTAGGCATAACATCCTGTTTCAACAAACTGTTCATCAGCTCATATCCGCTACCAGGAGTAAAATTACCTATCCTTATGTATTCGGATCTGTACAAGTTGATATCTCTCATGTATTGTGTATATGTAACCTCTCTATAATCTACTATATCTTCTTTACCATCATTAATTGCTTCACGTCCACCGATATATGCTATTCTTTCATGACCAAGATTTGTTAGATAGTTTAAAACCTCATTAACTGCTCTCCTAAAATCTATAACTACAGAATCATAAATTTCCTCATTTGGAGAACAGTCTACAAATACAATATTTTTAGATAAATCTTTAAATTTATCTATATCTTCCTCTCCAAACTTTCCTATTGCAATTATCCCATCAACGCTATACATATTATCAGCCACTTCATTGATTCTTGTGAAGCTTATACTCTCTTCACTAAATTTTCTTTCTATTGACATCCTAATTGACATATAGTAAGGATCAAGTAATTCTTCTCGATCAGTGTACCAATGAATTAGTCCTATTTGATAGGAGCTTTTCTTATTTTTTCTTTGCTTCATGGTCATATAATTTAATTCTTCTGCTACCTCAAAAATTTTCTTTTTGGTGACATCAGACACATTCAAAGTATCATCAAAATTTAGTACTCTTGATACAGTTGCTATAGAAACACCAGCTTTGCTTGCTATATCTTTTATTGTTGCCATATCTTCTACTATTATCTCCTAATTTTATTAATAATCTTCTAAGCATTACATGTAGTATTATTTAATAAAATTTTACCAATGTTTTAGTAAAAAATCAAAGTTTATATTTCAACATAATCTAAGTTTAGTTAACTTATAAAATTTCATACTTACTTTACAGTAAAAAAATAATGTATTAAACTTATTTTAAAATAATTATGAGGTGATGTTATGACTCTTAATATTGCACATAGAGGCTTTAGTGGCAAATACCCTGAAAATACTATGCTAGCATTTAAAAAAGCTTCTGAAGCTTATTGTAATGGCATTGAAACAGATGTACAGCTTACCAAAGATGGTGTTCCTGTATTGATTCACGATGAAACCTTAGATAGGACCTCTAACGGATCTGGATTAGTGAAAGACTATACTTATTCAGAATTATTAAAGTTTGACTTCGGTAACGGACAGAAAATTCCAGCGTTAGAAGACTTCATTGCATTTTCAAAAGAAAATGATTTAGTTATAAATTTAGAGCTAAAAAACAGTATAATTCCATATGAAGGCCTAGAGCATATCATTTTAAAGCTGCTTGATAAATATAGTTATCAAAAAGATAAAATAATATTATCCTCTTTTAATCATTATTCTATGGTAAATATTAAGACATTAGATAATTCATATAAAACTGGTCTTCTATATGATTGTTGGATATATAAACCTGGTGATTATTGCAGACTTTGTGGAGCTGATGCTATGCATCCTCAGTTTTTTTCAGTTCTAAATAAGAAATTGGTGGATGATATTAAATCTGAAGGCTTTCAAATAAACACATATACAGTTAATGAAGTTGAATATATGAAAAAACTCCTGAACTTAGGAATAGACGGAATAATTACTAACTATCCAGATTTACTTAATCAAGTTATGCAACAATCATAAAAACAAGTGCTACTAAAGTATGGTTTTGAAATTAAATGGAACCTAGAAACCTTTTGTATTCCTGTATAATAAAAAGTTCCAAAGTAACTATACTTTGTGAAATGCTTGATTTATATCAGCATCACAAAGCTATAGGTACTTTGGAACAAAAATTTATATTATGTAATTAAAATTCCGTAAATTATAAAAGCTTAATTATAAATATTGCTAACCCACCTAGAGTAGCACATATTGGAATAGTTATAACCCATGTCCACATTATATTTTGAGCTAGACTCCATCTAACAGATGAAAATCTCTTTGAAGCTCCAACACCCATAATGGAACCTGAAATTATATGAGTAGTACTTACTGGGGCGTTAAGCATAGTAGCACTAAATATTACAGCAGCAGCACTTGTTTCAGCTGCAAAACCATTTACAGGTGCAAGTTTTGCCATATTAACTCCCATTGTCTTTATTATCTTCCATCCACCTACAGATGTACCTAATGCCATTGCAGCAGCACATCCAGCTTTCACCCAGAAAGGAACATGGAATGTAGTTATAAGTCCTCCACTTAATAAAGCTGCAGAAATTATACCCATTGATTTTTGTGCATCATTTCCACCATGGTTAAATGCCATCAAAGCAGCTGATAATATCTGTAGCTTTGAAAATGACTTTGTAACCTGATGTGGCTTTGCTTTTCTTAAAATCCAGTTTAAAAGAGTCATAAATATATAACCTATTACAAAACCGATAACTGGTGATAAAAATAACCATAAAACTATTTTAAATAAAACATTATGCCAGTTAACAACTGCAAAACTTGCCTTAAATACTATAGCTGATCCTATAAGTCCTCCAATAAGTGCATGTGAAGAACTGCTAGGTATAGCGAAATACCAAGTAACAAGATTCCATATTATAGCTGCAACTAAAGCTGCAAGCACTACTGTTTGAGGTATTAAACTCGGATCAACTATATCTGATCCAACTGTCTTAGCAACCTTAGTACTTATAAATGCACCTACAAAGTTTAGAACAGCTGACATTAATATAGCCTGCTTAGGAGTTAGAACTCTTGTAGATACGGATGTAGCTATAGAATTAGCAGTATCATGGAAACCATTTATGAAGTCAAAGCCTAACGCTAAAATAACAACAATTATAGTTACTACTAATACAGAACTAGACATGCTTTGTTACAACTCCTTCAATAACATTTGCAAGCTTTTCACATGAATCTATTGCATCTTCTAAAGATTCATAAATATCCTTCCAAATGATTATTTTGATTTCCTTTGTTCCACCACTAAATAGTGCTTTCATGCTTTCTCTGTATATTCTATCGCAATCATTTTCAAGTTTATTAACTTCTACTATCTTATTTTTTATCTCAGCTGTATTCTTCATATTTTTAAAAGCTTGCATTAAAAGTTTGATTTCATCGCTTGCTTTTACAATATTAGCTGAAATAAGTAATGCACTTTCATTAACTTCATTAACATTGTACATTAAAAATCTTGCTGCAGTATCTTCGATATAATCAACTACATCATCAAGTGCTTTACCAATGATAAAAATATCTTCTCTATCGATAGGTGTGATAAAGCTGTTATTTACTTCCTCAAGAATTTTGTGTAGCTCATCATCGCCTCTGTGTTCGATATCTCTTAAGTGCTCGTATTTCTCATTTGCCTCATTTGGAGACTTCACAAAATCATCAAGTGCATGTGCTGCATCACTTATGATCTCGGAAAATGAAATAAATAAATCAAAAAATTTGTCGTTTTTAGGTGATAAATTAAACATAGCTTCCTCCTATGATCTAACTTTTATTTGCTCAACTCTATTAATGATACAAGTTGTTTGTTAAGATTGTGTTAAGTTTTATTAATAATTTTAATTATTTCATTCACTTTTTAACTTTAATAACTTAATGTGTGTTTTTTTAACATTATCATCATTTACTTAACTAAAATTTAACTTTATGATACTTGTTTAATTATCCATTTAAGTAATAATATAATCTAATTGGAACTTATGTTTCACTTAAAGAATTATTAACCAGTAAATTCTTAATTACCTCCAAACAAAGGAACACTGCCACCTTTGAATGACAATTACATTGTAAACGACTTCTTGATGTAACTCTATTTATATATTATATTTCCTATACAGCAAAAAAATATCCAATCTTAAAGCTAAATTCATGACACTAGTAACATTCATGAATTTATAACTTTTTTAGATTGGATATCATACTGACTATCGTTCTAGTAATAGAACCTCTATTCTGTTTCGTTCATTAATCCTAATTTATCGAATATTATAAACACTAAGTTAAGCACTACCGCTACAAGTGTTGCTAATACCATTCCTTTTACTTCCACAGTTCCTATAGTCATCTTCATTCCGCTTAATCCTACTACGAAGATTACTGAAGTTAACATTAAGTTTCTTTGCTTTGAGAAATCAACTTTTTCTTCTACGAAAGTTCTAAAACCTGCTATTGCTATGGTACCAAATAGTAGAAGTGATATTCCTCCGATTACTGGAGTAGGTACACTTCTTATTAGTGCTGCAAGTTTTCCTGAGAATCCAAGAACTATTGATAATGCTCCTGCTCCCATTATTACATATACACTATATACTTTAGTTATTGCAAGTACACCTATATTTTCACCATATGTAGTTGTTGGAACTGATCCAAAAAGACCTGATAGTATTGTTGATAATCCATCACCTAACATTGATTTATGAAGACCTGGATCTTCAGTCAGATCTCTTCCAACTATATTTCCTGTTACTGCTAAGTGACCTATATGTTCTGCTATTACAACGAAAGCTGCTGGTACTATTGTTATGATTGCTGTCAAATTAAACTTTACTAATGTAAACTTTGGCACTGCTATTAGACTTGCATTGCTTACAGCTGAGAAATCAACTATTCCCATTGCAATTGCAGCTATATACCCTACCACTATACCTATAAGTATAGGAATGATTTTCATAAATCCTCTGCATAATACTGAACAGAATATTACTGTTAATAAAGTTATCATTGATATAAGTGCCCATGTTGGATTAAATACTTTTGTATTTGATCCGCCTACTGCAAATCCTGCCATATCAGCAGCTACTGGTACTAATTCAAGACCTATTATAGCAACTATTGCACCCATAGATGCAGGTGGAAACACCTTTTTTATCCAGCCTACACCAGTTACACCTATTATTAAAGCTACTACGGAAAATACAATTCCCACAACAACGAATCCACTTTGTACTTCTGCGAAACTTAACCCTTTACCCATCAAAGCAAAAACTGGTGCTATGAAAGCAAAACTTGATCCTAAGTATGCAGGTATCTTTTTCTTAGTTATAAAGGCATAAAGCAATGTTCCTATTCCATTAAAGAATAACACTATAGCTGGATCTACATTAAAAAGAATTGGTACTAGAACTGAAGATCCAAACATTGCAAACAAATGTTGAAAACTTAACGGAATTGCTGTCTTTAACGGAAGTTTTTCATTAACATCTATACTTCCTGCTTTTAAATTTACTACTTCTTGTCTCTTTATTGCATTACTTGCCATAAAAAAATCCCCCTTGATTAAATATTGGGGAAGCTTTCGCTTCCTTTTTAGCCTCTCTGGACTAAATTAAAGTGCTTATTATAATAAAAAAAACTTCTTACTACTGTAAGAAGTTATAAAACCACATAAAAGTTCCTGTAATTATATCCTACTCCTTACAGCCTCTCTGGACTGGTTTAAAGGTTTTTTGTTATCTAGTAGAATATAACACACAAAGGATTAAAAATCAATAGAAATATATTTATTTATCTTTCTTCTCTAAAGTAACTATTTCCAAGGCCTTTAGGAGGAGAATTTTTCTTTGATTTTTTAGCTGACACAAATACTAAAACTACGATAGTTACTAAGTATGGTAGCATTGATAAGAAGTATTGGTTTATAACTACTTTTCCCAGTCTAAACCCTATTATATCTAATCCACCAAATAAATATGCACCTATTATTGCTTTATAAGGATTCCACGCTGCAAAGATAACTAGGGCTACAGCAATCCATCCTCTACCTGCAACTATATTTTCTTGCCATGCAGGAACATAAACTAGTGAAAGATATGCCCCCCCAAGTCCAGCTAAAGCACCACCTATGGTTATGTTTATATACTTATATAGACTAACATTAATACTCACCGCATCGGCTGCTGCAGCATTTTCTCCAACAGCTCTTAAATTCAATCCCGCTCTAGTGTTATATAGATAAATACCAGTAATTATTGCTAATAAATACGATATATAAACAAACACATCTTGTGTAAAAAGTATCGGTCCTATATATGGAATCTTACTAAGGACAGGAATACTTACCGGAGCAAAAAAGTTCTTAATTGTATTAGGAACTACCTGCCCAACAACCTTTTGTCCTAAAAGACTAGAAAGTCCTGTACCAAATATGGTTAAAGTTAACCCGGTAACTACTTGATTAGCTCTTAATCCTACAGTTAACACTCCATAAATAAAACCACCTAATCCTCCAGCAATCATTGCAGCTAAAAGTGCCATATATGGATTTCCCGTACTATAACCTACTATAAATCCCATTACAGCTCCCATTAGCATCATTCCTTCTACACCTAGGTTCAGATTACCAACCTTTTCAGTAAGTATTTCACCTAGAGTAGCTAATAACAGAGGAGTTCCAGCTACTATTGTAGCATGTAAAAATGATATCACATTCATTATTCATTCCTCCTAAAAGAAATTTTATATCGCATAAACAAGTCACTTCCAAGAACGAAGAACAATATCAATGCCTGTATCACTGATGCAGCAGCATTAGGTATGCCAAATGCTGTTTGTATATAATTACCACCTTCTAATAGAGCTGCAAACAGAACTGATACTATTAGAATAACAATGGAATTAAGATTAGATAACCAAGCAATTATAATTGCTGTATTTCCAACTCCTCCAGTGATTTCTGTAGAAAGTGTACCACTAACTGCAGAAGCTTGAATAAATCCAACAATTCCACAAAGTGCTCCACTAATAAATATTGCCTTTAATATAGTTTTATTTATACTTATTCCTGCATATCTTGCAGTGTTATGACTTTCCCCTATAACTGATATCTCATATCCAAGTTTTGAATGCTTCATAACAAAATAAAATACTATAACAATTATTATTGCAAATATCCAACCAATATGTATGTTGAATAATTTAGGCAATATAGCATTATCGGAGAAATTAGGTATCTTAGGAAAATTCATAGCTTTTTTATCTCTAAGTGGTCCATACTGTAAATATGTTATAAACTTTAAAGCTATATAATTAAGCATTAGTGTTATTATTGTTTCATTTGTATTAAAATAAACCTTTAAAATCCCTGATAGTAGTGCCCATAGTCCGCCTAATACGATTGAAGCTACTAGCATTAGTAAAAGTAGTACTGGTTTTGAGAGATTTGGCATGTTAAGTGCAACTAGTGCAGCTCCTAAAGCTCCCATAAAAATCTGCCCTTCTCCACCGATATTCCAAAATAGCATTTTAAATGCCACTGAAATTCCTATAGAAGCAATGACTAAAGGTATTGCTCTTATAATAGTTTGTCTAACTCTATAAATTGAACCAAAAGACCCTTTTATCATTGATCCAAAAACACTTAAAGGTTCATAACCAAGTATAGCTAAAAATATCCCTGCAACTACAAATGCCAATAATATAGCAATTGCCATTACCTTAATTCTTGTAGTTTTACTTATCTCTTCTCTTTTTATTAGTCTTGCCAAAGCTATTCCCTCCTACTCCTATTCATCTGCTCCAACCATCATAAGTCCAAGTTTTTCTCTGGTAGCATCTTCTGAATTTATTATTCCGCTAGAAGCTCCATCACACATTACCATGATTCTATCGCAAAGCTGCATTAAAACATCTAAGTCTTCACCTATAAATAGGACTGCAGTACCTTTAGATTTAGCTTCATTTATAAGATTATAGATAATAAAGCACGTGTTTATATCTAATCCTCTTACTGGATAAGCCATAATCAAAAGCTTTGGATTTGAACTTAGTTCTCTACCTAAAAGTATTTTTTGAATGTTTCCCCCAGATAGATATTTTATTGGATAATGAATGCTTGGTGTTTTTATATCTAATGTTCCTTTTAAAGCTTTAGCCTTTTCTGCAACTGGTTTTCTATTTATCAAGAAGCCTTTTTCAGAGTAATAAGTTTTTAACAGCATGTTATCAACCATATCCATAGACCCAACTAAACCCATTCCAAGTCTATCTTCTGGTATAAAACTCATGCTTATACCTCTTTTAACAAATTCTCTTGGGTTTTTCCCTACTAGATTTTCACCTTCAAATACAATACCACCTGATTTAACACTAGCTATTCCTGCAATAGCCTCACATAACTCTTTTTGTCCAGAACCAGCAATTCCAGCTATTCCAAATACTTCTCCAGCTTTTATTTCGAAGGAAATTGATTTTACTGCCTCGGCTTTTTCTTCATTTAAAACCACAAGATTATCTACAGTTAGTAGTTTTTCTTCTCTAGTACATTCCACTTTTTCTATGGATAAGTCTACCGCTCTACCTACCATAGCTTCAGTTAATTCCTTTGGATTAGTACCAACTTTATCTAAGGTTTTAACAGTTTCACCTTTCCTAAGTATTGTTATCTTATCGCAGATCTCCATTACTTCATCCATTTTATGAGAGATAAATATTAGAGCACACCCTTGCTCTTTCATTTTTCTCATAATCTTGAAAAGTTTTTCCGTCTCTTGAGGTGTAAACACAGTAGTAGGCTCGTCTAATATCAAAAGCTTTGCTCCTCTATATAGCACCTTTAATATTTCAAGATTTTGTCTTTCCCCTACAGACATATCCATAACATACTTATCTAAATCTACATCTAAAGTATAAGTTTCAATTATATTCTTTATATCTTTGTCTACTTTATTATCATTTCTAAAAATCTTGCCCTTTTGTCCTAGTAATATATTTTCTCTTGCAGTCATAGCTTCTACAAGTTTAAAGTGCTGATATATAGTACCTACTCCATATTTCATTGCTTCCTTCGGAGAAGTGAAGTTTACTTTTTCTCCGTTCCACTCCATAGTTCCTCCATCAGGCATATATACACCTGATATAACACTTATTAGAGTACTTTTACCTGCTCCATTCTCTCCTAGAAGTGCATGAATTTCTCCACCGTAAATATCAAGATGAATATTCTTATTTGCAGCCACTTTTCCGAAAGTTTTACTAATTCCTTTTAATGCAATTAAAGGCTTTTTATTCATATCTTCCTCCACAATATAAGAGAACTGAAGAATAGAATTCTTCAGCTCAAATCCAAAATTTTATATACTGTCTATTATTGATTTGGAATAGTTCCTTCTACTCCTTGAACAAACCAGTTCATGTTCCAAACTTCATCATCAGTTAAAGTTTTTCCTGCTTCAACTTTTACAGCACCTTTTTGATCATTTATTGGTCCTACAAATATACCCTTACCTGCTTTTATATCAGCTTCTGCTTTTTCTACTGCTGCTTTAGCATTTTCTGGTGCATTAGCTGTAAGTGGAGCTAAATCAACTACTCCGTCAGCGTATTCTCCCCAATACTTTCCTGACTTCCATGAACCATCCATTATTGACTTAACAACTTTTACATAGTAAGGACCCCAGTTCCAAACTGCTGATGTCATATTAGCCTTTGGAGCTGTCTTGCTCATATCTGTGTTATATCCAACTGAGTATACACCTTTTGCTTCTGCTGCTTGTTGTGGACCTGCAGTATCTTGATGTTGTGCTATTACGTCAGCACCTGCATCTATTAAAGCTGTTGCAGCATCTTTTTCTTTTGCAGGATCATACCAAGTGTTAGTCCAGTTTACTTTAACTTTTACATTTTTGTTTACTGATTGTGCACCAAGTGTAAATGCATTTATGTTTCTTATAACTTCTGGGATAGGAAATGCTCCAACGAAACCTAATGTATTAGACTTTGTCTTAAGACCAGCAACTATACCATTTAAGTACATCATTTCATGAATCTTACCAAAGTATTGACCCATGTTGTCAGCTGTTTCATAACCTGAACAGTGCATAAATTTAACTTCTGGATGCTTCTTTGCTTCTGAAAGCATACCTTCTTGGAATCCAAAACTTGTTCCAAATATTACTGTAACACCTTGTTCTATCATATCTTCAACAGCTTTTTCAACTTCAGCTTTATCTTCTTTAACTGATTCTTTTGCTACTGTTTTAACCCCTAATTCTTTTTCTAAGTAAAGTCTTCCTTGATCATGTGAATATGTAAATCCACCATCTCCAACAGGTCCAACGTATAGGAAACCTACTACTGGCTTCTTATCGCTACCTTTATCAGTGCTACTGTTATTTTGGCTCTTACTTGCACATCCAACTAGAAGTAAAGATGAAGCAACTACTGCACTACACATTATTTTTAAAAATCTTTTCATTTTATTTCCTCCCTAAGCTTTGATAATTAAGTAGACTATGTAAATTTATTTAAAATAAATTTTTCCCTCTTCCATTTTCTCTATTATTGCAAGAGATTCAACTTTGTATCCTAATTCTTCAATCTTCTTTCTTCCATCCTGAAATCCCTTTTCAATAACTATCCCAACACCAATTACGTTTGCACCTGCTTGCTTAACTATATCTATAAGTCCTATGGCTGCGCATCCATTAGCAAGAAAGTCATCTATTATTAAAACATTTTCGCCTTCCTTTAAGAACTGCTTTCCTACCATAACGTTATAATCTTTATTCTTTGTAAAAGAGTGTACTTTTGATTCATAAACTTCTTTGTCAATATTTAAACTTTCAGCTTTTTTTGCAAAAACTACTGGAACATAATCAAAATACTGGGAAGCTATACTGGCTATACCAATTCCAGATGCCTCTATTGTCATTATCTTGTCCACTTTATCTTGCTTAAATCTGCTTCTAAATTCTTTACCTATTTCATTTAATAATCTTATATCCAATTGATGATTTAAGAAACTATCCACTTTTAAAATATTTGAGCCTCTTGCTCTTCCATCAGTTAGAATCTTTTCCTTAAGTAGTTTCATAATCTACATCCTTTCAAGTAAAAAAGTCTCTGAAGTGACTTTCTTCAGTGAGTTTTTTGCGCATCTGCCTTTCCGAATGCATATGAGGAAAATTTGGCAGGCGAATAAATTTTATTTTTACTGTATTCTCTGAAAATTCATCTTAACCACTTGAAATTTCAAAGTTTAGCTAGCATTAAAATCCTATAATTTTCTATTCAGTAAAAATCGCTAATGTGACTTTCATTTGTGATTTCTTTACGTACCTGCCTTTCTTAACAACAAAAAAATTCCTGAGCTATAGTCTGCCCAGGAATATACAATCACTAAAATATTAAAACTATAAATATATAATTTTAATAGCAACTGCACATTCGTAGTCAGGTAGTTTATGGCCTCCCGGTAGAAACGCTTAATCCATATTATTAAGCATATACGATGTGAACGTTATATGAAATTGTTAATTAATTATTCGCATTTACCTTACAAAAGTATGTTATAACATGTCGAAGAAAAAATCAATAGAAATTTTATATTTTTTTATTTATATCACATTTTTATTATATTTTTCAGGCAGTACTTTAATTACAGGTATGTTAAATATTTTTTCCATTAACTTTTGTATTTCTCTCAAATTCGTAAAATCACGAACATTAAGCTTAAAATAACGATAGTTGTTCACTACCACTATCTGCTACTATATCCAATGAACCATCTTTAACTGCTCTTAACAACTCTTTTATATCACCCATATCGCTATCTGGATTAAGATAAGTATATTTTTCTTCTTCATTAAGCATTACAGGGATTCTATGGTGAATTTCACTCATTTCTTTATTTGCACTAGCTGTTATTATAACAAATCCATTTTCCACTTTATTTTCTTTATTTATGTACTTACCATATATTCCTGCCATATAAAAAATTTGTTCTTCTTTAAGGCTTATTTTATACTTAACACCATTCTTCCAATCATAAAACCAATTGGCAGGGATAACACATCTTTTACTCTTTATTAGCTCTAAAAACATCTTTTTACTAAATAAGCTTTCTGATCTGGCATTTATAACAAGCTTATTATCATATGGAAGTCCCCATTTCATAGTATTACTTTCGTTATAAGTCATAATTAAAGCTTTATTTGATGGAAGTTTTTCTCCGTACTCTACACTTATCCTATCATCCAAGTTAAGCCCCTTATGAGAAGATTCTTCTAGATAGAATCTACCACACATAATATCACTCCTTAGTATAAGTTATTTATGGCATTTTTAGACACATTTTACCTTGTTATTACATATTGTATACTAGATAATTATACATTAAACCATGATGTCCGGTTATCGTTTTATAGTTTTTATGATTCCACTACATTAACTTACTCAATAATTATATTACTAAAGATATATCAGTTCGAACGAAATCTATTTTTAAAACTCTCACGGTTTCTGGTGAGAGAATTTAAAAATATAAATTTTAATACGAAGTGGTACATCCATAGTAATATGCCAAATGTGGTTATCTAATACTATCACTATAGTGAGGTGATTTTAAAAATATGGCTTATATTAATGTGTTGCCAACCGACGACATTTATGTTTCAAGCTTAAATCCCAACGAAAACTTTTCTTCAGCACCATTTTTATTAGTTGGTAATTATACTAGGCATAATTGCCATTCTAATATATTTAGATCCTTAATAAAGTTCAATCTAAACCCAGACATCCCTTTTGGAACAATGATATCAAGAGCAACATTATACTTATATGTTGATGATATCAATTTAAAAGATTGTACTTTTAGAGATTCTGAAATTACAATATATCGAAACACACAAAATTTCAATGAAAACTCAGTAATTTGGAATAATGCTCCTACCTTCGAGTCTACTGGATATACCAGGCAAATAAGCGTGTCTGACAGATATTCTTATATTGGTATAGACATAACAGACTTAGTTAAAGGTTGGGCTCTGGGTTTTTATGATAATTACGGAATCACAATACGCGGCTGTGAAAATGTCACAAATTCTCTAGTAGCATTTTCTTCAAAAGAAAGTTCAAATCCACCTATACTAAAAATATTTTATCAACCAATCGTAGGTCCTACTGGTGCAACTGGTCCTACTGGTGTTACTGGTCCTACCGGTGTTACTGGTCCTACCGGAGTTACTGGCCGTACCGGCGTCACTGGTCCTACTGGCGCTACTGGCACTACCGGCGTTACTGGTCCTACTGGTGTTACTGGTCCTACTGGCGCTACTGGTCCTACTGGCGCTACTGGTCCTACTGGCGCTACTGGTCCTACTGGAGCTACTGGCGTTACTGGTCCTACTGGTGTTACTGGTCCTACTGGTGTTACTGGTCCTACTGGCGCTACTGGTCCTACTGGAGCTACTGGCGTTACTGGTCCTACTGGTGTTACTGGTCCTACTGGCGCTACTGGTCCTACTGGCGCTACTGGTCCTACTGGCGCTACTGGCGTTACTGGTCCTACTGGTGTTACTGGTCCTACTGGCGCTACTGGTCCTACTGGCGTTACTGGTCCTACTGGCGCTACTGGTGTTACTGGTCCTACTGGTGTTACTGGTCGTACCGGTGTCACTGGTCCTACTGGCGCTACTGGTCCTACTGGAGCTACTGGCGTTACTGGTCCTACTGGCGCTACTGGTCCTACCGGCGCAACAGGCCCTACTGGTGTTACTGGTCCTACTGGCGTTACTGGTCCTACCGGTATTACTGGTCTTACTGGCCCTACTGGCGTTACTGGTCCTACTGGTGTTACCGGTCCTACTGGCGTTACTGGTCCTACTGGTGTTACTGGCCCTACCGGTGTTACTGGTCCTACTGGCGCTACTGGTCCTACTGGCGCTACTGGCGTCACTGGTCCTACTGGTGTTACTGGTCGTACCGGTGTCACTGGCCCTACCGGTATTACTGGCCCTACTGGAGCAACTGGTCCTACTGGTATTACTGGTCCAACTGGCGTTACTGGTCCTACTGGCGCTACTGGTCCTACTGGCGTTACTGGTCCTACTGGCATCACCGGCCCTACTGGCGTTACCGGATCAACCGGTGCTACTGGAGCCACTGGTCTAGGCTTAGTGGCTTTTGGATATTTCTTCAATAATATAGGCGGAGTAGTAAATCCAGGTTCTCCAGTTGCTTTCAACGGAGCAGTTCAAAACGGTTTTGGATTTACACCTATTTCAACTTTTGTATCAATTGTGACTTCAGGATTATATGAAGCTAGATTTATAGTTATAGCTGCAGATGTTAATCTTCAAAGTATAGCACTTAGAATTAATGGTACTCAAATAATTTCGACAACAGTTTATTCTACCCCTACTGATACCAACCTTATTGTAGGTCAGGCTATAATTCCACTATCTACTTCAGAAACAGTAGAATTAATTAACAACTCAGAAAGCCCAATAATATTAAATTCAATTAACTCCGTATCCGCATCATTGATTTTAACTAAATTAGATAGATAATAAATAGAAAAATCGCTAAAGCAGCAATCTTTAGCGATTTTTTTGCATATTTATCCTTATTGTAATTTTCTTCTTCTTAAAATCATTATTATTGCTAAAACTAGAGGTAACCCTACACCTAAAATTACAGATACGGGCGTCCATATATTAGCCAGAAATTTTATATAATCATTATGATCTTTTCCCAGATAATTAGTAATAAATACACATACTATAGCTAATGGCATCAATATCAACGGATCTTTTTTTACTCTTGTTGATTGCTTGAAACTATACATTGAACAGTACAGCATCACAACTGACTGCACAAAAAGACCCCAAACAAAAAAACTAACCATTATTAATTCATATCTAGGTAAATACTGCGTTAATTCTGCACTTCTTACCTGTTGCATACAAACTACTACAAACTGTTTCATTACATCAGCGCCAAGGACTCCTGTCTCAAAAACTGGCCATATTATAACACTAATTATTCCTAGCAGGGTACCCCATACTGTTATTTTAGTAATCTTCTGCTTATTATTTAGCATTGGATATATAATCAGTATTGATAATATAATCATTGATATATCAAGAAAGACATATGGACTAGCTATAATATTAGCTAATATTCCTCTATCAAATATTGGCTGCAAGTTTTGAACCCTAAAATCCCTAAAGGTCCCAAGTATCATAGTTATATTTATTAACATTGTCATTATGAATCCAAAAAAAGAAAATCTAATTATTACTTCTATTCCTAACAATGCACCATACGTACATAATGCTATGTATACTATACATAGCATTAAAAATGGTGTTTGAGGGAGTAGATATTCTTTCAAATGTAACATAAGAACATTTGAAGAGATAGTGAAAGCTACAGCAAAATATATACCTAATATTATACCAAGTAGGTATGAAGATCTTGGCCCCATTGCTTTTCTCGTAAATTGTACTATACTCTCTTCACCAAGTCTAATTGCAATTATACTAGTTAGCATCACGATTAAAGTCCCTATTAGAAAGCCAATTAACATAGCACTCCAGGCATCTCCGCCTACTTTCCTTACTACTATTCCAGAAGTTATCCCTATAGCCTTCCCGTAAATAAGATTCGGAATCATAAAAAAATACTGTAACCTACTTATCTTTGCCTTCAACCTTTTCTCCTCCATTAGCTTTTTCGTTTTGAATTGGTATTTGATATAAAGAACTTGAATCAATATTTATTTTTACATTTACTTTTGCTGCAGTCTTTTTAAAAGTTTCGTTCCATTTATATTTAATAGTTTTATCCCACTGCTCTTTATTTTGTATATGAACAAACCTTCCAAAGGCAACTACGTCGCTATTAAATTCTGTTTGAAGCTTTTTTATTGCATCTTCAGTATCACCTTTAATTTTTGCTTGTATTAAATTTTCTACTTCTTTTTTAAATATATCTATTGATACATTGGATACTTCATCTTGCTCAGTAATCTCACCTACAGCGCTAATGTTTATAACAATCTGAGGTGTATCACCAACAACTGTAGATTTAATTTTTGTTTTAATATCATGAAGTTCTACCGTAACCCTTTTATTGTTTAACAAGGTTAAAGCAACTGATACTATGGAACTTTTAACTTTTTCCCTAACAAAGTTAATTCCTCTCGTTTCATCTGGAGTTAAGAAACCTACTAGTTTATCATCTTTTAATACTCCTGAACCCGCTAACTCAACTTGAGTGTCTTTCTTAGAAGCATTAGTTACCATATTTAACCGAGATATGATTGGTTGTTGTGAATCACTCTTATAATCTCTAAAAACTGTTAGCATGTCAGATTTAATACTTTTTGCAGGTAACTCACCATATTTGTAGAGTCTAGCTAAAGATAATGCAGGAATACTTTCCATACCTGTCTTTGCTTCGATATACGGCCTCGCTTCTCCTTTTACCACAGCTATCCATGTTTTCATTCTTAATTCACTATTGTGTGTGAAAAAATCTACAACTGGAGTTATACTATCTCTTGCAAGATTCTCTCCAATTACGATAATATTATTGTGAGCCCACATGATTCTTCTAGAAGACATCTTTGCAACATTTCTTATTGCATCAAAAATCGTCTTACCATCCGCTGTTCCTACCCACATAGGTTCACCACTTGGTCCTTTATTCCCTCCACCAGCTTCATTAGGTTTTGCCACTTGTACGGTTACTGAAAACTCATCTTCATCTTTTTTATCTATACCAACAGCCATAACTAATCCTAACTCATTGATTTCTCTCATATCCCAACAACCTTGAAAAAGCGTTGCAGTTATACATATCTCTAAAATCACACATAATCCTCTAAGCTTCTTCATATGTAATCACCACTTTCTAAAATGCATATACCAAATCATTTTTTTGGCTTCTCTGGTTTATTTCCTTTCTTAGACTGCCTATACGCTTCTTGTGATCCATAAATAGAAGATCGTTTTTTCATAGCCCATAATGGCGCCTTAAACAACGTATCCCTTCTACCTCTAGAAAGTACTGGATCTAATGTCCCTAAGAACTGCACCCCAAACGAACGTAGTGATAATAAGTGAAGTGTTATAAAGATACCTGAGCCCAAGAATCCTAAAATTCCAAAGATTCCAGTACAAATAAGAATAAAAAATCTCGTTAGTCGCAAGGAATAGGAAGCACTATAAGCAGGTATTGCAAAGGAACTTATTGCCGAGCCTGCTACCATAATAACAAGTAGTGGACCTACAAGCCCTGCATTAACTGCTGCTTCACCAATTACAAGAGCTCCAACAATACCTACAGCCTGCCCTATTGGCTTAGGCATACGTAATCCTGCTTCCCTCATAATTTCAAACATAACTTCCATAAACATTGCTTCCAGAATTGCTGGAAAAGGTACCCCTTCTCTAGATGAGGCAATATTCAAAGCTAATGGTGTAGGCAGCATCTCCTGATGGAAAGAAACTAGCATAACATATATAGATGAAAGCGTCATCGACATAACCAATGCACCTACTCTTAACCATCTTAAAAAAGTGGCTATTTGAAATCTTTCATAATAATCGTCCGATGCCTGAAAAAACTGCCAAAATACAACAGGTAATATCAAGACAAAAGGGCTATTATCAACAATTACAATTATTTTTCCTTCTAGTATTGAAGCACATGCTTTATCTGGTCTCTCAGTTACTTCAATTTGCGGAAACAAAGAAAAAGGAGAATCTTCTATCATTTCCTCTATATACGCACTATCCAAAACAGCATCAATATCAATTCTATTTAACCTGTCATTTAATTCTTTTAACACATCTTTGTTTACAATTGAATCTATATAAGCTAAAGCAATATCAGTTTTAGTTCTTTCCCCTACCTTTAATGAGTCAAATCTCAAATCATAATCCCTAATTCGTCTTCTAATTAATGCAGTATTAGCTCTAATGCTTTCTATAAAACTATCTTTCGCTCCTCTTATGCTAGCTTCATTGCTTGGTTCTGCTAAACTTCTCATCTGAAATCCACGAGTTGATATAATCATACCTTGATCTATAGTATCTATAAAAACAATAGTATCCCCAGCTAATAAGCTATCGAGGAGTTTCTCAAAATCTTTTGATGTAGTAACGGATTTAGATATAACCCCTTTACTTATCAATTGATCTAAGGCATTATTGTCTTGAGGATTTATGCTTTCATTTTTTCTCGACATAAGAGGTCTTAGTAGGATGTCATCTATCTCTTTAGCACCAACTAAACCATCAATATAAACAGCCAATGCATTTTTATCCCCAAACATCGGTATAGTAAACTCTCTATACATTACATCTCCACTACCACCAAGCTTACCTTTTATGAAGTTTTTATTATTATCTAATTGAGTTGCTACCACTCTATTTTCCATTTATATGCCTCTCCTAATTGTACTGCTATGTCTTTCAGATTCAGTTTACAAATGTATACATATAAAAAACTATAAATTAATCTTTTTCAATTAAATAAAAACCAAATTTTAATATATAAATTCTCTACAATAAGAATTTCATTCCATAAAATGTACAATTGTAATTATATCCAATAAGGATAGTAGTTATTCAAGGCCAATTTTGGTAAAAAGGTTGCTGAAGCGAGCTTTTTTAGCGCATCTGCCTTTTCTGAACGTATGTGAAGAATCTTACAGGCGACATATTCTTCTTTTTTTATTCTTTAACTTATACTATATCTTAAGTCTGTTCGCATAATTATCCACAGATATAATTGAGACATAATTTCCTAAAGAATAAAAAAAGAAGTCATTCAAAAAACGACTTCTTTAAGAGAAACTTTATTTTTTTTGATATTTGGCTTTAGGTTGATTATCTGTATGTGATGTATGCTCATGAACTACATCTGACTGAATCTCCATGCTTATTCTTCCATCCACTTGTTTACTTTTATCTTTATTCTTTTTGGTAGCCATAATAACCCTCCTTAAACAATATGTTTATCAAAGGTTATTATCCCACTTTATTTTAATTGTATTACTAAAGATGTAATAGAAGCGATTTTTTAATTCAATTTAGAATTTTAAACTTCATCATCTTCATTAGCCACTAAGTTCTCTCCAATGCTACTATCATCATACTCCTCTAAATATGAATGCTTTACACCATCTTTTTCCCATCCGATTATTGAATTCATGTTTACATTCTTAGCTGCGTTAAATATAGACTTTTCTACATCTTTGAAGTCCTTTTTCAAGTTCTCTATCATTTCTTTTATTTCATATCTCTTGTTTCCGACCTTCTTTGCAGCAACCATACAAGCACAATTAAGTGGCCATATTCCAGCATTCTGAGTGAATCTCTTTATATATGTTTCTTCCACGTAATACATCGGTCTTATAAGCTCCATACCTTCAAAGTTATCAGACTTCAATTTTGGAAGCATTGTCTTAAAACTAGCTCCATAAAGTATATTTAACATTGTAGTTTCAATAACATCATTGTAATGATGCCCTAAGGCAAGTTTATTGCAACCTAATTGCTTTGCTCTATTATAAAGTGCTCCTCTTCTCATTTTCGCACACATATAGCATGGATAATCCTGTGCTATCTTGTCTACTATATCAAATATACCTGACTCAAAAATTGTTATAGGTATATTAAGATGCTCACAGTTACTTATAAGTAGCTCTTTAATTTGCGGATGATAACCTGGATCCATAACGATAAACTCTAGTTCAAAATTCATCTGTCCGTGTCTTTTAAGTTCTTGAAATAGCTTAGCCATAAGCATAGAATCTTTACCACCAGATATTGCTACAGCTATTTTATCTCCCTCTTTTATCATCTCAAAATCTTTAATTGCTCTTACAAATTTTGACCATATATTTTTCTTATAAGTCTTTCTAAGACTTCTTTCTATCTCATCAAGTGACTTTCGTTCATTAAATGGAACAACTATCTCGCATCCATTTCCAGCTATACCGCTCATATGTTCACCTCATTATAATATTTTGTACAAAATATTATAACACCATTTATCATTGTTTTTCAATTTTCTTATAACTTTATACTAGTAACTAAATCATTGTAAACCACTTCCACAGAATCTTTACTAATTGATAAAGAAGGCATGTTTTTCCACAACTCTTGAAAAGTATCTTCATCTGGATGTGCGAGCACAGCTGAACCAAAAATATACCCACCTACATCTATATTTGCATATAATCCCGGAATCTTCATCTTGCTTGGATATATAATATTGGCATTTGGGGGCGTATACTTACATAATACATCTCTATTATTAAGTAAATCTACTATTGCTGAAATCCCATTTTCTCCATTACAAATGAAATATTCTTTATCTACATAACTATCTCGTGACTCCACTGCTACTACTGGAAATCCGCCTTCTATGATATCAAGCTTTCTCTTGGTATTGATTTTATGAATTCTCACATGCCATTGTCCCAAAGCAATTAACCAAGTTTGCACCCTTACATCTTCCCACGGATGCCATTCTGAAAAAATAGTATTTCCTTCTATTTTAATCCTATCACATCTACGCCTCGCTCTATAATAATTATCTCTTTCGCTTAAAGCTAATGTAGAATCAAATGCAAACTTTTCAATGCTATAATTATCTTTAGAAATATTAAACCCAAAATGGTTGGAATATGCAAACTTTGTATACTTTTCTTGAGTATGGTTAGGCTCAAAATTTGCATATTGTCCTGAAGTCAAGCAGAATACGTGTTTTGAGCCTTCGTCATGGTTTAATATCATATACGCTGGTTTAATAGTGTGTATTTCATCAAGTCTCGGCAAAGGCTCTTCTTTCACTGTCCAAAATTCATCATCTTCTTTTAACGCTAATATTAAAAAGCTCTTAAATGCCCAATAAGGAGATCCTGGTGCATTATACTCCTCAGCCATAGATATATTTCCATACCCATATCCAATTGTTAATAACCCTTCATCGGAAAGTATAGGCTGCTTTATCCACCATCTTAAATGTCTTAATATAATTCCCTTCATTACACCTAACGAATAAGGCTTCAAGTCTGCATATACTACAGCACTCCAAAAAGCACATTGTGCAAATCTATAAGTTAGGCTTCTTCCAAAAGGAAGTGCTTTTCCTTCTTTATCGAACCAGTAAATAAAATCTTTGGCAAAAATATATGCTCTTCGCTTAAATATTTTAGTTCTCTCTGGATCTTCTTTCTTCATAGCCTTAGCATATATAAGTCCATAAAAATGCATTGCAAAAGATATATAATAATCTCTCTGGTTTGTTAGACCATCTGAATACCACCCATCACCTATATAAAACTCTTCGATGCGTTCCAAGCTTTCTTCTAAAATTTTTTTATCAAATTTCCATCCTACTTTCTTTAGTCCTATAGAAACAAGTACTCTAAAGAAATGCCAGTTGTTATCAGGCACTTCTCTTTGTATCTCTACACTGAGCCAATTTAAAAAATTCGCTTTCTCTTCTTCATTAAAGCGAGATAACAGTTTATCACCAGCCATTATTAACCCTACTCCATATACAGTCATCTCAACCAGTTTCTGCGAGTAGTCTTTCACCTCGCCCCAATACTCATTATGTTTAGGATTAGTACCGTTTTTAATTCCTTCAATAAAGCAATCTAGCTCTTTTAATTCTTCTCCGCTTACCAGACTAAAAAACACTGCCCATAAAGGTCTCGAAAAAGCTTCAAAGCCAGCTACTTTTTTACCATAATGAGCTTCTGTAACCCCAAAATTTAAATATGCTTTGCCTTCTGAAAACTTACTCATCATTGGCTGCAGAAACTCTTCTGTCAACCTTACTAAATCAGATTTATTTTCAATAGTGACCATATAACCCCCCCATCTCTTTTTAAACACCCTTTTTTCAATACTCTATAATCCGTAATATTAAATCCTCTGCTGTAGATAAATCACTTCATATTAAAATTTATCCAAATAAACATTCGTAGAACCATCGGAATCTTTATTTGGGGTTTAAGGATCGAAGTATTTTATCTATATAATGTATTTCACTTTTAAATTATAGGATTATCTCAGGTATTTACAATGCTACTTTTTTTAGATTTGCAGTGCTTTTTCAATGTATTAACAATGAAAAAAGTCAACTATATTCAGTTGACTTTTCGCTAGCTTACTTTTAGTATTCTTTTTACATTGTTGACGTAGGATAGCTCCTTTAATAAGATTAAACCTTCTTCTATCTCACCTTCTGTATATCCATCAACCAACAAGCCTATCTCATTATCAAATATATCAATAAACTCAGCGGTCAAAAATCTTCCATTCAATTCTTTAATAAGATTCTCCTTATTATCTGTATGAATTCTTATAAGACTTTGTACTTTTTCTTTTAAATTTGACTCTATATTAAACTTATCTTCTGAGAAGCTATTTATTACAATACTATTTTTATTTAGAGCTAGATCAATAATATCTCCATATACAGCTGAAGCTGTAGGAAGCATACCTGCTCCACTTCCTTTAAACACTAATTCGCCAACGGCATCTCCGCTAACAATAACTGAATTAACTTCATTGTTTACTCTGTAAAAGTCAGATTCACTATCTATCAGCACAGGTTTCACAGAAGCAAAAACCTTATTTTCTTCCTTCTTGCTATAAGATAATAGCTTTATTTTACAGTTCGCTCTCTTGGCATATGCGAAATCCTTACTATCTATAGATGTTATACCTTCTACATCTATATCCTTCCAAAAAACTCTCTTTTTAAATGCTAAAGTTGATAAGATAGCAAGCTTTCTAGCTGCATCGTACCCCAATACATCTGAATCTGGATTTGCTTCAGCAAAACCTAGCACCTGTGCTTCTCTCAGAGCCTCTTCATACTCCACCCCTTCTTCATACATCTTCGAAAGTATGAAATTAGTAGTCCCATTTATTATGCCTTTTACGCTTCTTATTTCATTACCGCTTAAGGATTCAGTAAGAGGTTTTATAATTGGTATTCCACCTGCAACTGAAGCTTCAAACTTTAATGAAACTCTATTATCCTTAGCTAATTGAAAAAGCTCATCACCATATTCTGCAATCAAATCCTTATTAGCAGTAACCACATGCTTTCCAAGGCTTAAAGCTTTCTTTACGTATTGGTACGCAGGGTTAATTCCACCGATCACCTCTACAAGTATATCCCAATCCTTAGAAAAAACTTCCTCAAAACTATCTGTTATTTTATCACTTAGTTTTTTCTTAAGATGCTTTTCTTTATGTTTTACTAGTATTGTTTCAACATGAATTTCAGCTTCTTCATCTTTACTTTTGTTCTTTTCTATTAATTCTATAAGTCCTGTTCCAACCACACCGTAACCTAATACTGCTATCTTTTTCATATAAGCCTCCCTTTTCATTAAAGTCCTACTATAAAATTTTTAAGCCAGTTATCATATAACCTTATTCCATCTTCTTTCCAGCTTTCAATTATGTCATTACAAGGATCATTCTCTACAAAATAATTTTTTGGTATATTTATCGGTAATCCCTTGTTCAAATCTCTAAAATACTCATTTTTTAAAGTTTCCTTATGATATTCACAATGACCTAGTATATACAAAGAATTGTCATCAACTATTACATATTCTCCTGCTTCATCTGATTTTGCTATAACCTTTAAAGCCTTACAAGCTTCTACATCTTCACTTACTAGTTTTGTATGTCTAGAATGAGGAGCAAAAAGATTATTACTTACACCTTCTAGAACCCAGTGACTTTCCAACTTATTATGGTCAAATATTCCAAAAATTTTCTCATCACAAAGTTCTTTACGAATTCCATGATAATGATTTAATGCCGCTTGAGCCCCCCAACATATAAATATGGATTTTTTATTACTCTCCTTAGCAAAATTAAGTATTTCATTTAATTCATCTATATAAGATACTTCTTCAAAATCTAATTTTTCTACTGGTGCTCCTGTTATAATTAAACAATCCAATTCATTTTTAATATCATTAAAAGCTTCATAATTTTCAATTAAGTATTCTTTTGGTACAGACTTGCATTCATGCGTTACAAGCCTTATAAACTTAACTTCCATACTTAAAGAAGTTCTAGATAGCAATTCTAAAAGCTGCCTTTCTGTCTCGTACTTATTTGGCATTAAATTTAGAATCCCTATTTTAGGTAAGTTCTTTTCAACTCTGTCTATTACAATATTTTTATTATATTTTATTAAATCTGCTCCCACTAATTTTGCTTTACAGTATATAGTCATACCTGACTTACCTCCCCAAATTAAAATCTATATATCGATAAACTAGTTCCAAATGAAATCTAAATTTGATAATCCCATTACCATTAATAGTTAACACAAATGTTACTTAGGTTTATTGGATAGAACTAGATTATCTATTCCGCTGAACTGATAAACTACTTCAGTCCTCAAACTCCAAATAAAGATTTCGATGGTTCTACGAATCTTTATTTGGATAAATTCTAATATGAAGTAGTTTATATATAGAAAAAAAGACCACCTAATATGACTTTAAAAAAATCATAGGCAGTCTTTTATCAGAAAATAATCCGTTATAGATGTACCACTTCGTATTAAAACTTCGCAGTTTCCAAACGAACTAGTACATCTTTAAAACTATCTCTATAGAAAAATACTTAATAAAAAATAAAAGCTATTTTTCTATAGAGATAGAGAAATAGCTTAAAAAACATTGCAAATATACAATTTCAATGTGTTTAGCATATATCTATTATCTCTCAGGAATATAATCCTGCAGGATTTAGCACAATTCTAGCTAATGACTGCTAGCTGTTGCTAGGCTTCAAAGGGCCAGTCCCTCCACCGTTCTTGATAAAAGACCTAAATATTCAATTATGTTTGCTATAATTATACAAGAAAAGTCTATAGGTTCAAATATCCAATTAGGATAATAGGAGAAAACCGATAGGCTATAACTCTAATTTTCTCCTATTATCTCTATTTTTTATCACTTTTCTCTTTTTTTCTATTAATTGCTTTCTTTACTATTCTTATCAATTTGCTCAGTCTTTTCGATTTTGCACTCTTTTTCATGAGTTTCTTTTGTTTCTTTACACTTAAAACACTCTTTATCAGTATACTCTTCTAATACTTTTTCCATGTTTTCAGTATCATAATCATTTTCTATAATAAATGGAACAGATATAACAGCTATGTTTCTTCTCTTAAGTAAGGTACTTCTTAAGAACATTGCAGTTTGGTTATGCAGTGCATTTCCCCACCATTTCTCTGCATTGAACTGAGGTATTACAACAGTAACCATATCCTTTTTACTTGGTCTAAAATCACTATTCTCTATAAAATCTACTAATGGATTAACAACTTCTCTATAATCAACGTCTCTTATAATAAGAGGAATTCCCATTTCATATTTATCCCATTTTTCTTTAAGCTTTGCTGTTTCCTCTTCATCCGTAGATGCATGGAAAGCAGTTATATCATCAGATAAACATTTTGCATAGTTTATTGTTTTTACAACAGCTTCATTTAAAGCTCCTACTGGAACTATAAATCTTTTAGCAGCATTACTATTAAATACTGGGAAGTAGTTATTATCTAAGCTTAATTGTCTAGCAACTTTAGCGTAATGTCTTCTTATTCTCTTCATAAGAAGCATTAATGATGGGATAAGGATTATAACTACCCATGCTCCATGCTTAAACTTAACTATAGATATTACGATTAAAGTTATAAATGTTATTGTTGCTCCTAAACCATTTATAAAAGCTTTATGCTTCCAACCTGGTGCTTTTGTTCTAACCCATCTCATTACCATACCACTTTGAGATAAAGTAAAGGATATAAATACACCAATAGCATATAGAGGTAACATTAAGTGGTTTTCACCCTTAAATACAATTACCAATATAGCTGCTGCAACTGCAAGTAATATTATACCATTTGAGAAGCTTAATCTATCTCCTCTTTTAGCAAACTGTCTTGGTGCAAATCCGTCCTTAGCTATAAAAGAAAGCAATAATGGAAAATCTGAAAAAGCTGTATTCGCAGCCATTATAAGGATCAAAGTAGTAGCAAATTGCATTACGAAAAATAATAAACTATTTTGCCCAAAAACTTGACCAGCAATTTGAGATATAACTGTTTTATCTCCACCAGCCGTTGTATGATAAATTGTTGATAGGTAAGATACTCCACCAAATATTATGACAACTATTAAAAACAACAGACTTAATACTCTTTTTGCATTCTTAGTTGCAGGTGCTTTGAAGTTAGCAACTCCATCACTAACCGCTTCTATACCTGTAAGAGCTGTACAACCTGCTGCGAAAGCTCTCAAGAATAAGAACAATGTCATGTCTCCAATTGTATTTTGCATTTGTGCTACTTGAGCTGTCTCAACTGGAACATATCCGTATATAAGATATTTAATTACACCAACTGCTATCATTAATAAACTAATGAACAGAAAGAAGTATGTAGGTACGCTGAATAACTTAGCTGATTCCCTAACGCCTCTTAAATTACCAACAGTCATTATAGTTATTATAAGTAAAGTTAATGGAACTCTAAACTCTAGCAGTGCCGGAAATGCTGAAGTAATTGCTGCAACACCAGCTGTGGAACTTACAGCTACAGTTAATATATAATCTGTAGTAAGTGATGCACCTGCTAGTAAGCTTGGTGTTACACCTAAGTTCTCTCTTGAAACTATATATGAACCTCCACCTTTAGGGTAGCTATCGATAGTTTGTCTATAAGAAAAAATCAAGATACATAATAATGCAATTATTGCAGCAGTAACATATATCAAGTACTTGTATGAAAGAATACCCATTACTGGAATGAGCACTATAAGTATTTCTTCACAAGCATATGCGACTGAAGAAATTGCATCAGATGATAGTATTGGAAGACCTCTGAATACACTAAACTTTTCATGTGTGATTTGTGATGATTTTAAGGGCTCACCAATAACCTTTCTTTTTATCTTTTCCATAAGAATCCTCTCCCGAAAATATTTCTAAATTATTAATGGAACAATTTCGTATTATATCAGTGTGTGATATAAGCTTCAAATTCTTTAAATTGATTTAAATTCATAATATATTAACATATTGTAAGATGTAATGATTCTATTCATGTTAATTACCTATTTATAGTCGAAAAACGTCTAATACAGCCAAATTTAGCATGTACTATTTTTTTGTATTTTCACAATTTTAAAGCAAATATTACTATTTTAATTGGTATATACTATATGTTAAAACCACCAATCGGAATTATGAAAACATTTAACCCGTTGGTATCAGCTACTTGTATTCTTTTATAAACTTGCTATATAATTTAATAATCAACTAATATTGTTTGTTTTTTAATAATCTTACTTTTACAATTCTTATATGATATATTCTTTAAATAAGTAGCATTATTTTATTTAAAATATTAATTATTACTCATCTTAACTATATATAATACAACTTTCTTAACTCATTGCATGAAAAAGAGGTGATAAATATATGATTATTTATTTAATAAGACACGGGCAGACAGAATGGAATCAAAACTTTAGATATCAAGGAAGTAAAGATGAAGAATTAAATTCTAAAGGACTAGAACAGGCTAATAATATTGCTGAGACCTTAAAAAATTGTGATATTAGAAAAATATATTCAAGCCCCTTAAAAAGAGCTCTAAAGACTTCAGAACCTCTTGCTAAGAAACTTAATATCAATGTGGATATTATAAATGAATTTAAAGAGATCAATCTTGGTCAATGGGAAGGTAAGACCTGGGATGAAATAAAAATTGAGTATAAAGAGTTTTTAGAAACTTGGTCAAAAGATATTGCAGCTATTGCTCCTCCTGAAGGCGAATCTTATCTGGAGCTTAAGGAAAGAGTTTTTAATGCACTCTATTCTCTTTTACCTTACAATAATAGCAATATAGCTATGGTATCTCACGGCGCTGTTATTAAAGTAATTTTATGCACTATCTTACAGATGCCACTTCAAAATAGAGCTGCACTAGATATTCCAAACGGAAGTATAAGCATCATAGAATATCTTGAAGATAAAAATTCTTTTAAAGTATTAGCTGTAAATTCAAACTATAACTTCTGAAACAAAAAACAGCCTAATGATTTAGCACAATCATTAGGCTACTTTTATAAATTCAATAGTATCTTGTTAATTTCTTCACTCACATTTTTTCTTTCTTCATATACCCATTCTTCATCAAAATCAAGCTTAAAATTTCTTGAGAATGAGTAATACAAATTGATTTTTTGATAATAGTTCTCCAATTCTTTTAAATCATAAAACTTAAGACCAGGCTTTGTCAGTGTATTACTTTTAGCAACAAAATGCTCATCTACATAATTTATAAAAGCATTCATTATATCCTCGTTTGATATATCTATCGGAATTCTCATAAGCTTCCATTGCTTTTCTTCCGGTATCTTATAGCCTTTTACGGCATCAAGGATAACTAAATATTCACTAACATCCATTTTTCTATAATAATGTAGTTTTTCTTTTTTTGTACTCCACAAAGCTAACTTTTCTCTTAAAGATAAGCTCTTTATTTTTAATATTTCTTCACTTGGTCCTAGAACTGCTTCTTCTATTACTTGATCTTCTACTAAAAGATTCTCTTCAATAAAATTCTGGTTATTGCCACTACAAGCAACGAAGCCTTCATCATAAATTCCTTTTCTTCCTGCTCTACCACCTATTTGCTTTACTTCCTGACTTTTAAGAAATCTAATTTCATTTCCATCAAATTTCTTTATATCCATGAATACTATTCTTTTTATTGGAAGGTTAACGCCCATACCTATAGCATCTGTAGATATCAATATTTTACTGCTGCCGCTTATAAAACTTTCATATTGCTTTCTTCTTACTTCAGGTGGAAGATCTCCATATATCAAGCTGGCTCTCATACCCAAAGAAGAGTAATGCATTCCAAGCTCTAATACTCTCTTCTTGGAAAATACAACTAGAGCATCACCTGGATTTATGTCTTTTAATGTGAAAGCTTTCTCGTCTACTATCAAAGGAATCTGTCTTTTATATTCAATTATCTCATAGTCATCCTCACAGTCTTCTAGTATTTCAAGCAAAAGTTCTTTTGAATTTTTTGCACCGCAGACATGTATCTCTTTACATCTAAGTCCAAGCAACGCTCGGGTCCAGGCAGCCCCTCTCTGATCATCATCTATCATTTGAATCTCGTCTATTATAGCTATCTCATATTGTTCATTTATATCAAGTTTCTCTATTGTGCAAGAAATATGCTTCGCATCTTCATGTATTATTTCTTCTTCACCAGTTATAAGGTTGCATTTTACACCTTCGTTGTTAAGTCTTTCATAATTTTCTAACGCAAGTATTCTTAAAGGAGACAAGTATATCCCTTTTTCGCATTGCTTTAATCTTTGCATTGAATTATAGGTTTTTCCAGTATTAGTGTCTCCAAGGTGTAAAAATATCTTTCTTTTTATAGCTCTGGCTCTCCTATATTCATCCTTAGGATTTCTAGGGAATACTTCATCAAACTCTTCTGATATTATCTTTGGTATATGTTCAGCAATAAGAACACCTATAATCCCCGAGCTAACATAGCTTTCAAAATTGTTTCTTACAATCGAATAAAAATCAAAAAATGAATTATTCTTTTTATTATAATCCTCAAGAAGTCTCTCAGAAATATAATTTAAAACATCAACATAACCTTCATATACTTCATCATAATCCCTAAGTTCTTCTCTTCTAAATTGACTTAGCTCCTTAAGCTTTTTTCTAACTGAAGCTTCATGTTCCCATAATGCATTTGTTTTAGTATGTCTTACTATTTCATCAATTTGTTTAATTTGATTCTTTATCTTTCTAAAATTTCTCTCATCTGCTCTCTTCATCTAATTCACCCCTATGCTGACGTCGAAACCCGCATATTTTCTATATTTTTATATTGTTATATTTTTACAATGTCATAATGCTATAATTCTATAATTATCTATTTTCTTATCTACTAAAAATTTATGGGCACCCGTGTATTTTTTATATAGATGCCTGGCTGTCTTAATACTATTTTATCAACTTTTCCCACTAGAAATCAACTTACTGTATTTATAAACGAATATGCTTTATACATTCTTACTTTTATCTTTAAAACACGGATTAAACTATATTCTACTACCAATACTATTATTGAGCCCAAGTAATAAATTCACTATAACTCTAATTTTCCACAAACTTAAACTTTCAATACTCTTAAAAATAAGTTTAATTATATAGTTATCTATATAAAAATAGGCCGAGAAAAAATTCTCAGCCTAAATTTTAATTATTCTTCTATTCTTCACAAAGGTATCTACCCATTAGTATTCCCATCACTGAAGCCATCATAAGCCCTCTTGTCCACCCGCTGGAGTCTCCTAAACAGTGAAGATTTTTTATATTTGTTTCAAATTTTTCATCTAAAGTAATCTTATTGCTATAAAACTTTATTTCAGGTCCATATAATAAAGTTTCACTACTTGCAAAACCAGGCACTACAACATTCATAGCTTGAATAAAATTAAGTATATTAGTCATAGTTCTATAAGGGATAGCTGAAGTTAGATCTCCTGCCACAGCATCTGGCAATGTATATCTAACATTTGATCTATCCAGTTCATGATCCCAAGTTCTCTTTCCGTCTAATATGTCACCATATCTTTGAACTAAAATCTTTCCATTACCAAGCATATTTACAAGTTGAGCTACTTTTTTACCATATTCTATAGGTTGATTAAATGGTTTTGAAAAATTATGAGAACTTAGTATAGCTAAGTTTGTATTATTTGATTTCTTTTCTTTAAAGGAATGACCATTAACTATTGCTATATTATCATCATAATTCTCTTGGGCAACAAAGCCTCCTGGATTTTGACAGAAGGTCCTAACCTTATTTTTAAAAGGTGCTGGATAGCCTATAAGTTTTGATTCATAAAGAACTTCATTAACCTTTTCCATTACTTCATTTCTTAATTCCACACGAACCCCTATGTCTACAGTTCCAGCATAATGATTTATATCATGCTTAACACACATATCATTAAGCCAGTCAGCACCTTTTCTTCCAGTACCTACAATAACCTTATCACCAAATACTTCCTCATCCTGTGATTTTGTCATAGCATCTGTTATCTTAATACCTTTAGCTTCCCCATCTTCTATTATTAAATCTGTGACTAAAGTATCAAATCTTATTTCTATTCCTGCTTCTATCAAATAGTTTTCTATTCTATAATAAAGTTCATGAGCCTTTTCAGTTCCAAGGTGTCTAATAGGGCAATCCACTAGCTTTAACCCTGCTTCTATGGCTTTCCTTCTTATTTCCTTTACTTCTTCCTCATGACCAAGTCCTTCAATTTTCGGATCTGCTCCAAATTCTAAATATATATTATCAGTATAATCTATAAATTCTTGTGCTACATTTGCTCCTATAAGTTCTGGTAGATCTCCACCTACCTCATAGCTTAGAGATAACTTTCCATCTGAAAAAGCGCCAGCGCCAGAAAATCCTGTAGTTATATGACAATAAGGCTTACAATTTACACAGTATTTTGTTTTTTCTTTTGGGCAATGTCTCTTATCTACACTTTTTCCTTTTTCAACAATTAAGATTTTCTTATCTTTGTTTTGTCTTACTAGTTCTAATGCTGTAAATACTCCTGATGGGCCTGCACCTACAATAATGATATCATATTTCATAATAACCATCCTCCTCAAAATAACTGATGACTGTATTTTTACTTATAGCCAAGAGCTTTTTACGGTAGCTCGGTAGATACATCTAGCCCATATTGCTAGATTTATATAAGTGAACATTATTAAGTTTATAAGCAATAATATTCTTCCCAATACGAAAGTTTACAACAAATCAGTAAGAAATACAACAGTTTTGTTTAGAAATAAATGTTAACTTTTTATTACTTTTACATTTTATTTAGCTACTCTTCTTCAAGTATTAATCCTTCTTTTTTTCCTTTATTTAAAAGTTTATTCACTTTCCTGTATTTCTTACTTTTAAACACTATATCAAAGTCATAATCTTCCGGATAAAGCTCACCTTTACTAATATATTTAGAAAGTCTCTTTTTGTTAATCTTTATTTTCTTTTTCATTACCATAACTCCATATTCGCCTTTTGAATTTTCTTCTTCGCATATAATGCCAGTTCTATTCATGAAGCTAATAAATACTGAGTCACCTATTTCAAACATTGGCTTCTGACTTTGTTTTTGTCTCTCTATCTTTTGGTTAATCTTATTAGAAGATTTTATATTAGAAACTTGTTGATAGTGTTTTTCCTTCTCCTCTTCTATCTCATCTTTTTCTAAAACCTTTTTGTCAAAGATTATATCACCATAATCTTTATTTTCCTTATAAGTTACCTCATGAGCTCTTTCTATTATTTTGCTATCCATTCCTAGCCTAAGCGCTATTAAAAACGCATTACTTTCACCAGGTCTACCTATATTAAGTTTGTACTTTGGCTTCAGTGTATTTACATCAAATTCCATAGAACCATTGATAAAGCCTTTGTGATCTTTAGCAAAATCTTTTATTTCATTATAGTGAGTAGTAGCACAGATAATTGAGCCTTTCTCATAAAGTTTTTCTAAAACAGCTACGGCTATTCCCATACCTTCTCCTGGATCTGTTCCTGATCCAACCTCATCTAATATTACCAAGGTATATTTATCTGCCATCTCTAGAATATTTATAATATTTTTTATATGAGAAGAGAAGGTACTTAGACTTTGTTCAATGCTCTGCCCATCACCTATATCTGCTAGTATATCCCCTAACATCGCAAATTCACTATTTTTCCCTGCCGAAACATGCAGTCCTGACTGAGCCATCATGCTTAACAGTCCAACTGTCTTTAACGCTACTGTTTTTCCACCTGTATTAGGCCCTGTAATTACAAGTCCTTTATACTCTTCACCTATAGTAAAATCTAAAGGAACGGCATTATTTCCTAGTAAAGGATGCCTTCCTGAGTTTATCTTTATTATATTCTGAGAATTGAATGTGACCTCATTTCCATCGATAGACTTACTATATCTTCCTTTTGCGAACAGGAAATCATAATAACTCATCCCCTCGATATTTATATTAAGCTCTCTCTCATAGGAGGCAACCATAGCAGTAAGTTCAGACAGAATTCTATATACTTCTTTCTCTTCTTCAAACTTTTCCCCCTCAAGTTCATCTTGATATTTCTTTACTTCAGCTGGTTCAATAAATACGGTAGATCCACTTTGAGATTTATCATGAATACTGCCATCGAAATTTCTTTTATGCTCACTTTTAATAGGAATAACATATCTTCCATTCCTTTGACTTACTAATGAATCTTGAATATAACTTTTATATTTGTCGTTTCTTAAAATATTATCTAACTTAGATTTGATTCTCTCTTCTAAAATAAATATCTTTTTTCTAATCTTTTGAAGCTTATTACTTGCCCTATCATCTACCATACCCCTAGAAATTGATTTTTCGATTTCTAACTCTACTTCTTCCATTTCATATAATGATAAACCATAGGAACTTACTGTTGGTGCTACTTGTTCTTTTGTTTTCATAAAGTTCTTAAGTCTTCTTACATCTTTTAATAAACTACCTATGGACTCAAGCTCTTCTGCAGAAAGTATCATACCCTTTTTCAGCTTTTCTTGAATGATAGTTATTCCTTTTAAACTATGAATAGGAATACTTGAACTTATATTTACTATTGCTCTTACCTCTGTTGTTTCTCTCATATGCCTTTTAGCAACATTTATATCCATATATGGTTCTAACTTATCTATCTTTTCTTTAGCCAAATCTGATAATGCAAATTCCTTTAATACGTCCTTTATTTTATTAAACTCTAATATTTCAACTGCTTTATTATTCAATTTTTATTCCTCCGATATTTTTATAGTTTTGATTTGCTCTTTTACCTTTGATTGATTTACCTACAATGCTCATATCTCATTCCTCCTAGGATTTTTTTAATATTTAACTTTATACTGCTTTTAAAACTATCTATCACTTAAACATAGTCTTAGTGAAAATTTTTATATAAAAATCGTTAATGCAACTTTAATCATAAAAAACTTCTAAAATCATTGAAACATCTAAGTATAGCTACTTTGAAAATTTTATAATTTCATATAAAACAAAAAAGCTGCAAGTGAAAAACTTCTTCACTTACAGCTTTGCATTTCATTTTATATCTCATTAGGTATATCTTCAAAGATACAACACTTCACTCTGAAATCTATATTTAACCTCCATCTTATTTCTTAGATGAGAGTTTGAAAATATAAATTTTATTATGAAGTAGTACATCCATATCTGAGAGCTTATTAACGCCTCTGCCTTTCCGAATGCATATGAGGAAAATTTGGCAGGTAAATAAGCTTTATTTTTTACTGTATAACCATAAAAAATTTCTAAAAGCATTGAAATTTCTAAGTTTAGCTAACTTGAAAATTTTATAATTTCCTATACAGTAAAAAAAAGCTGTGTACAAACACAGCCACATATACCCTATAAAAGAATGCTGCTTATGATGTTTCACTAAGTTATGTCTAAAAGTGCAACACAAATAAGCCTAAAATTAGACTTCTTTTGCAAAATTTAGACCTTATTCAATTTACTTAGTTTGAAACCTCAGCATTCATAAACATTCTCCTTGTTACTTTAAGATGCTTTAATTATAGCATTTCCAAAATGGAAATTTCAATACCTTTTAACCCTACTTTTAAAGTGATGGTTCTGGGTCTGCAATCATATTTATTGTTGTTTGTCCTAAATTACCACTATGGTTTATAATATTTATTGTTGGAACCATAAATACTCCTAGTAATATAACTACTAAAACTAACCTTGCAAACTTCTTTTTCATTATTAATCACCTCATAAATATATTTTATTAAGATTATGTTTAATATTATTGTTGAAATTTAAACACAATCAAATATTCTTATTCATCTATTAATATAGGCTTCAATTTATGTAATAAACTAAGACTTTCTTCAACATTCCCTTCTGTTGTGTTTATTTCTATAAGCTTATATATAGCATAGCTTCTTCCCTTATCAATATTATTTTTATCCAAAGTATCTAAGAGCATCTTCGCTGCTTCCTTTACCTTTTCTAAATCACCTATAAGTTCATATACGTTTATTAAGTGTTTATACACTTCGAACAAAACTGTAAACTGTTTATATTCCTCCGCAAAACTTATAGCTAATTCTAATATCATAATACCTTCATTATATAGCCCTTGCTTTAAGAATATCTTTGCTTTTGTATCTAGAATAGTAGAAATAGACTCTCTATTTCTTAATTTTTGTGCTCTATCAATGTATTTTAAACTTTCTTCAAATTGTTCATTATTATAATGATATTCGGCAATATTATTGTAAATCATTGATCTTGTATCTATATCATCTTCCCTTAGACTATCAATTATTTTTAGATATTCACAAAGAACTTTTTCTTTTTCACCAGTTCTTAAATAAGTATTAGCCTTTAATATTCTAGCCTTTAACAGCTCTTCTATTTCTGCACTTATATCCTTTTCTAGAATATTTTTTTCTATTACTTCTAGGCATTTTTCATATTCTTTCATTTTTGAATATCCTAAAGCTAAATTGTAACTAGCTTTTATGAAATACAAATCATTATTTTGTTCTTTGGCATACCATAAGGCTTGGCTAAAATAAAAAACTGCTTCTTCATCTTCATTTCTTCTAATTTTACAAACACCCATAGCATTATAAATATATGGTTGCAATGATTTTTGATTAATTTCCTTACATTTTCCCAGTGCGCTACTGAAATTAGTAAAGGCATTCATATAATCTGCCTCTACAAAACATATCTCTCCATTAACCTTATATGCATTAATTAACATATCACTTAACTGATATGTTTTTGCCACATCTATAATTTCTTTAAGTTCTTCATGCGTTACTTCTTCTTTTAAAAGCGCCTTTTCACAGAAGAATCTTGCGTCTTCTTCTGGACGCCTATAAAAATATTCATCATCTAGATTTATATTAATAGACATTTCTTTAGCTATCGAGTTAAATTTCTTTGCTAATAGTTCAGAACTCTTCCTGCTTATTTTTCTTTTACCACTTTCCATCATACTGATAAATGCTCTTGTCATATTAACATCTTCTAAAAGTGATTGATTGATTCCAAACTGCTTTCTCATGAGCCTTATCTTTTCGTTAGGATTATAAAAATCCACCTAAACCGCCCCCGTTTTATATAAAGTTAACATTTGTATATAAACATACAATTAATTATATTCCTATTTATGTAAAAAATCACTATATTTTTATATTTCAGTTAACTTTTTTCCTATTTTCTATCAAATATCTTATTATTTCATTTAACTCAGTATATTTCTTCTTTTTCACACTTAAATTTAACCAGCCATAAGTTTTATTTTGTTATAATTTCATAAAAATACAAAAAGCTATATTAAACTTTTCAGTTTAATATAGCTTAAATCTTGCTATGTTTAATATGACGACTAAAATTAAGTGGTTATTTTTCTTCACCATTTATTATTCTCTTTATATTTGCTTTATGTCTAAATATTAAAAGAGCTGCAGTAAATACAGTAGAAAGCACTACAGGATTCGGATATCTAAATAATATTGCAGCTACAATTAGTGCAACAGCAAGAATCATAGATCTAATGGATACAATTGATGTAGCTAGCTTTAATATAAAGAAAACTACTGCCGCAGCAATTAACGCTTTAGGAGCTAAAAACAAAAAGACGCCTACAGTAGTGTTAACACCTTTTCCACCTTTAAATTTCAGAAATATAGGATAGTTATGTCCTACTATAGCGCTAATGCCTACAATTGCAAGTAATATATTTTTATCAAAATTAATACTTATAATTCCTTTATTTATTAAGTAGCTTGTTATTGCTACTGGAAGCAATCCCTTTAATATATCAACAACTTGAGTCGCTAGTGATATATAAGTTCCACCTATCCTTCTTACGTTGGTAGAACCAATATTGCCACTTCCAACCGTTCTTATATCTATTCCTTTAATTTTTTTAATCAAAATGTATCCCGTAGGTATAGATCCTGCCAAATATGCTATTAAACTTAAAACTAAAGATATTAAAATGTCCATCAATTCAATTCATTTCCTTTCATTTGTTGTTACATGCAGATATTTGTAATTTAATATATCAACTCACATTTCAAATCTATAATTGAAACTTTTTTCTTAGTTATGGAGTTGTTATATCTCTCAGATAATTATACCCTTTATATTTTGATAAATTGACCATTAAATTTATCTACCTTTATTATAATAAATGAAAAATGCTTTTAAGAAAACATTTTTCAGTATTTTTTTAAATATTTTTATATTTTTTATATAAACTTAATTAAACCAACAAATTTACCTTTGTAAAATATCGCATTAAGACCTCTACTTTTAGCCGCTATAAAAATTTTATACTTTACATTAAAAATAGAGCGAACTAGCTTACTTCGCTCTATTTTACATTTCTATATAGGTGAACCACTTAATACTTAAATTTATGTGCTAATATTTAGGCTATGTTTAAGAATATTGTTGAAATTAATTGGTTATACAGGAGACGCTATATGAGCGAGCTATTAGAATTAAATGATTTTTTCAGATGGAATGGCGTTAAGAAACTGTACTGTTCGAACGTAGTGAGTTTACAGTTTTAGCCATGGAATATGACAAAATCATATTAATTCTTTGCGTAAGCTCATTTAAGCGTCGGATGATTAACCAATTAATTTCAACGCAGTGCTTTAACAGCGCGAATATTTAAAATTATTGTTTCACTTCAGACCAAATCTTATCAAACTCAGTTACGTGATCTCCAATGTCTTTTAGATATTCTCCCTTTTTAACCTCATCATCAGCAGGATAAACCGCTTCATCTTTCATTATTTTATCGCCTATATATGGATAAGCTGCTGTGTTAGGATTTCCATAAGGAAAATATTGAGATATTTCCGCACTTATCTCAGGTTCCATAATGAAATTAATGAACTGTTCTGCAGCCTTTACGTTCTTAGCTCCTTGTGGAATAACAAAATTATCTTGTTGTAGGAAAAGTCCTTCCTTAGGAATCACATACTTAACATTAGGATTATCTCGTTTAGCAAGGCTGGCTTCTGCTCCCCAAGCAAATATTACTTTTGATTCACCATTAATTAAGCTTGTTTTAGGACTATCACTATCATAAGATTTAACGTTAGGTTGAAGTTTTTTCAGTTCATCTTTTGCTTTTTTTAAAGCTTCAGGACTTGTCTCATTTAAGGAATAACCTAATCTCTTTAAAGTCATTCCAATAATAGCTCTTTCATCATCTAAAATCGTAAGCGAATTTTTAAATTCCGGTTTCCAAAGATCAGCATAACTAGTTATAGTTCCCTCTGGAACTTTTGAACTATCATAAGCTATTATACCTGCAAGCCACATATAAGGCACACTATACTTATTTCCTTCATCAAAAGGTAAGTTTAAAAATTGACTGCCGATATTCTTTAAATTAGGTAAAGCATCTGTATTCATAGGTTGAATTAAATTTTGCTTTTTTAATATCTCAACCATAAAATCACTGGCAACAGCTATATCATACTGTCCTCCACCAGCCATAAGCTTTGCTAACATCTCTTCATTTGAAGAAAAAGTACTATAGTTCACTTTAATATTATAGGTCTGCTCAAACTTATCAATTACTGACTGTGGTAAATATTCTGACCAATTGAAAACATTAAGAACTTGCTCCGGTTCTTCATTAGCCTTAGCATATGCCCACACCCCATAGCTTGAGCCCCCAACTAATACAAATATAGCAGTAAGTATACCACCTACCCTTTTCATACTTAAATTCACATTTCTCATCACTACTGAAAGTACAATTATTATAACTGTAAAAAGCAATATTATTGTAGATAATGCATTTATTTCAGGAGTAACGCCAAACTTGACCATTGAAAATATCTTTAAAGGTAAGGTTACGCTTCCTGGACCGGCTACGAAAAAACTTATTATTACATCATCCAAAGATAATGTAAATGCAAGTAATCCTCCTGCTATAACACCTGGCATAATTATCGGTAAGGTAACATAAAAGAAAGTTTTAAGTGCACTAGCACCTAAATCCATAGCCGCTTCTTCTACAGCCTTATCAAAACCATCTAATCTTGTTCTTACTACAGCTACAACATAAGCTACACTAAAAGTCACATGTGCAATTATAAGAGATAACCTACCTAAATCCATTTTCACTATAGAAAAGAAGGCAAGAAGAGAAATCCCCATGACTATTTCAGGTATAACAAGTGGTATATATAGAATGGTATCAAGAACCTTTTTCCCTCTAAACTCATATCTATATAAACCAACTGAAGCAAGTGTACCAATTACAACAGATATTATAGTACTAACAATGGCTATTATAAAGGAATTCTTAACTGCTTCTAATATTCCTGCATTATGAATTAAACTTTGATACCATTTAAAAGTAAATCCTGTCCAAACTACATTTAACTTAGATGAATTGAAGGAAAATGCTATGAGTACCATTATTGGTACATACAAGAACATATACATTAGAAAGGCATAGGATATCTTTAATATGTTTCCTTTTTTCTTTTTCATAATTAAAGCACCTCCCTTTTATCAACCTTACCACCAAGCTTTGTATATAAGCTTATAAGCGCAATCATTATAATTATCAACACTACTGAAATAGCGGCTCCAAAAGGCCAATCTCTAGCAGTTAAAAACTGATTTTTTATAAGGTTACTCATAAGTACAACTTTGCTTCCCCCCATTAAATCTGTAACAAAAAACAATCCAAGGGTAGGGACAAAAACTAATAACGAACCGGAAAGTATCCCTCCTTTTGTCAAAGGAAGTGTAATTTTCAAGAACTTGTCCATCGGTCCAGCTCCTAAATCATCAGCTGCTTCTAGAATTCTCATATCAAGCTTTTCTATAGAAGAATATAATGGTAGTACCATAAATGGGAACATCATGTAAAGCATACCTATCATTACGGCAGTGTTATTATACATTAGATGAAGCGGTACTTTTATCATTCCTATATTTAACAACAAAGTATTTATAATTCCTTCTGTACGTAGTAATATAATCATCGCATAAGTTCTAACTAATGAGTTTGTCCAAAAAGGAAGTATTATTAATAGCAGCAATATTGGTTTTATAGCTTTATTTGCTCTTGCAATTATAAATGCAAATGGATATCCAAATATTAAGCAGATTACTGTTGTTCCAATTGCAATAAGTAGAGATTTAAAAAATATAGTTATATACAAAGTATTTATAAGTCTCTTATAATTATCACCAGTGAAAGAATAAACTACATCTCCTACTTCACCTCTAATACAAAAGCTTACTATAACAATAAGTACTAATGGAATTAAGAAAAAACCTAACATCCATAATGCTATAGGAGCTGTAGTTGTAAGCTTCGCTAAGAGATTATCTTTAAAAATTTTCTTTTTCAATATAATCACCTCTTACGCTTTTATAACTACTGTATTTTGTGGATTCCAAGTTACAAATATATCCTTACTCAAATCCTTAAACTTATAGTCATGACCTATGGGTTCATTTACTACTATTTCTTTTCCATTTTTTAGTAGTACCACTGTTTTCACACTTGAACCTATGTAAATTCTCTCCTTAAATTTGCACTGAAGCCATACATCATTTTCTTCTGGATTTTCCTTTATCTTTATCCTTTCAGGTCTGATTGAAACAGTAAATTTATCACCTATTTCATAACTTTTATTCGGAATCCTTATTATATCTTGCTCTTGTTCAAGGTTAAGCAGAACCTCAGTTTCCTTAATTTTTATAGCTTCTCCATCTAAAAGATTAGTTTCACCTAAAAAATCAGCTACGAATCTTGTTTTAGGATTCTCATAAAGTTCTTCTGGAGTTCCTATTTGTTCAATAATACCTTTATTCATAACCACAATTCTATCGGACATAGTTAATGCCTCTTCTTGATCATGAGTTACAAAAACAAAAGTTATTCCAAGCTGCTTCTGAAGATGCTTGAGTTCCAATTGCATCTGCTTTCTAAGCTTTAAATCTAACGCGCCTAATGGTTCATCCAAGAGTAAAACTTTAGGATTGTTTACTACTGCTCTAGCTATAGCAACACGCTGCATCTGCCCCCCACTTAACTGCGAAGGCATTCTATACTCAAAGCCTTCTAGTTGAACCATGGCCAGCATTTCAGCTACTTTACTCTTAATATCACTCTTTGAAACTTTCTTCATTTTTAACCCAAAGGCTATGTTATCAAAAATATTCATATGTGGAAACAATGCGTAGTTTTGAAATACTGTATTTACACATCTCTCATGTGGAGATTTATCTGTCATATTATCTCCATCAATTACAATATCTCCAGCACTTGGTGATTCAAAACCAGCAATCATTCTTAGTGTAGTAGTTTTACCACAACCACTAGGACCGAGTAAAGTTAAAAATTCACCCTTCCTAATATCAAGGTTCAAATCATTTATAACATTTTCACCTCTATCAAAGCTTTTACTAACATTAGACAATTGAAGAAAAACATCCTCTGTCACACCTTAACAACTCCTTTTTTATTAATTTTTAAATTTAGAAAAAAGAAAACCCCCTTATTGGCTTCACTGCCAAAAAAGAAGTTTTATTTATTAACAGATAAATAAATTAATTTCAAACTTATTCATCCTTAGTTATAATTATTCATAATTGGATATTATTATAACTGAAAAAAATATAGCATATTATCTTGTAAATTTCAACACTAAAACACTGATTTACACTATATTTTTTCATGAAAAGTATATTTTTGTAATCTACTCTAAAAAATCACACTTGTAGAGTCATTTTGTAATATATTTTTATAAACTTGCATATATTGCGCATAATTCTTAAAAACATAAAAACATTTTATCATGCTCCTTACAATAATTAATATTCATACTCTCCCACGTTCTCACAAATAGATATCTTTAAATTTTTATCATCTTGAAGTTTCTTATATGAACATAAAAATTCGTTTAATTCTACATCTTGAAGATCAATCTTCTTATTACTTTTTAATATGACACTATCGCCTTCCAATATTAGCTCTAACTCATTTACCTTATTACTAACTCTGTAAGTAAGTACACTTTTAGGAATTGTTTTACCTTTATATTTTTCAGTAAAACTAATAGTTTTTCTCATAGCTTCATAATTTTGACCTGCCCCCAAGTTTCCAACAGAATTAGGATTAATACCTAAGATTTTAGCTTGGTTTTCTAAAAAGCTAGAATCAAATCCATATCTCTCCATAAGCTTCTTTTGCATATTAAAGAATTTTTCTTGTGAAATATTATTCTCTTCCATATACTTCATTATTTTTGTAGTAAAATCAGCCATAGATAGTGTACCTTGAGCTACCGAGTAATACAGACCGTAGATATAATCTTCGAACTTATCTACATCCTTATCCTTCGCTTTATTTTTGAGCTCATTAAAATCTACTATTTTATCATCCATTTAACCTTTACTCCTTCCTAGTGTTCAAAATATTTATATAAATTTATTGAAAATTCTAAAACATCTCTATTATTCTTATTATAGCAAATCAATCTTAATATACTATTAAATCTTTATTATATTTGCATCAAAATTTATGTTATAGAGTTCCTAGCTCAACTATTAATTTATACATGTCCGAAAATTCCCAGAAGCCGTAATTTTCGAATAAGTATAAATTAAGTTTCGACATATGAACTCTTTATAGATAAGCCCAAATTAAATACACTAGATTAGTATAACCAAAATAACTAATCTAGTGTATTTAGATAAAATTAAAGGACTTTATTCAATAATAAAGCCCTTTAATACTCTCTTAAATAAAGTATACGATGCTATCAGTACTATCTTTGTACTTATTAACCAAATCTTCAAGGGTTATTGAATCAAAATAATCATTTATTTTCTTATTTATCATATCCCAAAGATTATCATTTATACACTTATCTAAACTATCTATATCCTTATCATGATTTATATCTACTAAAACCAAACTACCTTCTAGAATCCTTAGTATCTCTCCTACCGTTATCTCACTAGGAGACTTAGGTAAAGAGTATCCTCCTTGCGCACCCTTTCTGCCAATTACTAAGCCACTTCTTCTAAGCACACAAAATATTTGTTCAAGATATCCTTCTGATATATTTTGTCTCTCTGAAATACTCTTAATAGTAACAGTTTCTTCTCCTGAGTTAATAGCTAAATCTATTAATGCTTTTAATCCATATCTTCCTTTAGTTGAAACTTTCACAAAATCACCCATCCTACATTCTTATGTTTTTATTCTTTATGGATGTACCAATTCGTAACAAAACTTATATTTTTAAATCCTCTTACCAGAAGCCGTGAGAGTTTCAAAAATAGATTTCGTTTTGAACTGGTATATCTTTAAACTAACCACTTCATAACTAAATTTATATATTAATATCATTCTTGATAAAGGGCTCCTGTGTCGAAACTTAATTTATACTTGTTCGAAAATTACGTACATATGACTTTTAGCATGTATAAATTAATAGTTGAGCTGGAAACCCTATAGAAGCTTAAAATATTAACAAAGCACATTACTGATGTATAAAAACCTATATATATGCCTATTGTATATATTCTATATATATTATACAAAATTTAAAATAATATAATCAACTACAGATGTACAACTTCCTAATTTAATTTGCATTTTAATTTCTATGAATGTCTCTTTATGTTCATTTATAAATATTAATAACTATATATTTCTATCAATATATCCATACTCTGATAGTATCGCCCTACTATCTTACTATAAACAATCTTTCTAGATCTCGATTAATTCTATCCGGAATAACATAATTATTATTTCTAAAATACAATTGATTATAATAATATTTTATAATCAAAAACTAAATTTGTTATAGTAAATGATAACAAATTCTATGAATAGTTTTTTTAAATAGATGATTCCTAATAACTAAATATGGTCATTAGGAATCATCTATATATTCTATACTACTTTTGTTGGTAATGTCATTATAAATTCGCTACCTTCGTTTAATTTACTTCTCACTCTTATTGTTCCATTGTGTAAATCAACCAAATTTTTCACTAAAGTCAAACCAATTCCACTTCCCATTTTATTAGTCATAGAATTATTATCTACTTGGCTAAATCTTTGGAATATCATGTCTTGATCTTCTTGTGATATACCAATTCCTGTGTCTTTTACGGTTATTCTTACATCCTCACCTAAGTCATTTATTAAAACCGTAATCCGCCCACCTTTATTTGTAAATTTAACAGCATTGGAAAGAAGATTTATAACACATCTTTCAATTTCTGTAGGAGCACATTCAATCTTTTTCTCCTCAATATCTGGATCAATTATAAGCTCCAATCCGTTATTTTCAATATATTCTTTCATTGAAAGTGCTGTTTCTTCAACTACATTAATTATATCAGTCTCAATAAATCTAAGCTTATATTGCCCAGCTTCTATTTTTGATGAGTCTATTAAATCATTAATAACCTTTAATAATCTATTAGAATTTCTATCCACAATATCCATATAGCTTTTAAGTTTATATCTACTTATCCGATTCTGTTCCTCATCATAGTTGTTTACCAATTGGACTGCTGAAAGAATAACATTTAACGGAGTCCTTAATTCATGAGATAAATTAATAAAGTAATTATTTTTAAATTTTTCATTGTCGATTAATTTCGCATATAATTGCTCATTTTCTTCAAATTTACTTTTAAGCTCCGAAGTTCTTTGTTTAACCAAGTTCTCCAAGATATTTACATAATTCCATATGAAATATATAATAGCTGCCAATATAAGCGCATATATCAAATAAGCATAAATTGATTTCCATGGTGGTTTACTTATTATAATTTTTACACTGACAGGCTTACTCCAAACTCCACTACTATTTTTCCCTTTTACTTTAAATACATAAGTACCACTATTTATATTAGTATATGACGCTATGTTTCTGTTGGATGAATAAACCCAATCCTTATCCACGCCTTCTAACATATAGGCATATTCATTTTTATTTGTATTCTTGTAGTCAGTAACAAAGAAATTAAAAGTAAAGTAGTTTTCATTATACTTAAGTTGCACTTCATTCTCAATATTAATATCGTTATTGAAAACTTTAAGCTTCTGTATGGAAACAGTTGGTGTATATCCTGTTTGAATGATTTCCGAAGGATAAAAACTATTTAATCCATTTATACCTCCAAAAAACATTTCTCCAGAAAAACTTTTATAAAAAGAATATTCATTAAACTCGTTCCCTTGAAGTCCATCTGATTCATCATAATTTATAAAGGTATTTTTATTTACGTCAAACTTTGAAATTCCTCCATTAGTGCTTACCCATGGATTATTATATTCATCTATTAAAACACCGTACAAATAGTTGTTAACAAGTCCGTCCTTTTCTGTATATCTTTCAAATTGCTCTTTTTCCTTATTTAGTTTATTTAACCCATGATTCGTAGCAATCCATATGTTGCCTAGCTTATCCTCTGCTATAGATTTTACGCTATTAGAAGTAAGAGAATTTTTATCATTGCTATTATTTCTGTATATCTTTATCTTATTTGATTTTCTATCAAATCTTATAAGTCCACCATCTAGACCACAGCCAACCCACATTACACCTTCACTATCTTCATATATGTACGAAATAAAGCTATCGGTTACACCATTCTGCTTAAATAGATCTTTATAATGAGTAACTTGCCCACTTCTTATGTCTAAAGAATCCAAGCCATCTCTAGTACAGATCCAAAGAATTCCACTCTTATCTTCATATGTAAACTTAACATTTTTATCTGCAATAGAAGTATTTTCAGTTTTATCATTCTTACCACTAGTAGTATATAATTTAAACTCTTTAGTATTTTTGTTGAAATCATACAACCCATTTTCAGTAGATACCCAAATATGGCCCTCAGAATCTCCACTTAAACTTGTTATTTTAGAGTTAGACCCATTTTCATAGTACTTAACCTCACCAGTAGATCTATTAACCATATTTAGAGTTCCAGAATTTGTTCCAATCCAAAGCATTCCTTCATTATCTTCATATACACCGCTTATCATATCATCACTTAAGCCATTTTTTTCTGCAGGGTTCATAGAATAATTTTTAAAATTCACATAAGTCTGAAAAGTACTTATTCCTTTATTGGTTCCTACCCAAATAAGTCCTGATCTATCTTGATATATACTTACGACATCATCATTTACGAGGCTCTTTGGATCATAGTACTTGTTTTTATAGTTAACAAACTTATTTGTAACGCTATCGTATTTACTCAAGCCATTATTTGTTCCTATCCATAAGCTTCCTAAGGAATCCTTATATAAGGCTTGGATACTATTTGATGGAATTGAACTTTTATCCTCAACTTTATTTCTATACTCTACATAGGTATTCTTATACTTGTTGTATTTTCTTAGTCCGCTACCATTTGTACCTACCCATATATTTCCACTACTATCTTCGCATATCTTTGTTATATAATTATTATTGCTTCCATCTGAATTTTCGTTACTAAAATATCTTGTAAATTGTTTTTTAGAAGGATCATAACTATTAAGTCCATTTTTAGTTCCTATCCATATCAATCCATCCAAATCTTGAAACAAACATGTTATAAAATTATTACTTAAACTATTATCATCCTTTGGATTATTGTTATACCTATAGAAACTATCTGTAGCCTTATTATATATATCCAGCCCTGCTGTTGTTCCAACCCATATATTGCCATCCCTATCCTTTAAAAGAGCCCATACATTACTACTGGATAAAGTATTGACATTATTCTCATCACTTGTATACCTTGTTATCTTTTCAGTACTGGGATCAAGCTTGTTTAATCCCTTGCTAGTAGCTAACCATATTAATCCATTGTTATCTTCAACAATATCATCTACGTTATTTGAAGTAAGACTGTTCTTAGTGTCCAATTCATATTTATAGGTCTTATATTGATGTCCATCATATCTATTAGCACCATCAGATGTCCCTATCCACATATATCCTTTTGAATCTTGAATAATAATTTGAGCAGATGTTTGAGATAATCCATTTTCAGTTTCAACTCTTTTGAATTTCGTATCGCTTTCAATTGCGCTAGCTTTAGTAATGTCCATTGATACACATACTATAAAGATAATAATAAAGTTTATTAATTTTTTTATAATGCCCTTACTAATATAGATCCCTCCTACAAATGCTGTAAGATTATCCTCTGCATCTTTTATCATATTTCAACATAAATATACATTTATTTTACCTTATTAGTTCCTTAAACTTCAAGTGCTATTATTTTTTTGTTATAAATAAAATACTATTAAAAGGTCCATTATATCTGTTACTTTAACAAACCTATCCAGCACACTTTTAGTTACATTTTACATGCATATAACTTTCAACTTAACACATAATAATTTTAATAGTCAAAAAAGAAGGTGTCTTTATGGGATAAACACCTTCTTTTTATTAATACTAAATATATCTTTTCAATTCCTCTTCATTTTTGAAGGTATTATCTATTATTCCTCCACCAAGACATTTATCTTCATCATAGAACACAACAACTTGACCTGGTGTTATAGCCTTCTGTGGTTCGTTAAATTCCACTACACAACAATCATTTTCTTTTATATAAACTGTTACATCTTGATCCTTTTGTCTATACCTAAACTTGGCTGTACACCTAAAACTATCTAATTTTGCTTTATCGCTTATCCAATTAATATCAGTAGCCATAAGTCCATATGAATATAACTTAGGATTTTTCTCCCCTTGAACTACATATAAGATATTGTTTTGTAGATCTTTTTCAGCCACAAACCAAGGCTCTCCTTCTCCACCTATTCCTAGCCCTTTTCTCTGCCCTAAGGTATAATGCATTAATCCGAAATGTTCTCCTTTTATCTCTCCATCAAAAGTCATAATCTTTCCACTCTTAGCAGGGAGATAATTATCTAAGAACTTATCAAAATCACGCTCTCCTATAAAGCATACTCCAGTACTATCTTTTTTATCTGCAGTAGCGAGTCCATTTTCCTTAGCTATTTTTCTTACTTCTGATTTATTAAGATGTCCTATAGGAAACATACTTTTAGACAATTGATATTGATTAAGTTCACAAAGAAAATATGTTTGATCTTTATTGGAATCATTTCCCCTAAGTAATCTATATTCTCCATCTTTAAAATCAACTTGAGCATAGTGACCCATTGCAATATAGTCCGCTCCTACCTTCATAGCAAATTCAAGGAAAGCTTTGAACTTTATCTCCTTATTACACATTACATCAGGATTGGGTGTCCTTCCTTTTTTATATTCAGACAAGAAATATTGAAACACTTTATTCCAATACTCTCTTACAAAATTAACTGTATAGTAAGGTATTTCAAGTTTCTGACACACTCTTCTAACATCATCATAATCATCTACTGCTGTACATACACCACTTTCATCTTCTTCATCCCAGTTTTTCATAAAAACCCCGATAACCTCGTAGCCTTGCTTTTTTAGTAACAGCGCTGCAACAGAAGAATCTACTCCACCTGACATACCCACAACCACTCTTGTATCCTTTGGATCCTTTGTCATCTTCGTATATCTACCTTTCCGTATATATTGACATACCACTTCATAATAGAATTTTTATTTTCTAAGCCTACACTCAGCTCTCATAAGCCTTGAACATACTTTTCTAATTATGGTACATCTTTAGTTTTGTTAAGTATTATAATACACATTAATCCTGTTTTCAATGTACTGTTTTATCCAGGTATTTCTCTACGAAGTTAATCGAAACATTATTGGCAATATCGCTTCTTTTCCACTATTACTAGCTTTTTTAATATGCCTTTGAAATTAATTGGTTATACAGGAGACGCTCTATGCGCGAGCTATTAGAATTAAATGATTTTTGTAAGTGAAACAGCGTTAATAAATTTTATTGTCCGAACGAAGTGAGTTATACAGTTTTAGCTATTTTACTTTGAGATAATTAAAAATACTAACATTATTTTATATTATTTTAGAAATTAAGGTGCTTATACTAGAGATGCTATATGAGTAAGTGATTAGAATTAAACAACTTTTGGAGATAAAATAGCGTTAAGAAATTTTATTGTCCGAACGCAGTGAGTTATAAAATTTTAGCCATTTTATCAGAAAAAGTTGTATTAATTCTTCACGAAACTCATCAAAGCATCGGAAGTATGAGCACCTTAATTTCAGTTAATATGAAAAAACCAGCATATCTGCTGGTTTGTTTACTCTTTAATAAAAGTAAAACTATTAGTTTATAAACGATTACTTTTTCTTTGGATTTTTCTTAGTATCTTGCTTCTTACCGTTATTTTTTGTTGAACCACTCTTGCTCTTTCCCTTATCAGGCATAATATCTCCCCCTGGCACACAAATATTTATTAATAATTCAAGTTGTTTATCTATATGTTCCAGAGGATAGAATTATTACTCTGATGTTAGAGTTTTATTTTTAGGCTATGTTTAACAACACCTATTTTTTGCATTTACTTTCTATGCCTTCATAGAGGTATCTAAGATACTCTGTATCTGTATTACTTTCCTCTAACTTTTCTATTCTACTTTTAGCTTTATCAAGACTTTCTCTTGCCTCATCCCAATCTTTGTCCTTTATACATGAACTTGAATATTGCAAAAGATAATCTATTTTCAAAACTAGCTCAGCAAGCTCTTCATTGCCATCATTAACCAAATCAACTAAGATTGAGTATATCTTTGGAGATGCTTTTGTTTTTGCAGTATTCAAAAAATCATTGTTTCTAGCATTTACTTTTGCCATTTCTATCACCTCTTTAGTTCTATTTTAAGTTTATTCTATAAATAAGTACATCACTTACTTTTTCTCTATATAGTATTTTAACACTAAAGTGGTATACCTCAAGATATACCACTTTATAAGCTAATCTATATTTTATTATCCCACTATAAAACATGCCACTGCAACTATTAAGTACACACTCATCAATTGAAGTCCTTCAAGCCAGTTAGACTCTCCATCATAAGCAACCTTATTTGCAATTATAACGGCTAACACTAGAGAAATCAATTCATATTTATTGAAAATTAAAGCCATAGGTGTGAATACTAAGCTCAATAGTACTAACACCGGAGCGACAAAAAGGATTATTTGTAGGCTTGATCCGATAGCTATCTCTACTGATATATCCATCTTGTTCTTTAGAGCCGTAACTATAGCAGTTGAATGCTCCGCTGCATTTCCTATTATAGGAAGTATTATAAGTCCAACAAATAAATTACTTAAATGTAGTTGTTCCGTCATCGGTTCTATACTTGATACAAGAAACTCACTTTCAAAAGCAACAAATATAGTTGCAACTACCAATACCATTATGCTTTTTTTCTTGCTCCATTTTCCTGTAAGAGCTTCATGCTCAGTTCCAAATATATCTTTGTGTGTAAAAAACGAAAAGTACAAACTGCTTATATATATAAGCAGCATTATAACTGCTATTAAAACACTGAGATTCTCATATTTCATAGGATTAACATCAGCTACAGTTATATTATCTGTAAATGCTGCAGGTATTATTACGCCTATTATTGCGAAGGTAAGCATACTCAATGAAAAATTAATACTGTTTTTGGAGAATTTTTGCACCTTAAACTTAGTTCCTCCAATAAACATGCTTGCTCCAAGTACCAGTAAAATATTTCCTATTATTGATCCTGCGATAGATGCTTTAACTACTTCTAACAATCCTGCCTTAAGCGAAAATATAGCAAGTATTAACTCAGTAGCATTTCCAAAAGTAGCATTTAGAAATCCTCCCAGTCTTGATCCAAGATATACCGACAACTCCTCTGTTGCCTCTCCCATAAGTCCAGCTAGCGGTATTATTGCTAAGGCTGTAAATATAAAAGTTAGTATTGGACTTAGATGAAAAACTTCTTTTGATAAAAAAGAAATTGGTATAAAAATAAGCAAATAATATAATTTATTCATAAATCCCCCTAAAAAAAATATGATACCAATCTATATTTATATTTATATTGAACAATTTACCAAATTACCTTACTAATTGCAATAAAAATTGCAATTATATTATATAATTCCACACTGATAGCTGAATTAATCAAATATTATATATTTGTTTAAAAATTACTTTATAAAGCAATAATAAATATAGATAAGTTATAGATATAGAAAGGAATTTTATTATGAGTATGGATAATAACTTAAAATGTCAAAAGTGCTCTAGCAATAATTTAGAAATTAAACGTGAAGCTACATATGTTTATACATACGATATAAGCAGTTCAAGTTCTGATAGATCAATTAGAAGAGCAGAAGAAACACCTTTTATGTTTGATGATAGAAAAAAAGTTAAAGAAAAAGACTTTCTACACTGTAAAAATTGTGGAACAATATACGAATTTTCTGTAGATGATATTAGTGATAATGTGGAATTCACTATAGTACAAAAGGCCATTCGCTCAGATTATCAAGAAACTCCAGAATTTTTAGGATAAATTTTCTGTTTTAGAAAATAGGTAGAGTAAATAATACATTTACCTACCTATTTATACTAAGGTATAATTTAACTAAAACAATTTATTATAAATTCTTAATAATCTCATAATCTATATTGAGATAACATTTGGAGGTTAATTGCATGAGTATAAACAATGATAAGTCACTAGTTTATGTAGGCACGTACACATATGGTGATAGTAAAGGAATATATTCCTTTGAATTCGATCATAAAAATCATCAAATAAGCAATCTACAGCCAGTTGCTACACTTGCACACCCTACATACGTCATTACTTGCAAAGAAAGAAATCTATTATACGCTGTGTTGAAACAACAAGATTTCGGTGGAGTTAGAGCTTTCAAGATGAACAATGATGCTACTCTTACTGAATTAAATACTTTTTTGGATGAAGGAAAATCCCCTTGTCATCTTTCCTTTGATAACGACTATAAATATGTCTTTGCTGGAAATTATCATGAAGCTACTATAACAGTACTTCCTATAAAAGAGGACGGTACTCTCTCAACCCCTACATCAGTTATCAAACATACTGGGGATGGCTCTGGGATAGTTGCTGATCGTCAAGAAAAACCTCATGTTCATTATTGCTATCTTACTCCTAGTGAAAAACATCTAGCAGTTGTTGATCTTGGAAGAGACACTATAACCTTTTATCCATTTGATAAAAATACTGGTGTATTGGACGAGCACAACAAAAAAGTTATACAATCGGAACCTGGTTCTGGTCCACGTCATCTAATATTTCACAAGGAATTTAACTTCTTTTATGTTATAAATGAACTTAATGCTAATGTGGATGTATACAGCTATGAAGATAATGAACTAGTTATAACAAAGCTACAGACAATTAACTCTCTTCCAAAAGATTACGAAGGACATAATCTTGGTGCAGCAATAAGAATTTGTCCTAATGGAAAGTTTTTATATACTTCAAATAGAGGTAGCGACACCATCTCTATTTTTGCAATTGATGGCCGCTCAGGCTTACTTACTTTTGTTGATTATATATCAACCTTTGGAGAAGGCCCAAGAGATTTTTCCTTTGATCCAAGTGGAAATTTCTTAATAGCAGCTAATCAAAACACAAATTCAATAATTTTATATAAATCAAACGCTGATACTGGCTTATTAGAAAAGCTTGAATGTGATTTAAGTGTGCCTAATCCAGTTTGTATATCGATAATAAACAACTAATTTTTGACCATTCATAGGGTTCCAACTTAAACTAAAGAGTTCCTATATCGAAACTTAATTTATACTTGTTCGAAAATCCCGGTTTCTGGGGATTTTCGGGCATGTATAAATTAATAGTTGAATTAGGAACTCTATAAAGATGAACCACTTCAATCCGAAATATATTTTCAAAACTCCTCTATTTTCTTAGAGGAGAATTTGAAAATATAAATTTAGTTATGAAGTGGTTCATCTATATTAATTTATACCTTTAGAATTTTCTATCAGATATAAATTGAGTTTTAGTAAAGGAACCTTTTATTTATAGGGCTTGTTTAGGAGAATTATTGAAATTAATTGCTTATACTGGAGATGCTATATGAGTGAGCTATTAGACTATAGTAAATCAATATAATTATTATTCAATAAAAACTTTACTATTTCATACAGCGCATCACAATAAGTTTCTTGCAGACCGGATTTTGCTTCAATTACTTCTCCGTTATTATTTTTCAAACTTACAACAACTTCATACTGTTGATTATTTAGAGTAGGCGCTGGAAACTGTCCAGTATAATCCTGAATAATTTCGATAAGCTCTCCTACTTTTACGTCATATCCATATTTCAAAAGCAAATCATCTTCATGCTTATCATCTCTTTTGTATTCATCTGCTAAGTACTCTCTTGTAAGTCCTGTGACTAAGGAAAGAAGCTTTATCCTATCGTCATAACCAATTTCTTTTAACTGTTTTCCTATTAAATGTTGTTTCATACTAAAAGCACCACCTTAAATTTATATTATTCTTCTTATTATTCTTATTATTTACCTTATATAATTTTTTTGCAATTAAAATTTTCATAATTTTCCGAATAATATATATACTTATCAAGCTTTACAAATACCTTAATAATCATATAAAAAATCTGCCACTTACATTTAATAAATAATATTTATATTTATCGGTAATTATAAACATAGAGATTTTTAGACTTTTAGTTACTCAAAAGGTCGAAGTGAACCATCTATAAAAGTGCATATGAATATATAAAAATCACAGAAAAATTAGAGGTGATATACATGGATAATTTTAATGTACAAAGAGAGGAACTAGAAAGAATTTATGGAAAAATTAGTCCTTTTGAATTTAAAAACAGACTTATCAGCTTAGCAAACGGACAAAAGGAAAAAAGTGCTCATACACTATTAGATGCAGGAAGAGGTAATCCAAACTGGACTGCTGCTACTCCTAGAGAAGCATTTTTCACCTTTGGATTATTTGCTGTTCAAGAAACAAGAAATACTTGGTGTGAAGGTGATCTAGCTGGAATGCCTAGACGTCAAGGAATTGCAGATCGTTTTTACAATTATGTAAAATCTAATTCAACCTTACCAGGAATAGATCTATTAAAACGAATTATAGATTATGGCATAGTTGAAAAAGGATTTGATCCAGATAGCTGGGTTCAAGAACTTGCTGATGGAATAATAGGTGATAACTACCCTTCACCAGACAGAATGCTTGTTCATATTGAACAGATTGTTAACTCCTATTTAGTTCAAGAGATGTGTTATAATAAGCCACCAGAAGGCATATTTAACATCTTCGCTGTAGAAGGTGCGACTGCTGCTATGTGTTATATATTTGATTCTCTTATAGCAAATGAACTGTTGGCAAGAGGTGATAAAATAGCTTTAATGACACCGATCTTTACTCCATATTTGGAGATTCCACTTTTGCCTAGATATAATTTTGAGGTTATTAAAATAAGAGCTACAGAACTTACTGAAGACGGCACACATACATGGCAATACCCTAAGGATGAACTAGAAAAACTGAAAGATAAATCCATAAAAGCCTTGTTTGTAGTTAACCCTAGTAACCCACCTTCAGTGGCTATTAAAAATGAATCAGTTAAAGTGATAATGGACATTGTGAATAATCATAATCCTAATCTTATGATTATATCTGATGATGTATATAGTACTTTTGTTCCTAAATTCCGTTCATTAATGGCTGACTTGCCTTATAACACCATTGGTGTTTATTCGTTTTCTAAATATTTTGGAGTAACTGGCTGGAGGCTAGGAACCATAGCATTACATGAAAGAAATGTTTTTGATAAGCTATTAAGAATGCATCCAGAATTTATAAAAGAAGAACTTAGACAAAGATACGGAGATTTATCTTCTGATCCAGATAATGTCCTATTCATTGACAGAATAGTTGCTGACAGTAGGCAAGTGGCACTGAATCATACAGCTGGGCTTTCTACACCTCAACAGGTTCAAATGGCATTTTTCTGTGCATTTTCCTTGTTAGATGATAAAAATGTGTATAAACAACAAACAATTGATATATGCCACAGACGCCAAAAACTACTTTTTGATGGCTTAGGTCTTGACCTTAGAAAAGATCCTTATGATGCTGCCTATTACACAGAATTCGATTTATTAGAGTGGGCTTGTCATTATTACGGAGATGAGTTTGCCGAATACCTTCAAAAAAATCATAAACCAATAGATATTTTGTTCCGTTTAGCTGAAGAATCTTCTATAGTACTTTTAAGTGGAAGTGGCTTTCACGGTCCTGAATGGTCCATTAGAATTTCACTTGCTAATCTAAGCGATGAGTCTTACTCACGAATAGGTGAAGTACTACACAAAGTTTTAGATGAATACGTACATTCATGGCAACATTCATTTTCACATGTGTAGAATCAATCTTTAAAATAAATTAACCTATTGATGCTTAAGGTGTAGTTTCTTATCATCAATAGGTTAATTCCATACCACTTCTAGTCCTCAAATACATTTGACTCCCCTCATATCTAAGGAACGAATTTTTAAAAAATTCTTCAAGAAGTAATACATTTATATAAGATTAATATCTTAGGAGGCAAAATTATTTATCTATAATTAATGTTGATCTTGAAATTATGCTATTTAACTATCTTATTTAAGGCTTGGTCTAAATCATATATTAAATCATCTGCATCTTCAATTCCGATAGATAACCTTATTAGATCTGGAGTTACTCCTGCAGAAAATTGTTGTTCTTCATTTAATTGAGCATGTGTTGTACTAGCTGGATGTATTACTAATGATTTAGCATCTGCAACATTTGCAAGATGTGAGAAGATTTTAAGACTTTCAATAAAAATCTTTCCTTCTTCAGTTCCACCTTTTATACCAAAAGTAAATATTGACCCTGCTCCCTTAGGGAAGTACTTTTTAGCAAGCTCATTATATTTGTTTCCTTCTAATCCTGGATAGCTAACCCAAGAAACTAGAGGATGTTTGCTTAAAAATTCTACTATCTTCTTAGTATTAGAAACATGTCTTTCAACTCTTAAAGATAATGTTTCAAGTCCTTGAATGAATAAGAAAGAGTTAAATGGGCTTATTGCAGCTCCAGTATCTCTCAACAATTGAACCCTAGCTTTAGTAACATAAGCAGCAGCTCCTACATCTTGTGCGAACCTTATACCATGATAGCTTTCGTCCGGCTCTGTAAGACCTTTAAATTTCCCACTTGCTACCCAATCAAACTTTCCAGCATCTATTATTACTCCTCCGATTGAAGTTCCATGTCCACCTATAAACTTAGTAGCAGAATGTACTACTATATCAGCTCCAAACTCGATTGGTCTTATTAGATATGGTGTACCAAAAGTATTATCAACGATTAGTGGAATTCCATTTTCATGAGCAACAGCTGCAACAGCTTCTATATCAACAAGGTTTATTCCAGGGTTACCTATACTTTCAATATAAAGTGCTTTTGTTTTTTCTGTAATCGCATTTCTAAAGTTTTCTGGATCATCTGGATTTACAAACACTGTCTTTATACCATATCTAGGAAGGGTAGCTCCAAATAAATTGTATGTTCCTCCGTATAATGTACTAGCCGCAACTATTTCATCACCTGCTTCAGCAATGTTTATAATAGCATATGTTATAGCCGCTGAACCTGATGCAACTGCAAGTGCTGCTATTCCACCCTCTAGTGCTGCTATTCTCTTTTCAAAAACATCTGTAGTTGGATTCATTATTCTAGTATATATATTTCCAGTTTCTTTTAATCCAAACAGATTAGCCCCATGTTCAACACTGTTAAATACATATGATGTTGTCTGATATATTGGAACTGCTCTTGATCCTGTTGTTGGATCTGCTTCTTGACCTGCATGTACCTGTAATGTATCAAATTTTAAACTTCTTTCTTCACTCATATTAATCTCTCCTCATTCTAAATGATTTATTTTCTATAATGACAAATACTAAATTTCAATTAAATAATTGTTTTGTATATATTAAAATCAAATAATTTCATTAATATTGGCTCTTTAATTCCTAGAGAATAAAACAAAAATACCTCCTTTCTCAAAAATGTATGACGAAAGAAGGTATAATTAACCACAAAACTCTACCATCTCTCATCTTTCTTTAGGTAATGATCCTAAAGCAGGATTTGGCACCTTTTCAGATAAATGGATCTGAAGGTTGCCGAGGTTTCGTAGGGCCAGTCCCTCAACCTCTCTTGATAAGAAATATTAAATATTTAATTATTATATCATGTAAAATAAAAAACCTCTTTACTGAGAAAGAGGTATGATAAACACACATACTTATCTCTCAGCTAACGCTGTTGGACTTAGCACCATGTATAATGAAATACTGGTTGCTGGGCTTCACAGGGCCTATCCCTCCACCACTCTCGATAAGATCTTTATTTAGTTTCAATTGCTTGTTCTTATTATAATTACTAAAAAATAGGTTGTCAACAATAATTTTCATATTTTTTTATTTAAGTTTTAGTCAAGGATACAATACTTCGATTATTAAACTACTTTCAAAACTCTGCTAGATTCTAAGCATAGAATTTGAAAATATAAAATCTGTTATGAAGTGAAGCATCGATTGGATAACTATTTAACTTCAACATGAAATACTCTACGGAGCTATTAATTATAATTATATGCTTTTCAGAATTTAAATAGAATTAAAAAGCTGTGTCATTATGCTCTAAAGATACATACTTATATAATACAGAGCCGAATTTAAAAATTTAATTACTGGAGGATATCTTATGAGTGACGTATTTAAGATGAAAGATGAGCTTAAGCTAGACTATGCAGAAGCTTATGTATTACCTCAACCATTTAAAGATCTATATGATATAAAGACCGCTTTTGGACGTGGCACTATATTCAATGATTTATATAGACCTTATGAAAAGAAGAAACATGGGAGGGAGTACTAATGGAACAAAAGAAATTACTTTGCATGATTCAACAAGTAGGCTTCTACTTAGTAGATCTTAGTCTTTACCTAGATACTCATCCTGATTGTAAAGATGCTTTAGAACGATTGAATTACCTTTCTGTAAAACTTAAAGCACTAAGAAAAGAATATGTATCAAACTATGGTCCTCTAACCAACTTTGGTCTTGAACCAGCTGAATGCTGGGATCAATGGGTTTCAGAACCATGGCCATGGGAAAGAGAAGCAAATTAAATTAATGGAGGAATAATGAATGTGGTATTATGAAAAAAGATTAGAATATCCCGTAGATATTAAAACCCCTGATTTGAAGACAGCAAAGATTATTATGACTCAATTAGGTGGTCCTGATGGCGAACTTAGTGCTTCTATCAGATACTTAAGCCAAAGATATACAATGCCTACTGGGAAAACAAAAGGATTGTTAACTGATATCGGAACTGAAGAATTGGCTCATTTAGAAATCGTTTCTTCAATGATTTATCAACTTACTAGAAAGGCTACCCCAGAAGAAATAAAAGCTGAAGGTTTTGATTCTTACTATGTTGTACATGGCACAGCTGCCTACCCTTCTGATCCAAATGGTATTCCATGGACTGGCGCATATATACAAGCAACTACTGATCCAATAGCTGACTTACATGAAGATATGGCTGCTGAGCAAAAAGCAAGAGCTGCTTATGAAAGATTAATTCAATTAATCGATGATAAAGACGTACTTGACGTACTATATTTCTTAAGAGAAAGAGAAGTTGTACACTTCCAAAGATTCGGGGAAGCATTAGTACAAGTTCAGGAGCACTGTAAAAAGTAGTGCGTATTTTGAGTATATAACGATATAGTAATCACTTAAAAAATATATTTTTATAGTTTTTATTTGAAAAAATAAAAATTGAAAAGGCTATTAGCATGATTTCTTTGCTAATAGCCTTTTCCAAATTTAATTTAATTGATTTATTTTACCAGCCAACTCTGATTATTAATCCTTTAGGATCTCCTACTTCAAGGTAAGCTGCTTGTTGATTAACATCATCATAACAGAAGCCATATGCAAGACTATTTATGCTGTGATCATGCCAGAATTTAGCATAGTAATTTGCTGGAGAAGCTTTATAGTATGCAGTTGGATTATTCCAATTTGCGGTATCAGTATATACATGTCTGTTTATTGCAGCACATATTTGAGGATTTTGTTGTAATCCATTTGTTCCTAGTAATATATCTTGTGTTGAATAGCTTGAATATCCTGCAAAGTAGTTAGCATTTGCTCCACCTACTGCAAATGAACCATGGATTGGGGCAACAATTCTATATGGTGCTTGAACTGTAGCTAAAGACTTAAATTCTGTTGGAACTTCACTTTGGTATTTTGTAAATATTCCTGATCTAGTTTCTGACTCTAGTTCACCAACAGTTTTATCATAGTTACCAGCTTTATTAACTAATCTGTGTTGGATTGGGAATCCAAAACCATCAACTCTTGTTGTATTTCCATGATATCCAGTATCATTTACTGTAAATTCGACAAAATCAAAATATACATCTCTATTTGGATCTGTAGTATTGTCTACGTTAGGACCTGCAAAACCTGTATCATAAGTCTTTATATAACATGGTGAACCAACGCTTAAGAACATTCTTCCTGATGTTATCTTAGGCATTTGTACCCAGTTTGCTTCACTTACTTTGTGATAAATATTAGCATAATTAACGCCGTTCTTTGTTAAGTGACCTGTAGCATCATTTAATGCATTTGATATTGGTACTAAGTTACCATTCAAATCTAAGTAACACCATTTTCCTGTAGCAGGGTTTATTCCTAATACACCCCAATATATATTACTATCTGCATATGCTCCATTTGTTCCATTCATAACCTTAACATTAACTGCACCACTTACAGTCGGTGTTGGTATTGAAGAAGCTGCAATTGAGTATATTGAACCACTTGTTGTAGGAGGATTAGTAGTACCTGATCCTACGGTATAGTCAACCCATGCTGTATCATATGCTGGTGTCCCATTGTTGTAAGTAAATGCATAAGATATAACATTTCCTGATGCAACTGTGACGTTTTGCTCATATCTGCCTGCTGCGCTGTTATAAGTCATTCTAAAGTTTTGTTGAGTTCCTGAATTTATCTTATAGTGTACATCTACCCATGTAGTACTTACATTCGACTTGAACCAAATAGTAGCAGTGGTTCCTGATACACTTACACCGCTTGTATAATCTGCTGCCTTAGCACTCACACCAGATAAAAATAATCCCATGAAAAGTAGAACAGTAAATATTGATACTGTTTTATAAATCTTTTTGAACATTCATTTTACCTCCTAATAAATATAAAAATTATTTTAGTTAGCAATTTTAATAGCAAAATAAAGCTGCTTAATAAAAAAGGTTAAAATTTAATGAATTATTTAAAGCTTTCTTCACCTCCTCAGGCGTACTAAACCATTTATAAAATATAGATATTTCATTTCTAGTTATAATGGCTAAATATTATGCTCAGTTGTGTAATCGTTTAGATTGGCAGATAGATTTGACTTCATAGTATAAAATGTTGAAATGACATACCTATTGGTTTGTTTTGTTTTGGAATATTATTTTAAGAATTTTTGAAAGAATATTTATGACTGTATCATGTATTTTTATTAAATATACATGATAATTTTAGAAGTTTTGATTTGAATAATTTATAGAAATTATATTAGATATCGAATATCTTTAGTTATTTAAGATACAAATTGTACAAGTTATCAATAATAAGTATTATATATTATCACACAATTAAATACATATTAAGACGTGATTTGTTTCTTCATTTATCATTTAATTACTTTGATTACATATAAATGTTACCTTCATTTACTTACATTGTCAATATTCATTTCTAAATATTTTATTCTTTATTTATTTTTAAATTTTCATATAATTTAAAATGTATTTTTTCAAAATAATGCCAACTAAAATGTGAAACAATCAATATTGGGACATTAAAAAAGTCGCTGAAGCGACCTTTTTCAGCGACTTTTTTTGCGCATCTGCCTTTCCGAATTTATATGAGGAAACTTACAGGCGACATAAATTTTATTTTTTACTGTTTACTCTAAATAACTGTTCTAAGCTCTTGAAATTACTAGGTTTGGATAGCAAAAAATTTTGCACTTTCCTAGACAGTAAAAAATTAAGGCTCTGCAGACACAATGACTGCAAAGCCTTATTTATTATAAAAAACAATGTATGCCTGTCAGCTCCATTTCTCAGGTAACTGCTGCAACTTGTTTCCTACATTTATTTTATTAATAGTCCTTGATATTTGTTCCTAATTCTTCTTATCTTACAATGATCTTTTCTTTTAATTTTTCTATTACATATTCATCTGTTGAAGGCTCTTTCTCAGAATCATCCATTACTGCCATTAATGATTCATTTATTTCATCCTTAGTTATTAAATCTTTTTTTACTAAGACATCTACTAGAGCATCTACTTTATATGAGTAAGTACTTAACAAATCTGCTACTTTTTTTATTGCATTATCATCCATTTGCATCATCTCCTATTTTTCTTTTTTCTTACCTCTTACTGGTACAAACTCTGACAATGTATCATTTGGATCTATATATACGTAATCTCCGTATTCATTCTTTTTTAATCCTAAGGAAGCCATCTTTTTTCTTGTATTACTAATCTTAGTTCCCATTACTAGTTTACCTCCATTTCAAGATTAAATCCCTTTATTTCAAATTTAAAATTATTCTTCTTTTATAGGTTTACCATTTGATGCTTGTTTATACTGTATAAAAATCATCATTAATCCAAATTATTTTTTATATTTTTATTAATAATTAATTATAAAATTAAGGTGCTTCTCCATAACCTAAATAAAAAATTTTATGAGAGGCACCTTAATTTATTACAATCTCTCTCCTGCTGTACCACCTGATTTTACAAATAAAAGTTTATAAGTTTGAATTAATGCAAATGGTATTAATGCTAAACCGTAAACCCAAGCATATTGAGAAATACTAAGAGGTACTACTTCAAATACTCCCATTATAGGCTTAAAAGTAAGAACAAAAGTAAGTAATACCACACCTAATATAACTGCATACCATACAAAGGGATTTGCAAACACACCAATTTTAAATATTGATTGTTTCGCTCTGCAGTTAAAACCATGGAATAATCTTGAAAGACATAGTGTTGCGAACGCCATAACTGTAGCTACTGAGTGATCTCCAGTTGAAAGTCCTATATGAAATGAAATCATTGTAACTACCGCTATAATCAAACCTTCTACAAGAACTTCTAACCCAAACTCTTTACTTAATATTGGAACATTAATATTTCTAGGCTTTTGTTTCATTATATTTTTATTATGAGGTTCAAGTCCTATAGCTATAGCAGGTAAACTATCTGTTAGTAAGTTAATGAATAATAAATGCACTGGAGCAAATGGTATCGGCAGTGCAAATAGTGTTGCATAAAGTACCGATAAGATTCCTGCTGTATTTCCTGATAATAAGAATTTTATTGAATTTTTTATATTTTCATATATGCTTCTGCCATTAGATATCGATTTTACTATGGTTGAAAAATTATCATCAGCTAGCACCATAGCTGCGGCATCCTTTGCAACCTCAGTACCTGTTATTCCCATTGCTATACCTACATCTGCTTGTTTTAAAGCTGGACCATCATTTACTCCATCACCTGTCATAGCAACTATGTTTCCTTTTTCTTGCCAAGCTCTTACTATTCTAATCTTGTGTTCTGGAGATACTCTAGCATATACGGATATACTTTCAACCTTTTCTCTAAGTTCTTCATCTGAAAGCTTTTCTAATTCATAGCCTTCCATAGCTTCAGATTCATCTTTTAAAATACCAATTTGCTTTGCTATTGCTGAAGCTGTTATCTTGTGATCTCCAGTTATCATAACAGGCTTAATGCCGGCACTAATACAATCAGCAACAGCTTTCATCGATTCTTCTCTTGGTGGGTCCATCATAGATATAAGTCCTAGGAATATTAAATCTTTTTCGTCTTCTACCCATATATTTTTTTTATCAGTAATCTCTTTGTATCCAAAAGAAAGAACTCTCAACCCTCTTGAAGAAAAATCCTTATTAATTTTTTCTATCTCTTTTTTATGATCATCTGTTAATGTTTCTTTTCCTCTTGAGGTTTCTATCATTGTAGCTCTTGATAAAAGTACATCAAGTGCACCTTTGGTCACCATCATCTTCATATCATTAACTTCATTTAAAGTACTCATAAGCTTTCTATCTGAGTCAAACGGGACTTCCGCAATTCTCTTATACTTGTCTCTTATTTCTAACTCATCAAATCCATATATCTCACCGAAATTAACTAAAGCAACCTCTGTAGGATCACCAATTTCTTTATTCTCAATAGTCACCGCATCATTACAAAGCAAAGAACTTAAAACCAGCTTTTTTTGTAATTCATTTTCATTATTAAGCTTATCTTTTTCCATTACTCTGTCATCCACATAAACATGTTGTACTGTCATCTTATTTTGAGTCAAGGTTCCTGTCTTATCAGAACATATTACCGATATACTTCCAAGACTCTCTACTGCATGAAGCTTTCTCATAATTGCGTTTTCTTTGGCCATCTTTTGAGTTCCGAGTGCTAAAACTATAGTAACAATAGAACTTAAAGCCTCAGGTATAGCAGCCACCGCCAATGAAACTGCAAACATAAAGGAGTCTATTATGCTGTTTCCTCTTATTACATTTAAAACTAAAATAACAGCTGAAATAGCAAGTATTACTATAGCTAGTTTTTTACCGAAGTTATCTAAGTTTACTTGAAGTGGTGTCTTTTTTTCCTTAGCATTTTGAAGTAGGTTTGCTATTCTACCTATTTCAGTGTTCATTCCTATATCAGTTACAAGTACCACTGCTCTACCATAGGTCACAAAGCTACCCGAAAACACCATATTTTTTCTATCACCTATAGCTACCTCTGTAGAATTTATTACCTCTGTATGCTTTAAAACACTTTCCGATTCTCCCGTAAGAGAACTTTCATTTACCTGCAAACTATAATTTTCTATTATCCTACCATCTGCACTTATATGATCACCTGCATCAAGATAAATAATATCTCCAACAACTATTTCTCTAGAAGGTATTTCAATTCTAGTGTTATTTCTTAGAACCTTTGCTATTGGAGATGACAATGCCTTCAAACTGCTTAGAGATCTCTCAGCTTTAATATGCTGAACTGTCCCAAGTATAGAGTTAATTATAACTACAACTAGGATAACTATAGCACTTTCTAGTTTACCTAAAAATGCTGATATTATTGCTGCTGCCAAAAGAATTATGACTAAAAAATCTTTAAATTGACTTAAAAACACACCTATTGCGCTTAACTTTTTACCTTCTTCTAATTCGTTATATCCATACTTTTCTCTTCTTTGAGTAACTTCATCATCTTTTAATCCACTTTTATTAACATCTAGAAGTTTCATCGAATCATCTATAGACTTGTTATAAAAAGTAATCATTGAATTACTCCCTTCGCTACTTACTTTAATCTTCCCATCCTTAATATTTTTGCTAATAATCAAAATATCAACCTCCAAAATAATTAGAATTAACGTAATATGATTCCTATAAATCCAAGCAAACTATAAAACATGCTCTGTTTAAATGTTATTTTAAATAAAAATAGCATTTATCAATTAGTAAATTTAACCAAATTAATTAGTTGCAACTTAAAAAATCGCTGAAGCGACTTTCTTCAGTGATTTTTTTGCGCATCTGCCTTTTCTGAACGTAGTGAAGAAATTCTGGCAGGCGACAAATTCTTATTTTTTATTCTTTAAATCACATTATCTTTTAAGTCGTTACTCATATCTATCTACAGATATAAATAAATTATAAGTTCCTAAAGAATAAAAAAAGACTCTATAGCTAGAATTATTCTAGCTATAGAGTCTCACTAAACAACATTGTTAGCAAAGCCGGGAAAAATCCGAATTGACGACCTTGCTCTTAATAGAATTCAATCTATTAAGAAGTTACTCCCTCTACAGGGTATGCATTACCTTTTATTAAGTTTGTTAATATTATATTACTAGGTATCTGCTCTTGTGTCAACCCTAATTTATTAACCTAGCTTCAATGTTTCTTTAAGAACTCTAATTTCTTCATCTTTTTTAGCCATCATTTCTTTATAGTCCGCTTCCATTTTGCACAAATTTTTATTTAGTAGATTTATCATTGACGCCATTTCATCAGCACTTCCTGAAATTCTATTAAAGAGTAACAGGTTAGATTCTAATATCTCTGGAATTTCTCTATGTGAATATCTTAATTGATGATCTATTTCTCCATAACCTTCTTCAAAGATAGTTCTCACCTGAATTTCAGCTATAACTTTTTGGCTTGTTGGGTAGAATTCTATAAGATAGTGAACAGATCTATAGCCTGATTTTCTAGACTTAATCTGAATATCAAGTTCTTCAAATCTTTTAGTGTCATCACCATCTCTTACATTTGCAGTAATCTCAATTACTTTCCAAGTGTCTAATATAAACCTGTGGATTTCTTCCCAATCCTGTTTAAATATATGTATTGCTCTAATTCCTATAAGATCATTTATTTCCTCTTTATAATTATCCACACTAAATTGAAAATCATCATTGTACTTATTTTTTCTATCTTCTGTCTTTCTAATAACTTTTTCTATAAGTCTTTCAGGATATTTAACTCTAGACTTAACTGAATGCACTTTGGGATGAGTTCTAAGTATATTTGCTATAAAATCCGCTTGACTTTCATATGTATCTTTAACTGATATATAATCGCTATAAATCTGCTCAAGAACTTCTGTATCAATGTTATTTTTCCTTATATCAGCTTCTGCAAAGGGATACTTTTCAAAAAACTGTTCTATATTTAGCTTGTTCATCATTAATTCTCTCATCCTTTTCTTATTTTAATCCACTCTTTTATTTTATTATAACCTAAATTAACTCAAATTCGTATTTTTATTATCTTAAACAACACAAGAACTGGAAGAATTAAAGTACAAACACTTAGGAAAAGCACAGAATACATCCCAAACTTGTTTTTTTGTCTACCTAAACTTATGGCATGCATTGATGTATAGTAAGTTATATATAGACACAATAACAGTATAATCCATTTCATTATTGAATATCATCCTCTTTCGACATTTCTTCTGGTGGCGCCAATTGCTTACCGAATCTCTTAATTTCAATATCAAAATTTATCTTTACATCAGATGCAGAATACTTATCAGGCCAATTATATGCTTTATACTCAGGATACGTAGAAAATTTCTTTCTCGCCTCTAATTCCCACAGAAAGGGTTCTGCTCCAAACTGATCCTTTGTCTTTCTTACTAAAACTTCAGCTTCATGAGTAAAGAAATCTTTTATTTGCTCCTTAAGAATACGTTGCAATTTAAAATCCTGTACATAATTAGTGAAGCTTGGTATTGACAATACTTCAATTATCAAAGGTACTTTTACAGTAATTGTAGGATTGTATTTTGACAAATCTATATTTACTTTAGTTTTTTCATGTTTAACCACTCTAATGGTAATTCTATATTCCTTCTTAATAGGATCAGGAATAGTAAATATCATTGTTTTTGTATCTGGTTTCCGTCTGAGTAAAGATATTATTCTTGTTTCCTGGCCAGTTAAACTTCCCACCATTTTTCCTGATTTAAACACTGCTGATCCAATTAATTGAGTTGGATTGCCTCCAATAATATCTACTTCTCCAGGCTTATAATTTGCTTCATATCCATTTTCTTCTTTAATAAAATCTTTTTTTGTAGTGCCGTATACAGCTATAAAAAGCCCCTTTCCCTCTTCTACCCTCTGCATAAATTTATTTAGTGTTGATACCGGTACTAATCCTGTTTCTTTCCACCTTTGAGTCATGAAATCATAAAATTTATTGACATGACTTTCAAGTTTAGGGTCATTACTTCTTATAAAATCTGCCGCTTTTTCTTTAGATATTATTAGATCGATTCCCCTTCGCAACTCTTTTTCACGTAAGGGTGATTCTATTATTTGAAAAAACTTATCTTCTTTTGCTAGCTTTTCACTTACTACTATTATCTTTGCATGAGATAAAGTTATTCTTCTAGCAACAGAAATATTAGCCAAATCCCTAGCACTAATTATATCTGGAGCATCAAATGTTACAATTTCAGTTTTGGGTTCATCTCCACCTCCACCACCTGCCTTCCCCGCAGTTCTTCCATAATTTGCATTCACCATTTGAAATGTGATACTTACATTATTATTTTTCCCTTCATCTAATCCAATTGCAGAAACAAAAGCCTGCTCTTCTATCTCTTTTTTATCATTGCACCCATAAAGAGATAATATTATGCTAAATATTAATAAAAATATAATAAATCTTTTCCTAGCCATCTGCTTTGTTCCTCCTAACTCTATCACAAATTAATAGTAAGATTGGGAACGTTAAGAAAAGTACCGAAGTAGCACGAATATTATATAGACGTATCACTTGTACTGTAATTACATGATTTTCAGGTATTAGCCCAAGCATAAAGGTTATTACTGCAAAGGCTGGAATCAGCGGTTCAACCTTTGTAGATTTAATTATTTGAGCAAATATTCCGGCTAATGTATAAAGATACATCGCATACCTAATAACAGCAATCATTACCCAAACAAGAAGGAAAAAGGCTTCAACATTGGTGAAAAACCTGCTTATCCCAATCATCCTTGTCAAGGTCTGAAAAGGATAATTAATTATTGTTACTGGCGGATAATCAAAACACATTAAATAGACTGCAAAATAGGTCATCATGATTGCTACTGACGCCAAAAATCCTATTATTGTAGAGATCTTAAACTCTTTAAAATTTCTTATCATTGGTCTAAAGGTCATAAAAAAAACAATCTCTGCTAATGTAGAACTTAGGAATATACCAGAAGTAAAAAGATTTTTTACTCCTGCCCCTTGAATCGGATATAAAAATCTAATATTCATTTCATTTTTAGATAAAATCAAGATACTAACTATACTTACAAGAAAGTAAGGTATTAATATTCTTCCTACTCTTCCAATACCTTTAAGCCCTAATAATGCAATCAAGGTGCTGGCAAGTATTAAGAAAAAGTACGATGTTATAATATTAGTGTTTGGAAAAAATAAAATTGTCAAGATACTACTATAACTTCGACTATTAGTAAATGCGAAAAACAAAAAAGTAATCAATATAAGTATTGAAAGTATAAATCCAAAAAATCTTCCGAGTAAAGCATATACTAACTCAATAAGCCCTTTCCCTTCATATTTTTTTAGTAAACTCATTATAATGGTTAAAGATAAGAACATAAATGCTCCAGAAATAAGAGGCGTTAACCACCCTGCAGTCATTCCTTCTTTTAAGTAAAGCGACGGCGTGCTATCAGTAATCTTAGAAATAAAAGTAATTAATATAATGGATAGATATTCTCTTACTCCAATTTTATCATCAGTTGCTTTGAACACTTATCCGTCACTCCTATCCTTAGCTCTAACTTCATCAATAGGCCTAGTTTCTAATGGTCTACGTATTAGCTTATGAATAATTGGTCTTAATACGGTGTCCTTAGATGATGGAAAATAAGGTGTATATGGTGAAAAGAAAGGTACTCCAAATGACTCTATGGTACTTAAATAAGCAAGTATCAATGGAATTAATAACCCAAGTCCATAAAATCCTGAAATTGCTGCAACAAATAGAAATATAAACCTTCCAATTCTAATTATGTAACTTAAATTCATTTCTGGAATAGCAAAAGAGGCCAATCCTGTTATGGAAACTACTATAACTAACACTGGACTAATTATATTGGCCTCAACTGCCGCTTGCCCCAATATAAGAGTTCCAACAATCCCAATAGTAGGTCCAACTGCCGTAGGTATTCTTACTCCCGCCTCCCTTATAAGTTCAAAAGAAACTTCCATAATCACTATTTCCAAAAATACAGGAAAGGGTAGCTTCTCTCTAGCAGAAATTGTGGCCATTACTAAATCAGCTGGCATCATTTCTGCATGAAATGTTGTTACTGCCATGTAAAATCCTGGAGTTACCAATGCAACAATACATGAAAACAATCTTATAACCCTAATAAAGTTACCGTATGCCCATCTTTGGTACATATCTTCTGATGTATGAAACAAAGTAAAAAAGGTGATAGGAACTACTGTCGCCATAGAACCATTATATGCGAATAAGGCTACATGGCCTTCCTTTAGAAATGACGCAACCCTGTCTGGTCTTTCAGTTGAAATTGTTGATGGAATTAAGCTATATGGTCTATCTTCTATGTATTGCTCTAGGATTGAAGTCTCATCTAAACTTTCTATCTCAATTTTGTTTATGCGAAGTTTAATTTCCTCTAAAAGCTTAGGATTAACAATATCATCTAAGTACATCAAAAATACTTTACTACTTCCTCTAACACCTACATCAACTACTTCAGTAATTAAATCTTTGTTCATTATATGTTTTCGAATAAGAGAAAAATTAACCTCTGTGGACTCAGTAAAAGATTCCTTTGGGCCTTTTAAAATATTTTCTATGGTAGGCTTTTCTACAGATCTATGCTCAAAGCTAGAAATCTTAATAGAGATCGCTTCTGAACATCCATCAATAAACATTATTACATTTCCTAAAGTTATCTCCTCAATGATATCTTTAAGCTTATTTACCTTACTCACTGATGAGCTATTTATTATATTTTTCATCAGAATGTCAAGGATATCATTACTGGAGGCCCCCTTAAACTCACTTTCCATTATAGGTTTTACTATATACATCTCTAGCCTATTAATATCCACTATACTATTTAAGAAAAATAAGGTTGCTTCTTTATTTAAAGATTTTATGTTTATCACTCGAAACTTAAAATCTATATTTTTCGGATAATGGAATTGGTTTTTCATCAATTCTACGTTTTCATTGTAATTGCTAGTAATACTTTTTTCGTTGTTTTCATTAGTATTATTCATTAGTTCTCACTTCCGTATATGAATATATGATCTCTAATATATAGATAAACTACTTCATATTTAAATCTCTAAAACAATGATTCGTAGATTCATCGAAATCTTTATTTTGAGTTCAATGATTGAAGTAGTTTATCTATAGTTAATGCTATTTTAACCTACTAAATAATTTATATTCTTTACTAAAGATGTACCACTTCAATCTGAAAACTGTTTTCAAAACTCCTCTGGGTTCTGAGAGGAGAATTTAAAAATATAAATTCTATTACGAAGTGGTTCATCTATATAAAAGTTATCCTAATCACTTGAAATTACTTGGTTTAGCTAACTCAAAAATTTTATAATATCCTTTACAGTAAAATAAGGTTGGAGACATATACATGCTCCAACCTTATTAGTATTCTATCTACTTTTAATTATTTCATCAATGAGCCCATAAGCCTTTGCTTCTTCTGCTGACATATAATTATCTCTTTCCATATCTTCTAAAAGCTTCTCAGCAGGTTGACCTGTATTTTCACTATATATTTCAGTCAATCTCTTCTTGGTTCTTAAGATCTTGTCTGCATAAATCTTTATGTCTGTTGCTTGGCCACTCAACCCTCCTGATATAGAAGGTTGATGTATCATTATTTCACTGTTTGGAAGTGCAAATCTTTTCCCTTTAGTTCCACCAGCAAGTAGGAAGGAACCCATACTAGCTGCCATACCCAAACATATAGTTGATACATCGCATTTTATATATTTCATAGTATCATAGATAGCAAGCCCTGAAGTAATCACTCCACCAGGACTATTTATATAGAAGATAATATCCTTATCTGGATCTTCTGCTTCTAAAAATAGCATTTGAGCTATGATCAAACTTGCTGTAGTATCATTTACTTGATCACTTAAAACTATTATTCTATCCTTTAAGAGCCTTGAGTAAATATCATAAGATCTTTCTCCTTTGTTTGTCTGCTCTACAACCATAGGTACATAACTCATATTATTCTCTCCTTTATGCAAAACTTTTTATAGTTACAATATCTTCAGCATTATTAATTGAAATATTAGATGATTACATGTCTTAATCTCATTACAAAAATTGCTAAGATACTAGTTAATTGAACTTATGCTATGCAAGCTTTACGCAGCTTTGCAGGTCATACTTACTGCAGATGACGAAACCTTTATAATCTTTGCTATTTCTAACTTTTTATATAGCAAGACTCTCTGCTGTGTCTTTCTAATCCTACTTGGGGAAACTCCAAACATCTTCTTAAAAGCTCTTGAGAAAGCCTCTTGAGAGCTAAATTGATATTTTAAAGCTATATCAACAATCTTCTCTTTTCCTTCCACAAGATCTTTAGCTGCTTCAGTAAGCCTTCTTTTCCTTACATATTCCATAACTGGCTCACCAGCTATATCATGAAATACTCTATGATAATAATATTTAGATAAGTAAACTGCTTTCGCAATATCCTCTAGAAAAATCTTCTCACTAAGATTATTTTCAATGTATTCAATTGACTCTTGAATTTTATCAATATAATCCATATCATAACCTCCAAAACTTAACATCACTTTATACATATCAGTAATTTAATTAACTATAAAAGTTTTTATATTTTAACTTAATTATAAAGTCTCACAAGTAAAAAATCCTGACATTTATTGCTCATATTATATAATATATTTCTATGTAATATATTATATATCACTTAATGAGAATACTTTTCAAAATACATTGAATTAATTCCCATAATAACTTAGTATACTATTAGAGGGTTCCATTGCAAAACTTAAGTTATGCTTGTCTTACAATTACGGTTTTTAGTGAATATCTAGCATGTGTACCTTATTAGTTGAGTTAGGAAGCCTATGTATAATTTTTCTGTGATATAAGGTGTATTAATATTCTTTTAAATTCTTTGAATGTTTTACGAAAGATTTAGAAAAATAAGATTAATTAATATAATACTTACAAACTGAAACAAGTGAAAGGATGACATAATATGAGCAATGTTAATTTCAAAAATTTAAATGCTTCAAATTTAAAGGTTACTGTATCAACTAACAATCAAGAAGAACATACCCATGGAGGCCATTATGAAGGAGCTCTAAAAGATGGTAAGAAAAATGGCTTTGGTATTTTTACATACAGCAACGGAACAAGATATATTGGTTATTGGAAAGATAATAAATTTCATGGAGAAGGTACTCTTTCCTTCACAAATGGCGAGTTATATCAAGGTAATTGGTTAGAAGACGAAATGAATGGCTATGGAATATATAGCTGGCCAGATGGTGAGAGATATGTAGGTGAATGGAAGGACGGCTCAAAAACTGGTAATGGCATTTATATCTGGGATAATGGCGACCAGTTTATAGGTCTATGGAAGGAAGACAACCGTGAAGGTGATGGAATCATGATATATTCAGATGGTGAAAGAATCATAGGCACTTGGGAAAATGATGAATTAGTAAAAAAATTAGTAGAGTAATCTTCTAAAATTTTATGCTTATGGATGTACCACTTCGTAATGAAATTTATTATTTTTAAAAACTCTCACCAGAACCCGTGAGAGTTTTTAAAATAGATCTCGGTTCGGTGGTACATCTTTAGTAGAGGTTTAAAAGTTATCACAATAGACTTTTAAAGCTCTACTTTTATAATAGTGTATTTTGGGGATAACTACACTATTATTTTCTCAAGTTCTATGTTTACATTATATTTTTTCTTTATACAATTATATATTAATTAAATGTTGGTAAATATCCATACAGAAAGATGGACAGCCCTTATGTTAATTTTTATTTTTAAAAAAGCGAACTTCTAATTCTTATCTCATCAGTCTTTATAAATCTATTTCCTTCAAATAATCTCTCATAGATCAAATCCATATAATCTACTACCTTATCCAAGTTCATAATTATGAAAAAACTAAGGTATCTTTGAAGATACTTTGAGGACACCCCGTGAAAGATCGATAGCCATTTCTTCAGATTTGGCCAAAGATATTTTATTCTATACTCAGTATCTATCTTAATAGATTTATTTCTATTATGTTTCATCGCTACTAAATTTATATATCTGTCTCCGTACGGAGCAATGTATGATTTCTCATCTATTTTAGAATAGACTTTTTCATTGAAAGCAACTTTATCCCATTGATACTTAAATTTAAATATTGGCTTTACAAACATAGAGTCTTCTTGGCCTTTTGCACCAATAATCCAAATGTCTTCTCTTGGTGTTGCTGCCGCTAGTATTTCTTTATCTCTGCACCCTTTAAAGTTTTCTTTTATAATAACTTTTCCTATATGTACAACTCCTGATAAACTATCTGGAGTTGTATCTATGCTTAACGCTTGAAGTATTTTGTGTCTCCAATAAAAGGCTGTCCCGATACTTATATTTAGCTTCTCAGAGCAAAATTTTAAAGTTTTATTTTCTGTCATTAATTCAGTAAACTCAATCCAAGTTCTAGTATTCTTTTTTGAATAACTCCACAATGAATTAGTTGTACGTGAAAAAGTTTTATCACATACTTTGCATTTGTATCTTTGGATTCCATTAAAAAAGCCATATTTAATATGCCAAGTTGATCCGCAAAGTGGACAAGATTCTACAACTCTATCTTTATAAAAATCTCTTTTTAGAATATCATTAGTATGCAAATCAAACTTTTTTAATTCAACATCATGCTGTATCAAAAGGAACACCTCTCTAAGAAAATTTAATAATTAGGCTATCCTCTTAATGCTTACCATATATTCATGTTTTTAATCACTACCAACATTTATTTAACAAATACTCTTATACTATAAAAATTCACTGAAGCTCCTTTCTGATATGCTTCCTTATATAGTAGTCAGTTAAACTAATAAAAACTTTTATATAAAGCTGGAATATATCCATCCCTTCTTCATTGAGTTTTTTTGCGCATCACCCTTTTCTTAACATAAATTAAGAAATATAAGTTAAGAAATTCTTGCAATAGAATAGTTTTGTTCATAAAAGTATTAAAGTAAGATATTTTAAACTCATAAATCTACTTTTCTGCTATAAATAAAAGATGATTACTTGCTCCTAAAAATTCAGGTTTTTCACAACAATAAAAATGATAGTTAAGCCAAGACTTATAGCTTTCCTCATCCATCTCATTAATTTTATCTGCTAATAGCTCACTTAAGCCATCTGTTGCAACTTCTCCACAAACTAGTAAGCTTGAATCTTTAAATAATTTTCTACAATCATCTACTGTATGAAAAACAAATGGAAAATCTACAACTTTAAAAGTTTCATGATTATATTCCTTACCCTTTAAAAAATCAGGATTGTAGCACATAGCTTCAGTTGTAATAACCATATCATTAGAAATAAAAGCAAAAAACATCTTAGCATCATCTGTGCTAACTCTTTTTACTTCCCTTATACAGGCTAACTTGTCCTCGTTTTTCTTTAAATGGTATAGCGGACCAAAACATAAAACAATATCGTAAGATTTATCTTTTATCATCGATAAATTAATTGCATTCCCTTGAAACACTTCAAGCGAAATGCCCTCAGAAATTTTATCTTGAATTTGCTTTACATGCTTTTCCACCAATTCAATGGCTGTTACCTCAAACCCCTTTTTTGCAAAATACAAGCTATATTCTCCTGTTCCAGCTCCTAAATCTAGTATTTTCATACCAGGCTTAAGATATTTTTCAATTTGCCTCACAGTGGTTAAAAACTCTACTTGAGTTGCTTTAGTAGATAATCTTGAGGATTCGTTAAAAATATCATAAATGGCTGAAACCTGCTCTTCTTCATTTTCAATCTTAGAAACTTCTCTAATATTCATATACTCTCCCCTACTTCCTATAAATTTTATAGAACTAACAAATTCATTTCAAAATTATGTCCTATTGGTAAGCCTTAAGCTAATTTAATAAACAATAAATTATAAATACTATAAATTTATTAAACCTTATTCTAACTAATTCAGAGTTTATTGTCAAATACTTGAAATTATGTAATATAACTTAATTGTATAAATTTTAAGTAAAATATATACAAAATTTTCTTGACTGAAAGCATACCTAGTATTACTATGTATATATAATATACCTAGATTTACTAGGTATACATTGGAGGTTGTTATGAAAGTAAGCAAAGAACTTCTAAAAGGAAGTACAACTATTATTATTTTGAGTCTACTTAAAGATAAATCCATGTACGGATATGAGATGATAAAAGCTATTGAGGAAAAATCAAACGGAATCTTTGCCTTTAAAGAAGGTACTCTCTACCCCATTCTTCATTCTCTTCAGAGTGATAATTATGTAGAGTCCTACTGGGAAGAAAGTACAGAAGGCAGAAAAAGAAAATATTATAGGATAACTAGTGAAGGTGAAAAACACCTAAATGATAAGAAAAAAGAGTGGGAAACTTATAAAAATGCTGTAGATAGTTGCTTATGGGAGGGCATAATATGGGGATAGATAATAACTTATTTGATAAATTTACTGAGGAAGTTTGTACTCAGATAAAATGTACCGAGGTTCATCAGGATATAAAGGAAGAGCTAGCTTGCCATCTTGAGGATATAAAAGGAGAATATATTGCTCAAGGTTCAAGCTTCCAAGAAGCTGAAAAGCTTGCAATTTCCCATATGGGAGACAGCGAAAAGATAGGCTTTGATCTAAATAAGGTGTATAAAAAAGCACCTGAATATAAAACATTAATAATATGTTCATTATTTGTTGCATTTGGTTTGTTTACTCAGTTTTCGATTTTTAAAAATTCTCCTAAGGTAATGTCCTATAGTAACTACATAACAACTATTGTATGTACTCTATTAGGAAGCTTAATAGGAATTACTGCTTACTTATTTGATTATAGAAAACTCGAAAATTACTCTTGGCATATTTATTTCATAACAAACTTTGTTTTCTTTTTAATAGTGTCTTTTCCATATAAGATTAATCTTATCTTAGGAATAAACCTAGTAGGAAAGAACTTTGATATCGCCCTAGCTACAATTATATTAAATTCAATTGCCTTAAATGGCATATTGCCTAGATTGACTAATTTAAAATATTCAATAATCAAAAAGTTATCTCTAATAGCTTTATGTATTTATTTAATATTAATATCAGATCAGTATTTTTGTGCAGCATTATTTTCAATTTTTTCTATAATTTTATTGGTAAACTCTAAAATAAATATAAGATATATATTAGCTACCATAGGTGCAAGCATATCTGTAATTTGTTTTGCTATGTTCAGTACTCAATATAGATATTATAGGTTAATAGATCTCTTAAATTTTAGAAATAACACTAGTGGCGCAAATTATTTAAATGAAATAATTCAAAAAATAATTTTAGATTCAAATCTATTTGGAAATGGTATATCAACTGAAATTTTATCCAACACTCCAGTTATAAATGAAGGTTTAATTTATACCTATATAATTTATACTTTCGGCTGGGTTGTAGCATTAACACTTTTAATATTGATTCTATTTTTATTAACAAATCTTTTTAGAACTTCTAAATCTATAAAAAACCAGTATGGAAGAAATTTATTCACATTAATATCCTTTATATTAGCTGTTGAATTTTTATTATCAGTAGCATTAAACTTAAACTTAATTCCTTTTGTATCAGCATTCATGCCATTTTTTAGTTATAGTCCTTTTTCTACGGTTGTTAATTTAGCTCTTATAGGCATAATTTGCAGTATCTATGGAAGAAAAAATTTGAGCAAATCATTGGTTGTACCTAAGTTACAGCTCAATAATTAAATATTTTGAAATAGCCATAGGGATTAACCCCTATGGCTTCATGTGCTTAGGTTTAAAATAAACTATCTTTCTAAATCAATCTCCCTAATTCCCTCAGTTATCTTTGCTAATTTATCTGAGCTGTTTCCAAGAATTCTTATAGTTATCATTTTTTCATGATTTATACTTGCTCCAGCTATGATGCCTTCTTGAGAATTTAGATAACCTACAATTTTATCTCTAAACTCTTCATCTATTTTATCATTTATTATATATACATTAGCTTGGTGAGTATAACCTTCGTAATACCCTATTTCATCTAGATTTTGCTTCTTTGGTTCAAGAAAAGTGTTATCAAAGAAAATTAATTTACCATTGTAATATAGCTTAGTTTTTGATGAGTATATATTGAAATCAAATCTTTCTCCAGACATATATCTTCCACAAGATAATATTTCTCTATATAATAACTCACTTCCATTTTCAAGATGTATATCTGCTTCACTAAAAAAGTTAGAGCCATTAAAAGGCATTGTAGGCATTAAAAAATACTCAAACCTACTGTTCTTCTCTAAGCTTACCTTAAGTTTTTGATAGGCACTGCCTTCCTTCATATTGAATATCTTGCTGTAAGATTGTGAGTATATATGAAGCCTAGCGCCTTCTTTAATATGAAAACTTAAGAAGTACTTATCTCCTTCTAATATTCCTGGGGATACATTCATTATACAAAGTTTCATAATATTATACTGCTCATCGTAAAAAGGTCTTATGGTTTTAAAAGGAGCTGTAAAATAGCTATCTTCTAAAATAGTCCTATCCTTTTTAACTGAAGCTATTATATTAATATGACTATCTTTCTCGTAATTATTGATCATTACACTCCCTCAAGCAGAACATTTTCTTTAATCCAATTTATAACCTTATCTAATCCTACTTTGTTATGAAGATCTGTGAAAATAAAAGGTTTAGTTCCTCTCATCTTTATAGAATCTCTTTCCATTACCTCAAGACTTGCACCAACATATGGTGCTAAATCTATCTTGTTTATTATAAGAAGATCAGATCTTGTTATTCCAGGTCCACCTTTTCTTGGAATCTTATCTCCACCGGATACATCTATAACATATATAGTTGAATCTGCTAAGTCTGGGCTAAAGGTAGCTGATAGATTGTCTCCACCGCTCTCTATAAATATTATCTCAACATCTGGAAATCTTTTTGCCATCATATCCACAGCTTCAAGATTCATAGAAGCATCTTCTCTTATTGCAGTATGAGGACATCCACCGGTCTCTACCCCCATGATTCTTTCCTTTGGAAGAATACTGTTTGCAGTTAAAAACTCTGCATCCTCTTTTGTATATATATCGTTTGTTATTACAGCTACACTGTATTCTTTACTCATTTCTCTTGTAAGTCTTTCAATTAATGCAGTTTTCCCTGATCCAACTGGACCTGCAATTCCTATCTTTACATAACTCATATATTCACTTATGTTGACTACTTAAAAATCAACATTTCCTCCTCTCCAAAATCACATTTACTCTTAGTCGTTATTTATAAAATATCACATACAGCGCCGCATAAACTTCAACACAATATTTAAGACTAAGACATATACAATCTAGAATATAAATCCTCATGCTGCATTGCTCTTATATCCGCCCCTATACTACATCTTCCGATATCATTCACTGTAAGCTCCAATATTTCCTGGGTAATATTCGACATAACTTCTTGCATACTAAAAAGTGCTTTTTGACCATCTAACTGTCCTAAAGGAACAAGTTTAGTGCAGTTATTTATTATTGAAGAAGCCTGATTATACACATACGCCATCAAAGCTTCTTCCTTTGATATATCACACTCTGCTGCAAAGATCCCAAAAGAAATACAGTACTGGCCATAAGCTTTTTCTCCATTTACAGCTTTCTCGTACAAATCAATAAGTTCGGTTCTTTTTATAGTGTTAACAAGCTTAATAAATCTAGTGCATAGCTTCATACTACCTTCTTTTATTTCCCTTGGTGCCTTAGAGCAGGTAAGCAAATCGTCAAGTTCTAATATTTTATCTATGTCTCTCACTTTTGCATACTCATAGGCTAATTTCACAGCTAATCCGTCATTATATTTTACACTACTTGTAAGCATGTGCCTCAAGTACTCCTTTGATGATTCACTATCCTTTACAATTCCTTTTTGTACATAGGTCTCAAGTCCATTTGACTGAGTATAAGAACCTATAGGAAATATGGAGTCAGCAATCTGAAGCAGTGTAAAAAATTGATTACTAATGTTCATGCTCATGGCTATGTCCGTGGCTATGACTATGGCTGTGAGTTTCTAAACCGTTTGTAAGTCTAGCTGAAACCTTCTGTGGATTAAAGTTATTTTTCTCAAGTAGCTTCATCAAAGGTTCATCATAAGGCACAAGTATCTCCTCATGATGCAGAAATAATGGAATGTGTTTATTTCCTATTTCATAACATATTCTTCCCATTTCCTCCATAGTTGAAGGCTTTATTGAAATAGCTTCACACTCAGGTATATTTACAATCACTATAAATTCAGAATCATCATGAAGTACATCCTTATGATTAAGTTTTCTACTTCCATCTAGTCTAATTCCAACCTGTCTTCCGCTGGAACTTACTTTCTTTATTATCTTTTTATTGACTTCATACCACTCTATATCCACGAAATCTATTTCTTTTCCATGAACATCAAAGTCTTCTAAAGTTCCTAATATACTTTCAACTAACATAAATTACTCCTATCTAACTGGTAATATATAATCATTTAAATTTATAATTAAATAATTATGTGTTTTTTTAATGTTATAATTATATAAATATATAGGCATACCAACGGTTTGAATGCTTTCTTAAAATAAGAAATACCTCTGAGCTAAGGACGCTTCCTTAATTGGTTTACAGGTTACATGCTGCCCATCAACTTTAACTTCATAGTTCTCAGGGTTTACCTCAATCTTTGGAGTCTCTGAGTTTAGAACCATATCTTTCTTTCCTATGTTCCTGCAGTTTTCTACTGGAAGTACAGTCTTATTAAGTCCTAGCTTTTCTATATTTCCATTTTCTAAAGAGGCCTTAGATACAAAAGTCATACAGCATTTATATTTAGCCTTGCCGAAGGCTCCAAACATATTTCTATAAATAACTGGCTGAGGAGTTGGTATAGATGCATTGGCATCTCCCATTCTACTTGCAGTAATCATTCCAGCTTTAATTATCATCTCAGGCTTTACTCCAAAGAAAGCAGGCTTCCACAATACTAAGTCAGCATATTTTCCTACTTCAACAGAACCTACATATTTAGATATACCGTGAGTAATTGCTGGATTTATTGTATACTTTGCTACATATCTTTTTGCTCTAAAGTTATCACAGCCTAAGTCTTTGTCTTCAGGTAAAAGTCCTCTTTGTTTCTTCATCTTATCTGCAGTCTGCCAAGTTCTTATTATAACTTCTCCAACTCTTCCCATTGCTTGCGAGTCTGAACTTAACATGCTAAAGATCCCCATGTCATGAAATATATCTTCTGCTGCTATAGTTTCTGGTCTTATTCTTGAGTCTGCAAAAGCTATATCTTCTGGTACTTTCTTATCTAAGTGATGACAAACCATAAGCATATCTAAATGCTCATCTATAGTATTCACTGTATATGGTCTTGTTGGATTTGTAGATGAAGGAAGTATATTAGGAAAAGAAGCTATTTTCATAATATCCGGTGCATGACCTCCACCTGCTCCTTCTGTATGATAAGTGTGAATAGTTCTTCCACCTATTGCTGCTACAGTATCCTCTACAAAACCTGCTTCATTTAAAGTATCAGTATGAATAGCTACTTGAACATCATATTCATCTGCTACTGCAAGACAAGTATCTATGGCTTTTGGAGTACTTCCCCAATCTTCATGAAGCTTAAGTCCAAGAGCACCAGCTTCCACCTGCTCTCTCAAAGCATCTAAAGAAGAAGAATTTCCTTTTCCTAAAAATCCAAGATTCATTGGAAACTCTTCTGCAGCTTCAAGCATTCTTTCTATATAAAAAGCACCAGGAGTACAAGTTGTAGCATTAGTTCCATCAGCTGGACCTGTGCCTCCACCAATCATTGTGGTTATGCCACTGTACAGGGCAGTTTCAATCTGCTGAGGAGATATAAAGTGAATATGAGTATCTATTCCACCAGCAGTTAAGATCATTCCTTCTCCTGCTATAGCTTCGGTAGATGCCCCTACTATCATATTTTCATCTACATTATCCATAATGTCTGTATTACCTGCTTTACCTATACCTACAATCTTTCCATCCTTTATTCCTATGTCTGCCTTAAATATCCCTGTATAATCTAAAACTAAAGCATTAGTTATAACTAGATCCAATACACCTTCTGCCCTTACACCTAACGCTGACTGTCCCATACCATCTCTTAGAGTCTTACCTCCACCAAACTTGCACTCATCCCCATAAGTTGTATAATCCTTTTCAACCTCTATGATTATGTCTGTATCTGCAAGTCTTACTCTATCTCCAGTGGTTGGTCCATACATATTGGCATAGTCTCTAGCCTTTATTTTAAAACTCATATTATTTCACCCCTTTAAAAGAGTTTTCTTTTGCTCTATTTAAACTATCTTCTTTATTAGCTTCATCAGTAGCTCCTGCGGTTAAATCATTAAGTCCATATACCAGCTTCTTACCACCGATTTCAACTAATTGGATTTCCTTCTCTTCACCTGGCTCAAAACGTACTGCAGTACCCGATGCTATATCAAGCCTCATACCAAAGGCTTCAGCTCTATCAAATTCGATACACTTATTCACCTCAAAAAAATGGAAATGTGAGCCTACCTGAACTGGTCTATCTCCAGTATTAGAAACAATTAAAATCTTTGTTTTTCTTCCTTCGTTACATATAATATCTCTATCCTTAACGATTATTTCACCTGGTTTCATTTTAACACCTACCTTATTGGATTATGGACAGTAACTAGTTTTGTGCCGTCTGGAAAGGTTGCTTCTATTTGAACTTCATCAATCATTTCAGATATTCCTTCCATTACATCCTCTTCCTTTAATATCTTTGTTCCAAGGTTCATAAGTTCTGTTACAGTCTTCCCATCTCTCGCTGCTTCCATAAGCTCAGAGCATATAAGTGCAACTGCTTCTGGATAATTAAGCTTTAAGCCTCTATCCTTACGTTTTCTTGCAAGCTCTCCTGCATAGTGAAGCATTAGCTTTTCCATCTCTCTAGGAGTAAAATACATAAAAACACCTTCCCTTTCAAAATTTCATACTCAATGAAAAAAGGGTATCTCAATTAAGAGATACCTCATTGTATCAATATTCTATCTTTATTTTGTTTATGTGGAATATTTTTCTTATGGCAATATTATACTCTCACTATTAAATTACTACAATTATTTTTTACCTAGCATATCTTTCTTTCCGAATATTTATGTATATATATCTGAGAATTCAATTTTTATCTTTTCTACGTTAGACAGACTACCTTCTATACTTGCTTTTTGATTTTTTTCAACCTGCTTTACAGGAAGTTCAATTATAAATTCACTACCTATACCAACTTCACTCTTTACTGATATTGAACCCTCATGAAGTTCAACTAGAGATTTTACTAGTGACAAACCAATTCCACTACCTTCTGCTCTCCTTCTCAGTGTGCTGTCTACCTGCACAAATCTATCAAATATTTTCCTCTGCATTTCTTTTGGAATACCTATACCATTATCCTTTACTGAAACCACTATATGATCATCTTTATCGTAAATATTAATTGCTATAACTCCTCCAGATTCCGTAAATTTAATTGAATTGGATAACAGGTTGAGTACTATTCTCTCAATCTTATCATGATCAAAGGCCATATACTTTTCTTCTACTTCAGTATCAAATATAATTCCTATATTTTTTAGATTTGTGTATTCAACAATGGACAAGGAAATATCCTCAATAACTCTTATGATATTATCATTTACCAAATTTAAAGTTAGATTTTCCACTTCAATCTTATTTATATCAATAAAATTATTTATTAACCTAAGAAGTCTAAAGCTGTTTTGTTTTAGTATCTTTAGATACTTCTTAAAAGATTCGTTTTCTATAACTTGTATTTCCATTAATTGAACGCAGCCAAGAATAATATTTAAAGGTGTTTTTAACTCGTGTGACATAGTAGCCATAAAATTCGCCTTCAAATTACTGTATTCCTCTACCTCGTTTATTTTTTGATTATAGCCTTCTGTAATTTGGTTAAAGGCATCTACAACCTCTTCATATTCATCTATACCCTTACAGTCAGTTTTATAATTTTCATCTTTGTAAAGAGCCTTATTGGTAACATCCTTAATTTTATTGATTGAGTATATATGTTGTCTTCCAATAAGAAATGCTATTATAAACGAAACAGTATATACTAGTATTAGTGCCATTAAGTCGTTCTTTACTCGCTTTATCTGAATCCCTGTTATTTGCGAAATAGGTGATGTTACATAACAGCTCCAGCCAATATCTTTAATCGGATAGTCAACCCCCACTTGCTTTGCGCCTTCTAAGTCAGATATTTTAAAACTATATCTATAAACCTCTCCGTTAAGGGCCTTCCATGCATTGGAGTTTTTTGGTATGATTCTTTGGTCATAGGATAACCCCTTGATGTCATTTGCGTAAACAATTCGTCCATTCTTGTCTATCAATCCATATTTACTTGACTTTCCTGTTCTTCTAGCCGGCAGTACACTATCCAATCTTTTTATATCAATATTACTTATAATTATCCCTTGCAATACTCCATTAACTCGTATAGCTCTTGCCACTGGAATTATTAAATCATATCCATTTGCAGCATATCTTAAATCTCCAATAACTTTATCTTTCCCTTGCATTATAGCTTGTACATAATCTCTGTCAGATATATTTTTCCCTCTAACTCCAGCACTTGTACTTGTTACTACATCGCCATTTGGCTTTAACCAGGTATAGCTAAATATACCGTTGTCATAAGGAAGCACAGCATTCATAAATTTCTCTATGTCACTCTGTGTCCACTTTGTGTTTAAGGCCATGGAAAGTCCAATTGAGTATTGATTGGTCCAGACCTTGGTAATATAGTTTGTAAACGAACTGCTTATAGCTTCGCAATAGTCTTGGCTTGAATTTAGTTCTTGATTAATACTTGATGTAAAATTACTTTTAATTTCATATACTACTAGGAAAGTTAATGGTATAAGTGTAATAAAGATTAATATAAATAATTTTCTTGTCATACCAACAAGTCTATGTTTTCGCTTTTTCATAACCTGACCCCTTTTCACCTTTTTATCCATTAGAAAATCCCAGCCTTAATTTTATAGCATAGTTGTCCATAATCTAAATTATATTTTTATTTTACAAAATTAGCAATATTATTGTATAATTGTAAATTTTTTTCACTTTTAAAAAAGAAAACCGTACTATAATTTGCTAAGTCAACATCCATAATTTGTTTATTTTATTTCATTTTTAAATAACTAGTATGTGATATAGTTATGTTATTCTTTTAATAAAGCATTGCCTTTTGTAAGGCATTAGGATAGGAGAATTTGAATGAATAATAGATTTAAAAAAATAGCCCCTATAATCGTAGTATTGTCATTGACTTTAATAGGTTGCAATAATAATTCAGCTAAAATATCAAATCAAACTAAACAAACTACTTCTAAAATTAGTACCTATGATTTGATAAAATATAAGGACTCTTACGTCGGTGATAATAGTGCTGTAGCAAATATAATCTCAAAACTTCCTGCCAATTCTTATAGTGCAGGATTTAGTCTACAAACTGCTAAAGAACCCTATGGAATGACCATTAATTATAAAGCAAATAAAAATTCTAAAGAAGAAGACTACACTAAGTTTTGGAGCAACGTACAGATTGAAGAACTCCTAGAGAAGAATGCTGTAGTTTTGTTAGCACTTATAAAAAATGCTGACTCGGTGGACTTTAATGTAGAGGATATAGGTGAGAAACCTTATAAATATGACAGGAAAACCTTAGAAAAAAAGTATGGTGGAGATTTAAGGAACTTATTTAAAAATGATGGTTCACTTGATAGCTTTTTAAAGAGTTAAATGAGTTTATCTAATAAAAATAACAAACTCCTTTTATATACAAAATAATCCGTATCATTTATAATAAAATCAATTTACATCTGTGGTATAGGCTAACTGTTGATTAAGTATTTATATACTATATGGAAGGAATGATAAAAATGGCAGAAGTAACAATGTGTCAAAGCTGTGGTTTACCCTTTAACGAAGAACACTCACATTTCATAGCAACAGATCCGGACGGAAGTAAAAGCATTTACTGCACAAATTGCTATAAAGACGGAAAATTTATAGTTCCTAATATGACTATGAAGGAAATGATTGATTTAATTGTACCTATTTTAGGAAAAGCAATAGGAGAAGAAGAAGCAAGAAAAGAAATGACAAACTTATTACCAACTCTTAAACGTTGGAAATAAGCATAATCTCCATAAAACATAATACAAAATATTTATATAACAACAAAAGAAGCCTCTATAATTGAGGCTTCTTTTAATATTATTTTACTTAAAAGTTGTTATTTATTTTTCTAGATATTTTATTTCTCATCTTCTAATTGTTCAACTATGAATCTATCAAATTCTATATCTTCGATGAAGTTATCTTCATTAAAGGTAGTCTTTCTTCTTCTATTGTACTCTCTTGTATTTGTATCTAACCAATAAGGCTTTGAGATATCAAACTTGTCACAAAGCTCGTTTATACATTCTTTTACAGCAACTTCAAAGTTATCTTCATTATCAGAAGTAGCCACATCATCCATAATTATCTTATTACTTTTAATCACTTTTCCCCATATTCTTATCATAAAACCTGTCCTCCAACTATTCATAAGTACTGCTATATTATAAAGTGTATGTTATCATTTTAATAATAAATTTCATCCAGCTCATTAACTTATTATACCAATTTGCCCATGTCTTAAGATCATTGGGGCATAACTTTTCAACCATGTACAATTCAATTTTTCTAATGAATCCATATACTAAGTTTTTCTTTGGATTATACTCTAATATATTAGTATTATCAATACCACAAAATTGATATTACTTTCCCTAAAATTCCAGATATAATTATATATAGAAGTTTATAAAACTTATAGATCACTTTTTAGTATTAAAAAAGCATGTGCTAAGCTTAACATACTAAATCTTATACTATCTATAAATAAGGAGACTTACGTATGAATATCATAATCAAATTTATATCCTACTCACTTATTGTATTAGGATCTGCTTATTTAATTTTTACATTTATAGGAGCAAAAAAATGGTTATACCCAAACCCGAAAAAATTTAATATACTCAACGAGCGTGCATATCTTAATAGTATTAAAATATTATTTTCTACAATAGGATTTTGCTACATTATATTAGGATTATCAATTAGTACAGGTGTTTTGAGTTTTAACATTGGACCGAGCTTTGCAGCGTTATTTCCCGCACTTATGATTATAGTTAATAATATTATTAACAAAAAATACTTAATTAGGAAAGCTGATTTATAGACACCAATAATAAATCTTCAACAAATTCATTTAATTGTTACGAATTGCATCTGAGTTAGTATGTAAAAAAAACAAATTTACTAATTTCAATAAGTATATTATAATAAAATAACGAATTAAGGTGTTACCAAAAAGCAATCTAATTATTCAAGTAAAAAATTATAATGTTTTTTTGGTAATAATAATAAAAAAGGAGGACAACTTATGAAAAAGAAGCTAAGTTTCAATCAAAACTTGCTAATAGGTTCATTATTATTCGGGCTTTTCTTTGGTGCGGGTAACTTAATATTCCCAGTTCAAATGGGACAACAAGCTGGAAATCATGCTTTTACAGCTACTATCGGATTTTTAATAACTGGTGTAGGACTACCTATTCTTGGTATCATTGCTTCAGCTCTTTCAAAAAGCGAAAGTTTATTTGATATGGCAAGGCCAGTTAGTTCCAAATATTCAACAATATTTACATGTTTATTGTACTTAACAATCGGTCCATTATTTGCAATTCCTCGTACTGCTACAGTGGCATTTGAGGTAGGAATTCATCCATTTATTTCTGATGAATATTTAAAAGTAGGACTTATTATTTTCTCATTTATATTTTTTGCAATCACTATTTATTTTTCATTAAAACCAGGTCAGATTTTAGATTGGGTAGGTAGATACCTTACTCCTATTTTCTTGGTATTATTATCGATTTTATTAATAGCTACCTTCGTGAATCCTATGGGACATGCAAGTGATTATGCTGCTCAAGGTAATTACGTAGCTCAGCCATTATTCACTGGCTTATTGGATGGATACAACACCATGGACGCCTTGGCTTCAGTAGCTTTTTCTATAATTATTATTTCTAATATTCAAAAGCTAGGTGTTAAAGATTCTAATTCAATTGCTGTTGAAACCTGTAAATCTGGTTTAGTAAGCGTTGCAGGTATGGCTATTATATATGCTTCCTTAGCATATATGGGCGCAACTAGTCTAGGAAGTGTAAGTCATGCTGATAACGGTGGAACTATTTTATCAATGGTAAGCAATCATTATTTTGGCGTTGTTGGTCAAGTATTACTCGCAGCTATTGTAGGAGTTGCTTGTGTAAAGACAGCTATTGGATTAATTACTTCTTGTGCTGAAATGTTTAGTGAGATGTTCCCTAAATCGCTATCCTATAAAAAATACGCTATTGCTTTTACACTATTTTCATTTGTAATTGCTAACTTTGGGTTAAGTAATCTTATAAAATTCTCTATCCCAGTGTTAATGTTCCTTTATCCATTAGTAATTACTTTGATTTTGTTATCACTCTTATCTCCATTTATAAATAAGCAAAGCGATGTATACAAATGGACTACTGGATTAACTGTTATAGCAGCATTCTTTGATCTTTTAAAAGCACTACCACAGCCTCTTGCTGAAAATGCTGTAGTTACAAAGCTTGTTACTTTCGCAACTTCATATTTACCAGGATATAATTACGGATTTGGATGGGTTATACCTGCACTTTTCGGATTTATCATTGGTTTAATCATCTGGGGTGTTCGTGGAAAAAAGGTTAGTGCTGTATAAAGAAAATATATAGACATTACAAATACTTATCACTTCCATAGAATTTTAACTGTTTTTAAGATTTCCTCAAAAGAGGTTTCTACTTACAGATAATTCTTATGGAAGTGATTTTTTTATTTTAATACTATAAGTCTTTCTTACGTGATAATCTTATAGTAATATATTTACATATAACAGTCATAGCGAAAAAAAGGAAAAAAGAATAGGTATGTTTCCATGCAATGGGTTCATAAATATTAATCAAAACCGCTATCGGTTCCTCAATATAAGCACCTATAGCAGATAATATTATATTAGCCGTTATAAAAGCTTTCCAGCTTGAATTATATTGAAATATCAGCATAGAAACAATTGGTATAAATATCACATCATGAATTAAGAAAAAACCAACAGGAAGTAGCCTGATTTTATAATTCCATAAAATAAAGTCACATCCTATTATATCTATAATTGTGGCCATTAAGCTTATCATAAGCCCATAGGTTAAAATCTCAAAGCTTCGTTTTCTATCTAGTAGCTTATAAAATAAAAAAATTGGAATAATTAAATAGGTAAACTTTATCCACCATTGCCAGGTGAATAATTCGTAATTATACCAATGCTGCAGCGACAAGTCTAACTCCGTCCTTTTTAGTTCAAGTACTTTTTCATGTAATAACTCCCTACTAGAATTCATATACTTTCTCCTGTTTTTAATATCTTTATTTATGCTTCCATACCCCGTCTTATAATTATTATTTCCTTGATTAATATAATTTATATAAAGGAGTGATACAAATTGTCATTAACATCTGCTGTTCTTAGTTTACTGTTCAAAAAAGGAGACGCATTAAGAGATAAGGGACTTACTCCCCCTAAAAATATTGAAAGACATGTAAATATAAATTACTATGGAGACACAACTGAAGACCACTTGCTTGACTTATATAATCCATTGGACAATGAAAAACCTCTACCAGTAATAATTTCAATTCATGGTGGAGGCTGGGTTTATGGCAATAAGGACGCATATCAGTTTTACTGTATGAATTTAGCCAGTTACGGATTTAATGTAATAAATTTTAGCTATCGCCTTGCACCAAAATATAAATTTCCTGCTGCACTTGAGGATGTGAATGCAGTCTTTCATTGGGTGAAAGAAAATTCTGAGAAGTTTAACTTTGACCTTAATAATTTGTTCGTTGTGGGTGATTCAGCTGGTGCTCAACTTGCAGGCCAATATGCCGCTATAACTACAAACTGTGAGTATGCAAATCTTTTTAACTTTAAAACTCCAGATATCCGAATAAAAGCCATGGGATTAAACTGCGGCATATATGATCCTCTTGATAGAATAAAAAATAGAGAAAATATCTTAATAAATAGATTTATTAAAAGCTTGGTAAGAGACTATGTAGGTAAAGATATTTATGAATATGAACGCCAAATGGATTTTCAGTCAAACCTTACTTCTTCATTTCCTCCAGTCTTCATTTCTTGTAGCGTTAATGATTTATTAGTAGGTTGCAAACCTGAATTGATTAATAGATTAAAGACTTTAGGTATCGCTCATATTTACAAAGAGTATGGTCATAAGGATAAATATGCTAACCATGTATTCCATCTTAATATAAGAAATACTGAAGCAATAAAGCTAAATGATGAGCAGGTAGATTTCTTTAGTCAGTTGTGCGATTATAACAATCAAATATAGATTCTATAAGACGACTTTTACTATTTTATTTTTCTAGAGCAAATCTTTGCCTATATTGGTAAGGGGAACAGTTATGATACTTCTTAAATCATTTCATCACAAAGTAAAAGACTAGCGAGAAATCTAAATCACTAGTCTTATTAATGGAAATATGAAGAGCCTTATTTTATACCTAACATTGTTAAAATACAATTTGCTAAATCTTGTCCATGCATACCACACATATGAATGCATTCAGCCAAAGTTTGTCCTATCATTTCAACACCTCCTATAAGTTATATTTTATTTATAATCCAAAATTATGTAGATATTATGAAGACTATTTCTTACAATACAAATTATTCATATCAACATTTAACACCTAGATATTCAGATTTATACTTTATAACTTTAGTATTTTGTATTAAAAACAACTCACACAATAAAGTTGATTATATTTTATTTTCTACTTAATTATCTCATCTTAAGCGGATTGCATCCCGAAGCAACACAACCTCCATCGCAAAGTATATCCACTCCAGTTAAGTATCCGCATTTATCACTGACACAGAAGGAAAATAGACTTGCAATTTCTTCAACATAGCCAAATCGTTTTATTGCGCAATATTCTGTATACTCTGAAGCACTCTCCTTTTCTAGATCTCCCATAGGAGTCTCAAAGTTACCAGGAGATATAGAAATTACTCTAATGCCTTTCTTCCCAAATTTAGCAGCGTCAGTTTTTGCATACCACACGACAAAGTGCTTAGAAATACCATATGCCACGCTTGATCTAAGTTTCTTCGGAAAAAGATTAACTCTCGCCATCATTTTTCTCATAAAAAGTACTGTATCAATTCTACTGTATTTATAACTACGCTCAGGCATAATAATCTTAGGAGTAAGATGAGCTGACATTGATGATACATCTATAATACAGGACCTTTCTTCCATAACGTTATAAAAAGCTTCATTTATGTTAATTGTACCTAAAGCATTTGCCTCCATTATCTTCCTTGCTTCTCCCATATGTGGAGACATGCCTGCAGCATGAATTACAGCGGAAATTTTTCCTTTTTCTTTTGCATATGTTGCTAGCTTATCTACTGAATCCCTATCAGAAATGTCACAGGCAAAGGATTCTGCTTCAATCCCTTCAGCTCTTAGCTCCGCTAATGCACCTTCCAACTTTTCAATTGATCTTCCTACGATAATAATGTAATTCTCTCTTCCTATTATCTTAGCAGTAGCAAGGCCCATTCCACTTCCACCGCCTGTGATTACACATACTTTTTTCATATAATAACACTCCTTGTATCTTTCTAAATTCAGGCTATACCATATAGTTTTTTACTTTAATTATTTTTCTCTACCCATTAGATTACTTTATGTATCCATTTTATAAATTTATCTTATATCAATTTATAAGGCTGAACTATTGTACCTTAGGGCAAAATATATTGTACTTTTAGGAAAGATATATTTCATTAACGTAATTCATATAGTAAAAAAGCCCATAAAATTACGGAGCTTGCTACGTAATCTTATAGGACTTTTATTAGTTATTAATTTTATTTTTACATTCTGATAATTCCATTTTCTATAGCAACTGCAACAGCTTCTGATCTGGACTCAACATTTAGCTTACTGTAAATACTCGTTAAATGAGCTTTAACTGTTCTTTCTGATATCCCCATATCAAAGGCTATTTCTTTACTAGTGCATCCTCTTGCAACAGATCTTAAAACAAACATTTCTCTTTCTGTTATTGGGTTATTAATAGTACTATTTTTTTGCTCAGTTTCAATTTTTGTACCGAAAACGCTCTTACTAATTTCCGGTTGAAGCAATATTTCTCCTCTTATTGCAGATTCAACTGTTCTAATAAGCTCTTCACGAGTGCTATCCTTTAACAAATAACCTTTTGCACCTAAGAAAAGCCCATCTCTGATTAATTTATCATCATTAAAAGTTGTTAGAATAATTATAGGTACAGGATTGTTTTTTTCCTTTAATATTCTTATAGCTTCCAGCCCACTTCTTTTGGGCATATTCAAATCCATTAAAACTACATCAGGTTTTAACTCCTCAATTAGTATCAATGCTTTGTCTCCATTTTCAGCTTCTCCAACAACTTCGTAGTTTTCTTCTGTTTCAAAAATAAGCTTTAGCCCTTCTCTTACTATCAAATGATCATCTACTACCAATATCCTTCTCTTATTCATATTCATCAGCAATTCCTTTCTCAATTGGTATAATGATGCTTAAATTTGTGCCAGCTTTTCTTCTACTCTTTATTTTAATCTTTCCCTTAATTGCTTTTACACGCTCATTCATTCCTATTATTCCATAATGCCCAAACAGCCTATCTAAAAGCTTAACTTCGAAACCTATTCCATCATCACTTATGCTTATGTTTATTTGATGTTCATTTTCTCTTAAATCAATTACAGCATTTTCAGCCTTTGCATGCCTAGCAATATTATTTAACCCTTCTCTTACAATATATAAAATATGTTTTGAAATATTTTCAGGTATATCATCACTCAATATAAAGTTTGATGTTATTGAAGTACTTGACACGCCCTTAAAACTAGAAATTTCTTTTTCTAATGCTTCTCTAAGATCAATTTTCTTATTAGTTTGAGATCTCAAGTCATCAATAACAAGTCTTGAATCTGCCAAGGTTTTTCTGGCATGTTCCATTGCTTTTTGAACTATTTCTTGAGCACGTTTTACGTTATTGTTATTTAAATTAGCATTTACTGCATCCAATTGCATTATAGTTCCTGCAATACCTTGAGATAATGTATCATGTAAATCTCTAGCAACCCTCTGCCTCTCATTAATTAAGGTTAACTCCTCCACTTTCTCATAGGCCAATGCTAACTCTTGTGACACTTTCTGACTTTGGATTCTTAATTTTACTTGATTAAAAAAGATAATCGCATATGCACGCATAGCTATTGTTATTATGATAAGTAAGGGAAAAGATTGAATTAACTCCCTAATTCCACTGATTATTATAATTGTACAGCCAAATATACTATAAAAAGAAATAGCTATACCAACCACTTTTATGGCATTGGTATAAACTATCATACTTTGAATAATGAAAAGTGGCGTTAGTCCTAGAACTATAGTTTTATAAGCTTCAGGTGCTATAACCGCATAATCAAAAGTTATTATCCCTTGTATAACAAAGTAAAGCCAATATTTATTTTTAAATATGTTACTGGAAAACCAAAATACACACAACTGAATCATCATTACTATAGTAATTCCTACAACTTCATTCAACTGTAAATTATGTGAGTTTGGAACAAAAATTGTAGCCAGATAAATTAAAATAATCCCCACTACTATGGGGGTCTTTGGAAAAATAGTTTCATCCGAATCTGGCGTAAAGGTTGATCTAAACATATTGCGCAAATCTAGCACCTGCCTTTTTATAGGGTCTATTATACTTATATTTAATATTAATACCTATATTATAGTAAATTCCTCACTTTAACAATTGTACCTTTGGGCATATTTCTTCTTAGTTTTATGCAAGACAATAGTGACAACTAACTGTAAAGCTAGAGGTCACCTATAGAATTTTTATTATTAATATCATACTTGCTATAAGATGTATTGCTAATGTTCCTTCGTTCCCATTACACGTTTAATAAATCGAGTTGCAAAGCCTGGATTCATACTATAAAGGAAATTCATAGCTTTAGCATCCTTACCAATACAGAAACGATACTTATTCTTTTCCATACCTTTAATAATTAATTCTGCCGCAGTGTCTGGTTTAAGTAACATCTTAGAATTCTTTTCTTCCTCAGTGACACCTTTATCCGTAAGCTTTGAATTCTTCTTTATGTCTGTAGCCATTGCTCCTGGAAATACGAGAGTTACGTGTACATTGGTATCTAATAGTTCCGAATACAAGCCTTCAGTCATTAACTTAACTGCAGCCTTTGAAGAACCATAGGAACTCTGCCCAGGAACAGGAAGAAATCCTCCCATACTTGCAATGTTTACAATATGCCCCTCTGGTCTAGTCAATAAGTGGTTTAAAAATGCTTTTGTCATATATAAAGTTCCGTAAAAATTAACACTCATTACTTTATCAATCTGTTCTAGTTTTAAATCCTTTAACTGAATAAAAGGTTGAATAATACCTGCATTATTAATCACTCCATCAATATTCCCAAGCTTTAAAATGATATCTTCTGCAAAGTAAGATACAGCTTTTTTATCTGTAATGTCCACAATCCTAGTTAATAATCTTTCATTATCACCTGAAATTCTGAAGGTTTCTTGAAGTCCAGCTTGATTTATATCAACTGCTATTACTGTTGCTCCTCTCGACAATAAATTAAGAACCAACTCTCTTCCTACACCATTTCCCCCACCAGTAACTACTATATTTTTATTTAATACTCTCATTATATTCCCCTCCAATTATCTATTTTTTATCCGCCTACAGATGTACCACTTCATTTTTAAATTTATATTTTCAAATTCTCCTCTCAGAATCCATAAGAGTTTTGAAAATAGATTTCTGATCGAAGTGTTTCATCTTTATAAAAACTATAGTTTTATCTTATAACCAATATATAGTTTGAACAATTGTACTTTAGGGAATAGGCTAATGTACTTTAAGGCAAGGTAATATAAATGAGAAAAAGAAGCAAAGCTTCTTTTTCAAAGAATCTTTGCTTCTCACATTTTATCCGTTCTTTACTGGAGTGATATATTTAAAAATTCATTAAATTTTACTTGCTGAATCTTTTTTATATTCATTCAATTTTTCATTGAGTTGCTTTGCCTGTGTCTTGCCGTCTATATGCATCATCGAAAAAACCAATACTTTAACAGAAAAAATTATGATGGCATATAATATCATAGTATTACTATTAACAGCTCTATTTGGGCTAAATAGCCATAACCAAAGTAATATAGCAACATCTGCAAGTGTAGAACAGACAAACAGATTGATGTTTTGAGCCTTTTTATCTAAATCATACTTATTTACAAAGGCAAACTTGAAAAATACATATCCTAAACTTAATAATATAATTTGCCAAAGTAGTGAAGTCTCAATTACTGTTATAGAGTTACTACTAAAGTATATTGTGACAACAATCATCAAGAATCCAAAAGCTTTTAAAAAATCTTTCAACATAAATTTCAAATACTCATTAATTTTCATAATGCAGCCTCCTTATAACCCTAATTCTCTTTTTAATATTGGAACATATTGTCTAGAAATATATACTTTTTCTCCATTTTGTAACAAAGCTTCAAATCTGCCATAAAAAATTGGACTTACAGATTCTATTTTTGAAATATTAAGGATAGTAGATTTTGATGCTCTAAAAAAACCAAGATTCACATATTCTGTCTCAATTTCATAAAGTCTAAGCTTAGATTCGAAAACCTTTTCTTTACAGTAAATAAATACTTTATTATCTACTGATTCGAAGTAAAAGACATCTTTAGGATTGATAACATGCATTTGTAATCCTGTAAGCCCAATAATCTTTTTAGAAGAGGCTTTAATATAATGAATCATCTGCAATAACGATTCATCAAGTTCATTGCATCTTACTATTATTTCAGGCTCACTTCCGTCAGGGATATTTTCAATAGTAACTTTCAATTGGCTTCCCCCCTCACTTCTCTTTCTATGTTTTCAGTATATGTTAGTAGCTCTCTTCATTCAACCACCTATATAGTAAGCTACATTTTTTGAGAAGTAAGTTGCTACGCCTAAAGGATATGCTGCATAATAATATATATTTTGTCATGGAAATGATGAGGTTTTATATGAGAATATTAAGCTTGAACAAATTTATGATGAAATAATGAAAAATAGTAATTCACATTAAAATAACCTATGATTTTAAAGCAAATCATAGGTTATACATACTGGCTTATTTTCTCTAGGATCTTTTACAATCTCCGCATCAATATTAAATAGTACTTTTAGGTTCTCTTTAGTCATAACCTCATCTGGACTTCCATCACAAACGATGTTTCCTTCTTTTACTCCAACCATATAATCAGCAAATCTAGCTGCATTGTTAAGCTCATGGATTACCATTACTATGGTTCTATCTTGTTTTTCATTTAAATCCTTTAAAAGCTCTAATATCTCCAACTGATGAGCTAAATCTAAATAAGTTGTAGGCTCATCAAGTAATAAAATATCAGTTTGCTGAGCTAAAGCCATTGAGATCCACACTCTTTGTCTTTGCCCTCCTGATAAAGCTTCTATTGGTCTAGACTTAAATTCCTTCATTCCTGTAACTTCTAAAGCCCAGTCTATTATTTCTCTATCTTCCTTTTGAAGCTTTCCAAAACCACTTTGATGAGGAAATCTTCCGTAAGCAACTAGTTCTTCTACAAGTAGCCCATTTGGTGCTTGAGGACTTTGTGGAAGCACAGCCATAACCTTTGCTATTTCTTTAGAATCTTGCTTTTTTATATCTTTTCCATCTATATAAATAACACCACTTTTAGGTTCTAAGATTCTGGCTAAAGTTTTTAAAATAGTGGATTTACCACAACCATTAGCCCCTATTATAGTTGTTATCTTTCCTTTAGGTATATTTAGATTTAGTCCTTTAACTATATCTAAATTACCATAAGATATATCTAGATTTTCTGTATTTATAATATTTACGTTACTCATGCGTTACCTCCAACAATATATACATTAACTTTTAGCATCTATCTCATTAAAACTTTTAATAGTCAATGTTTAAGAATATTTTTGAAATTAGTACCGTGCAATGCTCATTAAAGCATCGGATGCGTGACCACTTAATTTCAACAAGATACTTTAATAACACCTATTGTTTAAGCATTAGGTATACGAAATAAGGAACTCCTATAATTGATAACACTATTCCTACAGGTATCTCCGCAGGGGATAGTAAGTTTTTAGCTATTATATCCGAAACTAAAAATAGAAAAATACTTATTAGAGCTGAGGTTGGTATCAAAACCTTATGTTTAGGACCAACTAATCTTCTTGCAATATGTGGTGAGACTAAACCTAGGAAAGAAATTGTACCTGAAACTGCAGTGGCTGCTCCAGCTAAAGCTACAGCAAAAAATAGCAGTTTTCTTCTTTCTTTTTCTACCTTTACTCCAAGTCCAGTTGATATATCATCACCTAGATTAAGCACATCAAGATATCTTGCTTTATATAATGTAAGTACTAAAAATATAACTATCCATGGAAGTGTTGCAATTACGTATTTCCAATTTGCTCCCCATATGCTTCCAGAGATCCATACCATAACTCTATTAAACTCTTGAGTAGTAAACTTAAGCTGGAATATTATAAGCATTGCAGTAAATGCAGAGTTAATACCAATTCCAACTAATATAAGTCTTGCTGGGTTTATTCCCTTTTTCCAAGCCAAAAAATATATCAAAGCTGCAGCTATAAAGGCTCCAGTAAGAGCTAAAATAGGCATTGTATATATGGTTATATCACTGATAACAGCATATGTATTTCCGCTGGTAAAATATATGTATATAACAACTGCAAGTGAAGCACCTGAACCAATTCCTAGTATTCCCGGATCAGCTAAATCATTTTTAGTTACCCCTTGCAATATGGTTCCTGAAGTTGATAAGCCTATAGCAACCAAAACTGCAATTATTATTCTAGGTAATCTGAGGGTAAATAGCACCAATTCATCTTTTCGTGTTCCTTGTCCTATAAGGGTTTTCAAAACATCAATTGGTTTTATAGATAAAGAGCCCATATTAAGGCTTACTATAAAACTAATTATTATAAGTGCAGTTAATAAAATTGATATATATCTAAATCTTTTATTTTCACTTAATATGTTCATCAAATCTTATCCCCCTTTCTTACAAGGTATATAAAGAACGGTACTCCTATTAGTGCTATTAGAGAACCTATGGGAGTCTCGTAAGGCTGATTAATCATCCTTGCAGCAATATCGCAGTAAACCACAAGTGCAGCACCTACTATAAGGGAACATGGAATTATGTATCTATAGTCTGGCCCAACTAGTCCTTTCACTATTTGTGGCACTATAAGTCCTACAAAAGCCACATTACCAGCAACTGATACGGAGGCACCACAAAGCATAATAACTATAACAATACCTATAAATCGTATTAAATTTGTCTTTTGTCCGAGGCCTATAGCTATTTCTTCGCCTAAACTTAAAATAGTTATTTTTGGTGATACTATAATTGCAAGAACTACTCCTACTAAACCTACCATCCCAAGAAGCTTTACCCCTTGCCATTTAGCTGTTGTAAGTCCACCTGCAATCCAAAAGCTCAACTGCTGTGATAAATTAAAATACATAGCAATAGCAGTTGCTAAAGATATGAGAAGAGTTCCTATTGCAGTTCCTGCTAATGCAAGCTTTACTGGATCCGTTCCTTTAATAGACCTTGAACTTAAAAAATACACTAATATTCCACTTATGCTTGCTCCAGCAAAAGCAAATATCATAAGCCCAAAACCTCCAATATTAAGCTGCATAGAAAATGCAATTGCGATTGTAAAAGTAGCTCCTTGGGTTATCCCCATAATCGAAGGCTCTGCTATAGGATTTCTTGTAATACCTTGCATTACAGCTCCTGAAACAGCTAAAAACCCTCCAACTAATGCAGCTGCAATGGCTCTTGGCATTCTTAAATCTCTAATTATTTGATTATCAACATTGTCTTTAGAGAAAAAAATACTATTGAAGACTGTATCCAAACTAATATGCTTTGCTCCGAGAGACATAGATAATCCTATCCCAAATAATAAAACAGCAGCTCCAATAACTATAATTAGTGATGCTACTACAATCCTAGATTTCTTATTTTCCTCATCCATACCTTTTTCAGCTAAAATCATTGATGTGCTTATCCTCCTCTTTATCAAAGATAACGTATTATGTGCCTAGAAATTTTGCTATATTCATCTTTATAAATATCAACTTCTACTCAAAACACATTTGGGCAAAATGTTATGAATGCAATTTAGGATGACTAAAAGTTAGTCTTAGCCATCCTAAATTTTATTTTTTATTTTATATTGAATTGCTTTTTTGAAATTAAAGTATCAGAACAGTGATACTTTAATTTCAACGCATCAAATTATTTACCTGCTAATTTTTCTTTGATACCATCAAGAAGCTTTTCTTTTCCTATTGGTTGATATCCTTGTACGAAGTAAGGAGCACTTTCTAACTTAGTAACTTTTCCATCCTTAACAGCCTTTAGATTCTTGTATACTGCACTGTTTTGTAAGTCATTCCAATCTGCATCAGTTGCTATTACGATTAGATAGTCTGATTGTATTTGCGCTAAACCTTCCATAGTTACAACTGGTAAGCTTATACCTTCTTGTGGTGGAAGATTTGTAGGTTTAGCTAACTTCATATCATCATATAACATTGAACCTATTCCAGCACCTGTTAAAACATAGAACTTTCCTGCACTTGCAAGTACTGTTAAGTATGTAGTTTTATCGCCATTCTTTTCAGCTATAGCTTTACCAACTGCGGTTGCTTTAGTATCATAATTTTTCAACCAATTTTGAGCTTCTGTTTCTTTTCCTAATATTTTTGCTATATCAGTAATATTTGTTCTCCAATCATTTTGGTAATCCTTAAGTACAACTACTGGAGCAACTGCCTTTAATTGATCATATATCTTATTTTGTCTTTCACTCATTATAATTAAATCTGGATTAGTAGCAATGATAGCTTCAACATCCATAGTATCTGTCATTGAATGTCCTACTACCTTAGCATTTCCTAGCTTATCTTTAACGTATTCTGGAACTTCTGTTGTCTTATATGAATCAACATTAGCAGTTGCCACTGGAATATCTCCAAGTATTGCAAGTGCTTCACTTGATCCTGAAACATCAACTATTCTTTTTGGATTTGTTGGTATTGTAACATCACCCTTTACAGTGCTTACTACCTTTGTATCACTTTCTTTTTTAGTTTCTTCCTTCTTTGTTGATGCACATCCAGCCAATACTCCTACTGAAAGTACTGTAGCTAACAATAAACCTAAAACACTCTTTTTCTTCATTACTATTCCTCCTAGAGTTTTACCTTAAATATATTTTTGTTTGATTAATATCAAACTATATTATATTGATAATCATTTTCACTTATTATCAAGAATCATTATACCAAAAATGGTTTTTATGTCAATGTAATTATCTTCCTGATTTTAATAAGGTTTTATACCTATATGCTGTAATCCTTGATTTTTCAATAGCTAATAAAACTTATAAAAAATAAAAAAGGTAATTATGCTATATGATTTACATAACATTAATTACCTTTTCTTTAAAACCTATTAAGTTTATTTTTTAACATTCATCTTGAATAATATAGCAATATAAGTTTAATTTGCCTTAATTAATATTTACTTAATCTTATAAAACTTAGCTTCATGTGCTTTTATTTTACAATTTAGTATTCCACTTGAAACTTTAAAGTCTTCATGTTGCCATAAATCTCTGATTGTATCTGCTTTTTCAATTCCTATTTCTCTTAAATCTAAGTCTACTTTCCTATCTATATCAGATATGTTGAATAAAGCTACATAATCTTCTCCGTCTTTGCCTTTAGCTGTCCATATTGCTTTATCTTCATCTCTATAAAACTGTTTGTTTGAATTAGAACATTTTAATACATTAAGAACCTCTTCATTGGTTATAAGCTCTAAGGTCCACTGGTCATTATCAGTCATCTCTCCACCAAACATAAGCGGTGAACGTGCAATACACCATAAAGTCATAAGTGTTTTTTGCTCTCTTCTAGTAAAGTTAGTCCATTTTCCTTTGCCTTCAAATTGATGTTCTCTAAGGCAAATATGACCAAAAGAAAGCATGTCTGCATCTGGCCAATGTGAGGCTCCCATATGCTCGTTCCAATTTCCTAAAAGCTCAAATTGCTTATAAAGCTGCTCCCAATTGTCCCAAAAGTCTCCGGAAATCCTCCACATATTTGCATGTACCTTTAAATGTTCTGCTTCTTCCAAAGGTGCTGGTCCTGGGGATAAACTAAATACTACCTCTCTTCCACAGTTATCTAAGGCATTCTTTATAAGTTCAATCTCCCCTTTTGCATAAGGAAAAGATAAATCATCTACCTTTATAAAATCAATTCCCCACTCAGCATACATATTTATTATTGAATTATAGTACTCTTGTGCGCCTTCCTTTGTAGCATCAATACCATACATATCAGTGTTCCATGGGCATATTGAATTAGTATCTGCAATGTCTTTAGCAAACTTATCAGTACCTAGTATTGGAGTATTTGCCTTTACTGCCTGCTTTGGTATTCCTCTAAGAATGTGGATACCAAACTTAAGCCCCTTATTATGAATATACTCACCCAAAGCTTTAAATCCATTGCCATCTTTAGCACTAGGAAATCTATTTACTGAAGGTATAAGCCTTCCATACTGATCCATATCAAGAGGTGCATAAGGATGATATTCAGTTGAATCTGCAGTAGGCTCATACCATTGAATATCTACAACTACATACTCCCATCCATATTTCTTTAGATATTTTTCCATATAATCTGCATTGCCTCTAACCTCGTCTTCCCTTACACTTGCCCCGTAACAATCCCAGCTGTTCCATCCCATTGGAGGTGTTAACGCTATTTTTTTACTCATCTAAATTCTCTCCCTTTTATATATTCTTAAGCTCATAAATACTAAACTCTATTTCACTATTCAAAGTCTCATAAATTATAATGCTATTTGAAAAGACACCATTTAGGAATTATATAATTAATAAATAATATTATTTAGCTTAGTCAAAGCACCCTGTTGAAATTAAAGGGATAGCCATTATTTAAAAGTTATATAACACTGCATAATCGTTGATTAACAGCACAATATTGCTTAAAATGTAATTACAAGTTTATGTTATCATCAGCGTGTATATGGCACAATTGTAATATAATGCTTTTGGAGGGTAAAATATTGCTATATGAAAATTCTACAAAATACCTAAATTCTTTTGGCTTTCACTTTCTCAATTCACCTAAGAATTCTCCTTATCAATTAAAATCAATAGGCTGGGAGATACGAACCTCAAGAAGTTATAGTTGGGATGGTATGAAGAGAAAAGATGATAATGAACATTGTATCTTTCAATACACTTTATCAGGCTCTGGTGAAATCCGTATAAGTGATAAAGTATATGCTTTAAAGAAAGGTGATGCCTTCTTAATAAAAATTCCAGACAATCATCATTATTACTTACCTGAAAGCAGTGATAAATGGGAATTTATATATATACATCTATACGGACAAGGTTCTATTGTTCAATGCACTGATCTATTAAGTTCCTATGGAAATGTATTTAAACTATCATCTGATTCTCCAGTTATCACATACCTATGGAAGGTTTATTGGGATGCAGTAAATAACAATATAGAAGATGGATATCAAACTTCTTCCTTTGCATACAATTTCATAATGGAATTACATAGAAGTAAGGTTGTCCTAGAAAATAATATAAGTAGCAAATACAGCTTAAGTATTGAAAGTGTAATAAATTTTATTGAACATAATTTTTCTACAGAACTTACTTTAGATGATTTAGCCAAAATAGCTAACATGTCTAAATTCCACTTTAATAGAACCTTTAATGCTGTAGTTGGTACTACCCCTTGGAATTACCTTACTAAAATAAGGCTTGAAAAATCAGTGGAATTGCTACTTAAAGATAATATATCAATTGACTGCATTGCTAAAAAAGTAGGTTTTTCTGGTGAAAACTACTTCAGCAAAGTATTTCGAAAATATCTTGGTATCTCACCAGGAAGATTTAGAGAAGAACATTTTGAGATAAATAACTACTCACTTAAGCTTTAGATGAACCACTTCATACTTAATTTCATATTTTCAAATTTTCCTCTCAGAACCCAGAGGAATTTTGAAAATATATCTCGGATTGAAGTGATTCATCTTTAGATGAATCACTTCATACTTAATTTTATATTTTCAAATTCTCCTCTCAGAACACAGAGGAGTTTTGAAAATAGCTTTCGGATTGAAGTGTTTCATCTTTTTCTATAATTTATCACAATTGAATACCCAATTACTGTGAATTATAATTATTATATATTCTAAGAATAAAAGGGGGAATTTTATGAAAAAAAAGCTAACCTTACGCACCATAAGCATATATATTTTTACTGCAATTGTAATCGGTTTAATCGTATTTTTATTTCTACCTAGAAGTACTAAAACTAAATATGACAAAGAAGCAAATGAAAAGCTATTAAATGTAACTCACAAAAGTTATACTCCAGTAAGCTATTCTACAAATAAAAGCTATAAAGATAGAACCTTTTATGAAATATTCGTGGCATCCTTTAATGACAGTAATGGAGACGGGCTAGGAGACTTAAAGGGTGTAGAGCAAAAATTAGATTATTTAAAGGATTTAGGCGTTTCAGGAATATGGCTTATGCCTATAAACGAAAGTCCAAGCTACCATGGTTATGATGTATCTGACTATTACAGTGTTAGAAAGAAATACGGTACAATGGATGATTTATATAGTCTTATAAACGAAGCTCATAAAAGAGATATTGCCGTATATATGGATTTAGTAATAAACCACACAAGCACTAAAAACCCATGGTTTATAGAATCATTAAATAACAAAGATAGCAAATACAGAGATTATTATCTTTGGACCCAAGACTCTAATAAACTAAGTGAATATTCTAGTATAAATACTATGCCTTGGAGAGCTATAAGCAAGGATAACATTTACTATGGAATATTCGCAGAAGACATGCCTGACTTAAACTATGACAATCCTAACGTTAGAAAAGAAGTAAAAGATATCGCCAAATACTACCTTGATATGGGGATGGACGGCTTCCGTTTAGATGCAGCAAGGCATATATATGATGGCGAACTGGATAAAAATCTTAAGTGGTGGAAAGAATTTAACAGCTATGTTAAAAGTGTTAATAAAAATGCTTTACTTGTAGGAGAAGTTTGGGATAAGACAGAAGTTGTTGCTGACTACCTAACAGCACTAGATTCATGTTTTAATTTTGACTTAAGTACCGATATCGTCAATTCAGTTAAGGATAATAATTTTAAAGATTTAGCTTCATCATACACTTCTATGCAATCGGTTGCTCAATCTAAAAACAAAGATTATCTAGACAGTACCTTCTTAGGCAATCATGATATGAATAGAGTAATGAGCACCTTAGGCTCAGTGGATAAATGTAAAACTGCTGCAGCTATATTACTTACACTTCCTGGTACTCCATATATCTACTATGGTGAAGAGACAGGAATGACTGGAGTAAAACCAGATGAAAAGATTAGAGAGCCTTTCATATGGGATGATAAAGATAAATCAAAAAATACAAGCTGGACAGCCATAAGCAATGATAATAAATCCATAGCTGTGAATCTTGAGGAAAAAAATAAGGATTCACTTTTGAATTTCTATAAAGATCTAATCAAGCTAAGGAACGATACTCCGGCATTAAGATTGGGTAGCTTTGAAGCCTTAAACACTGATAACCCTAAGGTATTTTCTTTCGCTAGAAAATATAAAGATGAAAATATAAGTGTATTTATCAATAGCAATGATGATGATCAAACAATAAGCCTTTCTCCTACTAGAGGTACTATACTTTATTCTTCACAAGGCTTATCAGGTAACATTGATATATCTAAAGAACTAAAGCTTAAAAAAGGTGATATTTTAATAATTAAAAATAACTAATGAAATAACTTCTATTGATTTGTATAAGTTAGTTTAGACTGGCTATTATTTATTGAAAATTACCATAGGATTTTAGTCCTATGGTAATTTTTATGCTGAAGATTATCAATACAATAAATTTGTAGTTAGCCGTGATATTATAATTCATAATAACTTTAATAGAATTTGTATCTATTTAATAATTTAAGGTTGTGTTTTACAATAGTGCTAATATGCAATAACTTTTAAGCATATTTCTTTATTGATATAGAATTTAATAAAGCAACTATACTAATAATAAAACCTACGCCAATACAAAATGTGGAATAATCTATAATTTTCGCTAATGAAAGTATAGAAATAACACTACACATTATTCCAAAGCCCCAAAACACCTTTTGATTATATTTTATAAATCCCTGTTTATCTTTTATTATGTAAGCCTTGCCATTTGGCTTAATTTTATCTAAATTAATTAGTTTCATAGGTTTGATAGTGGCTACAACTATACTTAAAATACCTATTATTAAGATAGATAAAACTATCATATTAAATATAACGTCCTTATTCATATATCAAAAACTCCTTACTTTTTATAATTACATACTATATATTACTTTAATTACATACTAATTTTAATACCACTCTTAATATAATGATTTTAATTAAACAAAAATTGGTTCTCTTACTTTAAAATCACTTACCCAATAGTTAGTTTCTTGATTTTATAAGCAATAAAATTTGTAATGTCAGCAAAAATATTACAATAAGTATACTAATTCGATTATAACATAGATTATATAGCCTTTAAATTACTATAAAGGCATTGTCCTTATATTTGAGTATAATTCTTAAAAAGAGCATACATAAATCTATGTATGCTCCTCTTCCCTACCTTATTTACTTACCTAAACTTTTCTGGATGCTTTACTTTCATAGATAAAATATGACCACATTCTGTACAGATTTCTGCTATTACATCTGATCCTGAAGAAAAGAACCTATCTATCGGGTACATTCTTCCTTGTGCCATATGTTTTCCTAGTCCAATTTTATTACTTCCGCATACTGGACATAACTTTTCACTCATAGTGCCCCTCCCTACATCCTTTTTTTATTCTTAAATAATATAAAATGCTATTTATAGTGAAGATACTATATTCTATTAATGCTGCACCAAATAATACCATATCCATTATAAATATTTCTTCTAGACTTCTTTTTTTCATCACCATTATATATATCCAAAATGCACTTACTATTGCATAAATTATTATCATAGGCACATACAATATACAATAATATGTGGCTACCTTTTTTGCATGGCTTATTTTATCTGAGATATCGCTATACATTTTGGGAGGCTCTCCATTTTCGTCATAATCCATAGCCCATATATTCCAATTATTAGTTCTTGATTTTGAACTAAAGTATAATTTCCATCCAGCTTCTTTATTTATTTCAAAGTATTCTTTAGTCACTTGTCTTTTAAAGTCTACAGAAAACTTCTTATTTACCGTACTTCCTTTAACAAAATAGAACTTTCCACCTGTCTTACTTATCTTATATAAATTAAAGCCTCTTTTTTCCATTTTTTCAAGCCACAATTCTAGTTTATCCGGATATGTGACCCATGCAATTTTTCTTTTAGCTCTTCCATTCTTCTTACAAATATATATTCCATCATCAATATCTTTATAAGCATCATAATTATAAGCAAGTTCTATTCCTTCTGCATATTCTATTCTCTTAGTTGATGCTTTCACTTTAAAATGTGTATAAGCTAAAAATATACATATACTTAATTGGGCTAGTAAATATAATATTCCTAGTATGTTGAGATTCTCACTGTAATTCACTTGTACTTGCTTTAAGCGTAAAATTGATTTAGTAAAGAATCCTACTATTAGTGGAAATAATATAAAAAATCCAAGTGCTGAGCCAGAATAATTTATAAGCTTATTATTTCTTTCAATAACAGAATTTCTGCTTGGCATTATATTTATGGTCTCAGATTCATTGATTAATATCTTCCATCCTTTATGCTGCGAAATTATTTTCCATCCACTGTTATCCAAACTTTTAGGGATAACATTACTTTGATTATTATCGTATATTATTCTATAAAACACTTTATTCTTTTGTACCTTTATGAATTTGAATATCCTAAGACCAAAGTCTACAGACTCTAACTTATAGCCTCTTAAACTCATATCACGTAACCATTCTTCCGTTTTCTTAATATCATAACTCCAAAATAATCTTACTACTTTCTTATACATCAAATCTCCCCCTTAACTGCCTTGCATTATTATTAAGCTCGTCTAACCTACTAATCTCCAATTTTATGAGCATCTTTCCCAGTTCCGTTATTTCATATATGGTCTTTCTATCTTCATTAGAATAAACCACAACCATTTCATCCTTTTCCATCTTACTTAGTGTTCCATATACTGTACCTGATCCAAGAATTATCCTACCTTTTGTTAGATTGTCAACTTCTTTTATTATTCCATAACCATGCTTTGGCTCATATAAAGACAATAATATATAGAAGGCTGTTTCAGTCATCGGAAGATATTTTTTTATAATTTTTTCTTTTTCCATATAATCCTCTAAGCATCATTTATATTGATGTATCACCTATAATTAAATTTAGATTTTCAAATTATCCCATCATGACTTGTGAGAGTTTTAAAAATAAATTCAGCATTGAAGCTCTTCATCTTTAATTAATCATCAAAAGCAAGTATGTCACAGCGTGACATATCATAACCTTACTATATCACGCTGTGACATACTTGTAAACATTCTTTTCCATATATTCAATTAATATTAATTTTAGACAATTAATACATCAAGTGATATTATATTTATAGATTATTAAAGTAGAGTTATAATTAATTAAACAGCGTTACCAAATCCACTTCAACCCTGCATTTTATGCGTAACTTTTTAAAAAGTTTTAATTTTAAAAAGTTAAATTTATATAAAGTTAAAAAGTTATAAAAATTGGAGGTGCTCTTTTGAAAGTACTAGTAACAGGCTTTACCCCTTTTGGAGTAGAAGCTATAAATCCATCCTTTGAAGCAGTAAAGGCTTTGCCAGATAAAATTGATCAAGCTGAGATCATAACTCTTGAAGTGTCAACGGTGTTTCATGAATCAATAGAAATCCTAGATAAAGCAATTGAAATAAATAAGCCAGATATAGTTATTTGTGTAGGACAAGCAGGTGGAAGGTTCGATATAACTGTTGAGAGAGTTGCGATAAATATAGACGATGCAAGAATTGCAGACAACAAAGGAAATCAGCCTATTGATGAACCTATATTTTCTGATGGACAGCCAGCTTACTTTGCTAATGTTCCTATAAAGGCAATGGTTGAAAAGATAAGAGAATCAGGTATTCCAGCTTCGGTTTCAAATTCAGCTGGAACCTTCGTATGTAATCATATTATGTATGGTTTAATGTATCTTATAGATAAGAAATATTCAAATGTTAGGGGAACTTTTATACATGTTCCATTTATACCTCAGCAGGTAGTTGATAAGTATAATGCTCCTTCTATGGAATTAAATTTAATTACGAAAGCATTGAAATTAGCCTTACAGGCAGCTATAGAAAATGCTACTGGTGATATAAAGACTGCACTAGGGAGCATATGTTAGTTCTTAGATAAATGAAAGAGAAAATATGGTATTCACCAAGTTTTCTCTTTCATTTATTGATTTATTTTTAATTTTTCATTATTTTAAAAAATACTTCATTAACTTATTACTAAATACCTAAAATGTATTTTACTGCCTCTAGTACATTCTCTGCAATATAATCGGCGTCATATTCCTGCCAAGTATGCCTATACTCTGATAAGCTTCCTTTACCTACTCCAGTCATAACTAATATGCCTTTTGTTCCAGCATTTCTAGCTAAAACAATATCATTCATTCCCATATCACCTATTACATAACTATTTTTTAGATCTATATCATATTTTTTAACCGCATCTTTGATTAATCCTGGCAATGGTTTCTTACAAGAACAACAATCTTCCCTAGTATGGGGGCAGCAGTACACTTCATCAAGATGTGCACCTCTATCAGCTAATTGATTGCTCAGAATACTAATTTTGTAATCGAAATCCCTTTGAGAAATTATCCCCCTAGATATATTACTTTGATTTGTGATTACAATAGCTAATATCCCATTTTCATTTAATAGTTTTACTGCTTCAATTGAGAATGGATAAAACTCAAAATCAGTGATATCGTCTATACCTGTCCCACCAAGGGTTCCTTGCAAATCTATAAATGCTGCAATCTTGCCTTTAGACATATTTATTCCTCCAAACTTTACTTAAAAAGCTTTCTCCTTTATCGGCAAAAGTAAATCTATTTGAATAGTGCTATCCTCTGGAGATAACATATATTTGTTTATATAATTAAGATGCTCTTCCATACACTGTCGTTCTATCATTTCATCTTTATAATTCAACTCATATTTATCATTATTTTGTGTCCAACTATATAACCTAGCCCATTCATCAAAAGCTCCCATAGGAATCATATAAGCACAGTACAATCCACCTTGAAAATACTTCTTAGTAAAAGGTGGCTTCACTTCAAATCCTTCTGGTATAGTAACCCATCTTTCATAACCATGATCACTTCCATCTGGAATATTTCCATTAGGATTATTAAATCCGTAATGCCTAAAATCCGGTTTAACTTCATAAAGTTTCGATTCTCTAATAAACTGATTCAAAAGCTTTCCTGTTTCGATTTCTGGTAATCCACCTATACAACGAATACTAGCCACTGTAGCCGGTGGTAGGTAGATGATTCTTACATCCTTATCTTGTAATTTGCTTAAATTCTCACTGGCCTTATTTAATTCCTCCATTGACTTTTCTCCTTTAACATTTATTCTAGAAAGGACTAAAGGTTCAACAACTTTTAAAATATCATGATCTTCAAGTAAATCGAAATTGATACCAATTTTTGTGCTTTCACCTAATCGTTCAATTAAACTATTTAAGGTATTTTTTATTGTAGATAAAGCTGCTATCTCGTTATCAATCTCCAAAATGTTCTCTAAAAATATTTCAACTATGTGTGTTTGCTCAGTATTTTGAAAAATAGATTTTATCTGCTTTAGCGAAATCCGTAACTTTCTCAAAACTATTATCTGTTGCAGTCTTCTTATATCTGATTGATCATAAGTACGGTACGCATAATCCTCTTTCTTTTTACTTTGCAAAATTCCTATTTGTTCATAATACCTGAGGGTCCTTGTTGAAATATTAAAATTCTTTGACACCTCACTAATTGTCAATAAATTCATTCCTTCAGCTCCTTTCTGACTTAATGATAAAGTACGACACGACGTCAAAGTCAATAGTTTCCAGTTTTAATTAATAAAAAAGATTAACTATTCCTTTCTCGCAACATGCTGCTTCTATACAATATTATACAAAGGATTTCCAACTAGCCGCAATCTATTACATGATTAAAGCAATCTAATTTATACAAGTTAGAACAATTTGTAAATTAAGTAAAAACATTCTTGACTTACATAGAAGTTCTAGGTAATCTATATACATAGAACTTCTATGTAAGGAGGTGCACTTTTGCTATCAAAAGATTTAACTGCAGCATCAACAAGACCACTTATACTTTCATTTTTAGCTAAGCAAGAAAGTTATGGGTATGATATTATAAAAAACATTCAAGAGCTATCAAATAATGAAATAATCTGGAAGGATGGGACTCTTTATCCCGTTCTAAAAAAATTATGTGAGAGTGGCTTAGTTGAATCTGAATGGAAAACTGTAGATGGAAGGAAAAGAAAATATTATAGAATAACAAAAGCTGGATTAGAAACCTTGGAGAGCGAAAAGCTCCAATGGCAAATAGTAAATGATACTTTAACTAATATGTGGGGGAATTCTATATGTTTCAATTAGAAAAATCATTAATGGATTGGAAGAAAAAACTGTCTGCTAGTAATTCACTAACCAACTCTGATATTGAAGAACTAGAAAGTCATCTACTAGATGAAATAGACGCTCTTAAGAAAAAGACCCTAACTGAAGAAGAAGCATTTTATGTTGCTTGCAGCAGAATAGGCTCAGTAGATCTGCTTACAAGTGAATATAGTATCGTTAATTCAAATTTTTTATGGATAAAAAAATTCCTTTGGCTACTTAGTGGATATCTAATAATAAGTTTCTCTGAAAAACTTATAACAACCTTATCTATCTTTATTACTACTACCTTCTTTAAAAGAATTGAACTACATGCCCATGAACTTACCTACATAAGTTTTGCTGTAAATATTCTTTTATCAATAGTGATATTATGTATTTTATTTCTACCTAGAATTAGAGGAATTGCATACTTTCAAGCTAAGTTTAACTACCTACTTGTATATAAGAAGTGGCTACTAGTTGTAGTATTTATTATATTTATCTTTATGAATACTATAGGTTTTTCATTTATAAATCTTCCTATAATGAGGAATGTGGGAATGTCTCAGTATGGTTATATATCAGTAGGACATGAATATTCTGGATTGATTTGGACGATCACATTATGCTTGCTATTTATTTTATTATCTTTTAGTAATAGTAAAAAGCAAGTTAATTAGACGTTGATTTCATATAGAAAACAGGTATCCAGCTTTAATCAGCTTACGCAGAAAAATGTTGGTTAATAATGAATCACATAAACTCATACAAAAGAAAAAAGCTGAACACCCGTAGCCCATACGAGACGTTCAGCTTTTACCATGTACAATAAGTTTCAAATATTCCTTTTCAATTTACAAAGTGGCCTCCCGTCTTCCAATTAACCCGATTAACCTTCCAATTAACCTAGCTACAAAATTTCATATCGATTTTTAATATAAAATTATTGAAAAACAATAAATAATAATGTATAATTTATACTACATTGGAAATAAATTGTTATGTATAGATATGGAGGATGTATTATATGCGTAAACTTTTTCTAGGTATTATTCTTATGCTGATACTATTGCAGTCAACAATTTTATATTTGTTTTTTAGTGATAAACTTTCGCTGTATCCAAATAACTTAGTGGAAATAACTTGGATCTGCATATCTTTATTATCCATTTTATTTGGAGTTTCATTTTTTATATTAAATAAAAAAGTAAAACTACCATTGGTAACAGTATCAATCGTTTCATCACTTGGAATAGTTATTTTTCCATTTATGCTTTTTAAAAACTGGATTATTGTATTAGCTATAATTATACTGGCATTTGCTTTACATCTTTATACCTACAAAGATAATAAACTTTCTATATTACCTGTAATATCAGCAATAATGGGAATTTATTCACTTGTGCTATATTTGCTAATGCACGCTATTACTTCAATGTAACTATAACTCACAACTTTCTTTTTAGTTCTCTAAACTCTGATGGTTTTATTCCTTCTATCCGCTTAAATATCTTAGCTAAAGTTCCATGATTATAATATCCAACTCTCTCTGATATTTCTAGTACTGTTAACCCTGTATTTTCAAGCAATTCTTTAGCCTCTTCGATTCTTCTTCTATGAATTAAATCCAAAACGTTATATCCGAATTCCTTTTTGAACATATGTGAAACATAAGTATTACTCAAGTTGAATCTTTCAGATATACTACTCAGAGAAATTTGAGGATCTTTAAAATGCTTTAATATATAATTATAAACCACCTTCATCTTGCTCTTACTTTTTATACTATTATCTAAGATTCTTATTCTTTCATAAATTTCTAGAAAGTAAGCCTGTACCTCATTAACATCTGAACAAGCTAATATTTTATGTATATCATCAGTGCTCAAAATATCACCACTTTTGAATCCATCCCTTTTTGAGTTCATGTACTCACCAAACATTAAAAAAATATCAATAACACCGTATATTAGCATCTTGTTTATATGATCTGGTAGAGTGCTTTTTATCAGCATATTAGTCAGTTCATAGAGAGTTACACCTGCACTTTCGATATCTTCTCTGTAAAGTTCTTTTACTAGTTTAAATTGTTTAATAGTCCTTTCTTTATTAAAATTCTCAATGTCAGCTTTGTCTGTAGCTGTATATTCACTTAAACCCTTTTCGCTCTTCTCAAATGATGTGTTCTTTATCTCTACGCTACTCTCATCTTTTACCTTATTAATTCCAAACATAGTATAAAGTTTTTCATCATAACAAATATTTGATTTCATAGAAAAGACTCCTTCGCCTCCATATAGTAGCATCATAATAGTTAACAGGATTATTATTTTAGTAATACAGTTCTAATAAAGCATATTGATTTTCATATAACATTGGACATACATAGCAATTTTCATATTGCTATAGATGAACCACTTCGTAATAGAATTTATATTTTTAAATTCTCTCACCAGAACCCGTGAGAGTTTTAAAAATAGATTTCGGATCGAAGTGGTTCATCTTTACATATGTCCTAATTTATTCTATGATTAAAAGATTATTGAAATTGATAAGTTCATTAAAGCATCGGATGACTAACCAATCAATTTCAACACTTTGCTTTAACAGAGTCAAATTCATTATATTATTTCCATACGATGTTCTTTGCAAATGTATCAAAGAGTTGAGGCCATGTAAACCAATCATGTGCTCCATTTGCCAATTGGAACTGATATGGTATGCTATTTGCATCTAACATTTCTAAAAATTTTAGGGTGTATTTATCTGAATTAAATCCTAAGTTATAATATGCCATATCATAGCACCCAGCGCCTACAAAAAGCTTTGGTGTACGCAAAGCATCAGTGTTCTTAGTTAAATCAAGTGCAGCATTAGCACCGCTGAATATTCCAAAATATCCAAAGTCAGTTGGATGTGCATAATATAAATTAGAAGCTGTCAAAGCCCCCATTGATAAGCCTGCAAAAGCACGATCTTTAACATTTTTAGAAACATTATAATGTGATTCCATATAAGGAATTATATTTTCCATCATATTTTTATTTATATTAACGAAGTTCCATCCAAATGCACTATTATCCATTGTTACTACAATTGCTGGCTCAGTTTTCTTTTCAGCAATTAAATTATCCATTATGTTAGCTGCACTTCCGGTATTAAACCAATCTGATTCATTACCCCCACCGCCATGTGAAAGATATATTACCTTGTAAGGTTCAGTCCTATTTGCATCATATCCGAATGGAAGATAAATACCAAGTGGTTGTAGATCAGTTGTAAGTAATCCTTTGGTTGAATACTTCACAAAGGAAACCTTACCAGTTTTTGCTCCTTCTTTTGGTAAAACATATGAATAATCTGTCACTTGCTTTTGTTTGTCAAATGGTATATATGCCATGCTAAGAGTCTGTTTCCCTCCATTAACGTTAGTTATAGGCATATTTGCAGGATCAGCTACCTTTGTACCATCAACAACATATGAATATGGATATCCTCCACTTGGAAGAGGCATACTTATTGTCCAGAAATCAGTGCCTTTAACTTTTGTCATAGCCTCCTGATATACTGCACTAGTAAGAGGAAACATATCTTTTGTCCATTGATAAGGTGTATAACTAGTTACGGATGTATTAGGATAGTCCTGTCCAGTCCTTGCAAAGGTGAATTGACCATAAAATTCTACCTTAGTAGCTGTTGAATTCTTGTAAACAAAGGTTGCTGTATAGCCTGTAGGCGAATTATTATCTGGTCTAACAGTGACACCTTCTTTTTTTATTCCAGTATCAGTTTTCACTCCAATTTGTTGTGCTCTTGCAGGAACAACAAAGGATGCCATTAAAAACACTAAGCTAAGAACAAAATTAATAACCCCAAATCTCCCATTCTTTCTTTTCATTTTCTAACCCCTTTCAATTTTAAAACTCAGGTGATAGATAATGTGTAAACTTCTGCATGCTACCTACACATATATCATGCGATTTCGAAATCGTTTTCTTAAGTTCATCATATCACCCTGGATTTTACTGGTAAAGATTGTGTTCTTTAGGTAGGTGTTCATTTTTTATCTCTATATAAGGGGTTTATGAAGGTTAAATCCATACATGCCCGATAATCACATAATCTAGTGATTACCGGGCATGTATAAGTTAATAATTTAGTTAGCAATCATCCTGTACTTAAGTTAAAAAATCTATAGATGAACCACTTCGTAATAGAATTTATATTTTTAAATTCTCTCACCAGAACCCGTGAGAGTTTTAAAAATAGATTTCGGATCGAAGTGGTTCATCTTTATATAAGCCCAAACTCCTTCATTGCATTATAGATGCCATCTTCAAGAATGCTTGAAGTCACATAGTTTGCTTCTTTCTTCAAAGCCTCTACTGCATTTCCCATAGCAATTCCAGTCTTCACTGTTTTAATCATCTCTATATCATTATAACCATCTCCAAAGGCAAAGGTATCCTCCATATTCATCCCTACTAATTGTATAAAATGCTCAATGGCATGGGATTTTCCCCAATCTTTAAAGGATACATCTGCCGACATATGTGGTCCATGAGAATTAAAAACAAGTTTATCTTTAAAATACTCAATGCATTTGTTCAAGCACTCTTCTTTAGAATAAAATATATCTAAGGTATTAACCTTAATATTATCTATATCCCATTCTTTTAATAAGTAAGGTTCACCAGTGAACATAGAATTGTACTCCTCAACTCTTTCAATGGGCATATTATATGCATAGCCCTCATGAAGACCATTAAAGCAACAGCTTATACCTAATTCATCAAAAGACTTTTGCAGCTGCTTTACTGTGTCTACATCAATTAATCTATGATAAACATCCTTACCTTCATGAACTATATGAGTACCATTCCCAGCTATATACCCATCGAACATGTCCTCACCAAATTCCTGAATAATAAATCTAATTGGTCTCCCACTGCATACAAAAGCTAAGTTACCTCTTTTTCTAAACTCTCTTATAGCTACCTTAGTGCTTTCTGGCATTATAACCTCATTGCCATTAGAGCTAATTAATGTTCCATCTATATCAAAAAAAGCTATTTTCTTCTCCACGTTCCTCACCTCATTTTATAACTTACATTTATATACTTATATCTTGTGCTAAAGCATTGATAAATGTATATATTCCTATAATTTTATTTTAGACTATTTTAAAAATACTTCTAAAATTAAGTGGTTATACAGGAGATGCTCTATGAGCGAGCTATTAGAATTAAATGATTTTATCATATGGAATGGCGTTAATAAACTGTACTGTTCGAACGTAGTGAGTTTACAGTTTTAGCCATGGAATATGACAAAATCATATTAATTCTTTGCGTAAGCTCATTAAAGCATCGGATGGATAACCACTTAATTTCAACAGAATATTAAAGTCATAAACTTTATATGTCTGTAAAATCTATTAGCTTTATATTATTAGCTTCTATATATTTAACAACCTTTTCACTTTTTAGAGTTACAAGTTCATAAGCTCTTTGAGTATTATAGCTGCTCAAAGTTAAAATATCTTTATCGATATATGCTGGGTGAGTCATTAATTCCATCTCATTTAAGTATTTGCTTTCTTCTAATATCTTTAAAAGAGACTCTTCACTTATATTTTCCTGTCCGTAAAACCTTTCACAAAAGTTGTGAGAATGTATAACACCTTTTGAATCCATATACTTTCCAGCATCACTTGTAAGTCCCCTCATTGGAACCCCTAACTCTTTAGCAAACTGTACAGCAATTGCAAAATTTTTCTTTGTTGCTCCATGATGAAAATCTATATGTGTAGGTTTAAAGCCTGTACTTAAGAACTTATCTATTTGTGCTCTATACTCTTTTCTTATTTCTTCTTCATCAGCAGCTTCTATCTTTTCAAAATTATGTTCAAAGTTTCCTTTTTCATTTACTAAGGTTTTTAATCCTTCACTTATTGGTCTACCTGCAGTTAATACTAAATGTATACCTACTTTTAAATTTTTGTTTTGTCTCATTAATTCTATTCCATGTTCAAAGCCTGGCCCATTAGTAAGCATTGAAGTAGAAGTTACAATTCCTTCCTTAAAAGCTTCAAGAATACCTAAATTGACACCTCTAGTGAACCCGAAATCATCTGCATTTATAATTAGCTTCATAGTAAAACTCCCCTTTATTCTTTTTATATTCTAGTCCTTATTTATTAATTAAAATATTTTTCTTTATAAACCTACATCTTTAAAGAATTCATAACTGAACTACTAATTTATATGAACTCTTTAAAGATGTATTAACTAAATACTGATTGTATTCCAGAAACCCTCTCACCTTTTAATAAAAAACTTATAAAATATGAACTCAATTATAAGTTGTCCACCTATATAATTATAGTTAAGTAAACCTTTCCATTCAACCTAGGCATGTTAAATTATTGTAATTTTCAGATTTTGAAAAAATTCTTATAGATCCAATAAGATTTCAGAAGAAATCTTTTTCACCTTACTTTATCTATACTAACTTTTGGGGACGTGTTTTAAATTTCTATGAACTTTAATAACTTTAAAAACTACTTATAAAGATATAAACAAAGGTGCTGCTATTGATATAATATATATCTATAGATCAGCACCTTAATTTCAAAACATTACTTTAGAAAATTACATAAGTTTACTTTGTTAAGCTCTGAATAAATATCTCCAGCTCTTTCTCTTTTAAAAACACCTGTCCAATTTGTCCATGCCTATTGTCCTGTCTTTTATCAGTATGAAAGTCTGAGCCAGCGGTATAGAACCAGCCTTTTTTTTCAGCTATAGCTTTAAAGTACTTGGTATCCTCAGTAGTATTTTTTGAATATATTGCTTCTATTCCGTCAAATTCTAGTTGCAAAATATCTTCCAAGTTCTCTTTTTTTACTTTTACAGGATGAGCTAATACTACGGATCCACCGAAATACCTCAAAATATCTATACCTGTTCTAGTATCTATCCTATTTTTTATTTCATCTCTTGTTATTGCTATCTCAGATCCCACAAGTGATTTGAGCTCATCGATCTCATGGTTTCTAATATGTTTTAATACCTTTTGGAATGTTATATCTTTATATTTATCATTCATAAAATAACTTAAAACATGTACTTTTTTTCCTTTGTACCTTGTTGATAATTCTAGTCCAGCTATAACCTTAACTCCTATTATATCTCCAATTCTTTTTGCTTCTTCAACACTGTCAGTTGAATTATGATCTGTGATTGAAATTATATCTAAGCCTTTTTCTTTTGCCATAACTATAATTTCAGAAGGGGTTCTATCCCCATCTGACGCAACACTATGCATGTGAAAATCACCTTTAGTATACATCTCTCTCTTCCTTGTAAATTAATCCTTATATATAATATCCAAATATCAACTATTAGTTACCAATTAAGATTTATTATCAATTTATTAATTATGAAAATCAAATACTTTGACATAATGGAGTATTTTTAATTCAAAATAAACTTTTCTATTACGTGGGCCACTCCATTTTCTTCATTACTCTTAGTTATATAATCAGCTGCGTTTTTAAGGCTATCCACTGCATTACCCATGGCAACACCTAACCCTGCATATTGTATCATGTGTATGTCATTTTCATGGTCTCCAATGCAAATAACCTCGTCCATACTTATTCCTAAACTATTGGCAAGCATTTTTACACCTATACCCTTGTTTACTTCTTTATTTAGAAATTCTAAAAAATATGGTAAACTTCTCACTACAGTATATTCATCATGAAATTCCTCATCAATTAAACCTGAAATCTTATCAATTATTTGTTCTTCATCTATAAACATAATTTTATTTATTACTGTATCTCCCTGCAAGTCTTCAAATCCTATTTCTTTCAATGGTATTGAGTTAAGTTTAGCTTCAAAAAGACTATATTTACTTATTTTTGGGGTAATGCACTCCTTATCAGTATGTATATGTATATTAACATTTAGTTTTTTACTTAATTCATATATCTTATTCAGGTCACTAATTGTTAACCCCTTTCTACCTATTACTGTTTTGTCTCTAGTCTTTTGTACAAGAGCTCCATTAAAAGCAACAACATAGTCATCCTCTAAAAGGTTTAACTGTGATATATAATTCTTTATTCCATCTATAGGTCTTCCTGTGGCTAAAACAACTTTAATTCCCTTTTCCTTTGCTAGCTCAATAGCTTTAGCGTTGGCCTTAGATATTTCCCCGTTGTTATTAAGTAATGTACCATCAAGATCAAGTGCTAGTAGTTTATACATATTTATCCTCCGTATATAATTTCTATAAAATCTCTTCAATATGGTAGCAAACTAAAGCTAAAATAAAGAAACTGGGTATATTAATATTTAATAGCCCAGTTTCAAATAATTAATTTATATTACTCGCCGTAACCTACATATTTTCCAAGCAATTCTTTCTTATTAGGGATTTGTCCTGGTCCAACTGCTTTTGTAGAGATTTCTACTTGATGTTCTAACTTTCCATCATAGAATAAACGAGAACGCTTTTGCTGAGCTTCACTGAAGCTTACTTTAATTTCTCCATCAACTAATGTTAGCTCTCCACTAATTCCACAAACTGGGCATTCCACTTCATTTTTATTGTACCTTACAGTAAGCATATCGCAATGACATACTGGACAAATGCCTTCATCAGCACCTCTCCATTTGTTCATTTCTTTTTCTGAATCACTATTTAAAGAATCAGCAATGTTTTTACCCATTACCACCATACGATCCATTACTTCTTGATTTCCTACTACATGTTCATGAGCCATAGCTCCAAAGTATTCATATTTATCTACTACATTTATTCCCATAGATATTGTGAATTCGTACATAGATGGCATAGCAAAGGATAACCAATTTTGTGTCATCGCTCCACCTACAGTAATCAATGCAGCTACTCTTGGCTTAAATGATCTTTCATCCGGCAATTGCTCTGGAGCTTTTCCCCTTGCTATTCCTGTCTTTTTTGCTTCTGTTCTGAAAGCAACATCATGAGATGGTCCTAATCTATCGCATACAGTCTTAAACCTACCTGTTGGCGCCAATACATATGTAGGTGATCCTACTATAACCGCATCACATTCCATTAAAGCTTCATCGATAATATGCATGTCATCTTTTAAATGACACTTTCCACTTCCACCTTGTAACAAGCCAACTACACATGCTATACAACCTGTACAGTCTTGAATATTTAAATCATCTGCACGGATAAACTTAACTTCGTTACCAGCTTTTTCGCACTCCATTAATGCTGTCTTTATCATAACTTCGGTATTACTCATTTTTCTTCCAAATGAAATACCTAATACTTTCTTCTTACTCATCAGAATTATTCTCCCTTTTTTATATGGTGCTAGTAACCATCCTTATTTTGCTAGCACCATAAATACTAATTTAGTTTATTACAACTTTTCTAGTTTTTGTTCCCTCGAAAGGTACTGGTATATACGCAACTCTCAATACTGTTGTTAATTTAACATCATGTTCACCTTTAGAAAGTCCGCCCTCTTTCTCAACAAATACAGTAGCTTCTTGGCCGTACTCCCATTTGTAAGTAGTAACTGTTTCCATTTCATCTAAAGTAAAATAGTCTTCTCCGTTTGAACTGAATCTTATACTTTCTCTTGGTACCTCTACTCCATCTACTTCTACTTTCACATCATGTACCATAGATAACGGTACTCCTCTATAGTAAGTAATCAATGTTTTCAATTCAAATCCATTTACTTGTCCATCTTTATTTGATACATTTTTACAAGTACCTTCACTGAATACGTAATTATCAAACATGCTGCTTTCCTCCTATCTTCCTAGCTTAGCTATATATTTCTTTAGCATTTCTTGATGTTTTCTAACTTGTTCAAGTTCTATAACTTCTTCTCCATCAAGAGTAAATCTATTTCCTTCGTACTCAGTTGAAATATATCCTTCATATCCCTTTTCATCTAAGTACTTAATTAATTCATCATATGGAATAGAATATTCAACACCTTCTTCTGTCATTTCATATACTTTCCCATGAATGTGCTTAACATAAGGCATATGTTCATCTAAGATACTAAAATCACTAGTTTCATACCCATCAGAAAATATAGTGTACATATGGTCAAGTTCATTTTTACATAAGTCTAATAATTCTTTAGGTCTGCCCCCTTGCTTAGTAAAGAATTGCTTTGGATCAGTTCCACTTGCAAAGATATCATCTATATATTTGATAACTTCTTCATTTACCCCTAAGCTTCTGAAGTAGTTTGTTGCTACTCTTGGATGTCTTCTACAGAATATTCCTGTATCAACTACAATACCTAAATATGGTGATTTTGTTTTATGAATCACATCGATAAATGCTTTTGTCATAGGATTATCGAAGCTCATTCCACCATGAATCTCTAAAGCTAAAGTTACATCATATTTCTCTGCATAAGGTAATGCTGGTTCTATGATTTCTGCTGGTGTTTTTGATACAAGTCTAACTAATTTGAAGCCTAAACGATGAGCTAGTTTAATCTCTTCGATTAAAGCATCTGTAGCTTCTTTAGTTGTTAATGTTCTATTTTTATATAAACAAGTGTTTATAAAAATATCATTACAAACTGGCTTAACTTTATATTCAGCCATAAGTCTATCCCATTCTTTTAATGACTCTTCTGATGGATGTGGAGTTCCTTTAAGCATTTGATCGCTTATGAATTCCATTTCTGCTCCCATCTCTTTTAAAAATTTAAATATATCCTCTAAATTCATCTTTCCTCTAGCATAATGATCTTGTAAACTATAAAAACTTACTGAACGTTTAATATTTGACATATCTATCTTCCTTTCTTCTATCTTATTTGCATTTATTCAAAATCTATTGATCTGCCTGTTGCTGCTGATTCTCTTACAGCTTCCATTACTGCTAAAACTCTTCTTACTTCAGGTATCTTAACAAGTAATTCTTCTTTTCCCTCTAACGCATTTAAATAATTTTCAAAGAACATAATATGAGCAACATTTACCTTAGGAAGTTCTTCTGTAATTAATACTCCTTCTGGTGGTGGTCCAAATGAACGGGTTGGACCTGAAGCTGTCATAGTAGTCTTTCCTGGAACATTTTTAAGAAGTCTTGTTGTTCTTGCAACTTTTCCTACTGGCTCAAAGCCATCACTATACATACTTCCACTATCTCCACCTATGAACCAATGTCTTTCAAACCACTTTTCCTTGTCCGCTAAGAAATATGTTCCTAGTTCAATTTCTCCTGTTATTCCATTTTCAAATCTAAATAGTATCTTAAAGTAGTCATCTACTTCCTCATTAATAACATTTCTTAAATCAGCAAAAATAGTTGTTATTTTGCTATCAACCATGTAAAGCAATTGATCTATTAAATGAACTCCCCAGTCATATAACATACCACCACCATACTTTTTGAACACATGCCAATCATGCATATTTCCGTTTATTCCATATAGCATAGATTGAACAGTAAATACATTTCCTAATGCTTTTTGATCATATACTTCTTTTGCAGTTCTAAAATCTTCGTCAAATCTGCGCTGTTGATGTACTGTAAATAACACACCTGTATCTTTTACAACTGCTACCATTTCATCATATTCTTTAACACTCATTGCTGCTGGCTTTTCACAAATGATGTTTTTACCTGCCTTTGCAGCTTTGATTACTACTTCCTTATGAACATGGTTACTTACTGAAATTATTACTGTATTAATATCCTCTATCTTTAAAAGCTCATCAACGCTAGTAGTTTTTATAACCCCTTCAGTAATTGCATCTTCCATTCTTTCTTCTTGTATATCACAAATTGCAACTACTTTTGTAGCTTCTAATGAATTTAAGGTTTTTTCGTGAATGTGTCCCATAAATCCAAAGCCTATTATTCCAAAATTGACTTTCATTTTTTATTCCTCCTTATCTAAATTACAAAATTTCTTAAATATCTTGTTGTTAGTATTACTGATTTTTTGCATTCTTCTATTGAACCTTCAAATGCTTTATCTTCAACTTCTATGCATGTGTAGCCTTTATATCCTATATCTGTTAATGCAGAAACATATTTTCCCCAATCTATATCGCCAAGACCTGGTAGCTTAGGTGACATATATTGTAGTGGTGTAGCCATTATTCCTACATCATCTAACTTATCTTTAAATATTTTTATATCCTTGTAATGAACATGGAATATTTTATTCTTGAATTCATATATTGGCTTAATGTAATCTATATGCTGCCATACGAAGTGGGATGGGTCATAGTTAAGTCCAAAATTATCGCTATCAATTATCTTGAATACTTTTCTCCAAATAGCTGGTGTTGTCATTAAGTTTTGTCCACCTGGCCATTCGTCATTAGTAAATAGCATTGGGCAGTTTTCAATGGCAATTTTTACGCCTTTTTCTTCTGCGTATTTAACAATTGGAGGCCATACTTCTTTTACTATTTCTAAATTTTCTTCAACTGTCTTATTTGGAACTCTACCTAAAAACGTTGTAATCATGTTTACACCAAGCTTGCTGCTTGCTTCTATAAGCTTATATAGGTGATCAACATAAACTTTTCTCTTTTCTAAATCTGGATCTAAAGTGTTTGGATAATATCCAAGTGCTGATATTTCCACACCCTTTGCATGGCAGTAATTTTTTATATATTGAACATTTTCTTCGCTTAAATCTGATACATCTATATGTGATACTCCTGCATATCTTCTTTCTGCTTTTCCCTTTGGCCAGCAGCAAACTTCTAAACACTCTAAGTTATTTTCAGCAGCAAAGTCTACTAATTCTTCAAAATTTAAATCTCCTAGAATAGCACTGTTTAAGCCTAACTTCATAATCATACAACTCCTTTTTATATTTATATAAAATCAAAACATCAATCTATCTTTAACACACTCTTATTGTACATTTTTAACACCTGTAAACGCATTCTTTTAATTATTCAGTTCTACCCATTATGTTGGTTAATTAAAAGTATTTTTGCTTATAAATATAAAAAGATTAAATTTTCGATTCTTTTTTTTAACATTTCTTATTTCACTAACTTTCACTAACCTTTTTTGAAACAAAAAAGCCGCTTAAAATATATTTCTTTATATCTTAATCCGGCTAAATGGAACTCTTATTTTTTATTTATTTTTACATGTTCAACTAAAACCTCTGAATTTAAAGAAATTTCTTCTACAGTTGCAGATAATTCTTCTAAACTTGCAGCTTGATTAGTTGATATTTGTCCTAATTCATTTATTGTTTGCACTATCACTTTCATACTATTACTCATTTGAGTAAGTGCTGAGGAAATCTTTTTAGAAGATTCAGCACTACTTAAAGCTAATTTTCTCATTTCACCAGCTACTACGGAAAAACCCTTACCATATTCTCCAGCCCTTGAAGACTCTATTGCAGCATTCAGTCCAAGAAGATTAGATTGCTTTGAAATATTTTGAATTAACTTTATAGCTTCGCTACCTTCACTTATTAATTTTTCTGCATTTTGTGTATTTTCAACTATGAAATTCAATTTTTCTGACAAATGAACTGCGCTGTTAGCTATTTCTGATACTGTTAAATTAGTTTCATTAAGTGAATTCTTTAATTCTTCTGTAGCTACCGCAATATCTTCATATTCCTCCATATTTACACTTAAACCAAACCATCCAGCAACTTCATTTTTTTCATCTTTAATTGGAACAGTAATACCTTTAAACGCTATTCCATAAGTTTTTCTATCATATATTTTAGAAAAACTTCTCTTCTTTATATATATGTTTTCATTAATTCCGTTTTTATCCATAACATTATTATCAATAACTTGATTAGTATACATAGGAGCTTTTGATTTATTTCCATCTAAAGAATATATGCATTGTTCTTTATCACAGATATTTATTGCAGCATTTCCTTCAAACAATTCACTAATAATTGGTGCTGCGTAAATCATTCTTTCAAAAACTTTTTCCATTTCAAACACCACTTCCTTTTTAGTGTACTACCATCCAAAATTTATAGATAAGTGCTGGAATAAAACAAACTGAGAATAGTTATTTTAATAGCTCAGTTTAAATTTATTTTGTTATTATATATCTAATACCAATCTTACTCCACCATAAATCCCCGCATCATTTCCTAGTTTTGCAAGCTCAAATTTAGTTCCTTCACAGGCATGAAATGCTTTTTCAATAAAGTGTTTTCTTACTACATTAACAAGAATCATTCCTGCTTTTGATACTCCACCACCTATAACAAAAACTTCTGGATCACATACGCAAGATATTGTGGCAAGTGCGCCTCCTAGCTTTTCACCCAAATCTTCAACTAACTTATTAGCTAACTCATCACAGTTCTTTGCCGCATCAAATATGTTTTTTGCTGTAATTTCATTAATTTCTCTTAAAATAGATGGGCTATTATCACTATTTAAAAGCTTTTTTGATTCTTTTACTATTCCAGTAGCTGAGGCATATTGTTCAAGACAGCCTGTTTTGCCACATCCACAAGTTTCTATTTCATTTTTAACAACTTTAATATGTCCAATTTCTCCTCCTGCACCATTGGTTCCTGAAATTATGTTGCCATCGATTATAATTCCTCCTCCAACGCCTGTCCCAAGGGTTACCATTACAACATTTTTATAGCCTTTTCCTCCACCTTGCCACATTTCTCCTAGTGCGGCAACATTAGCGTCATTACCAGCCTTTACTGGAAGATCAATCATTTCACTTAGGGTTTCTTCTACATTAAATATCCCCCATCCCAAGTTAACACATTTTAGAACTGTTCCATCGCTGCTAACAGGACCAGGAACACCAATCCCAACCCCTACTACATCATTCCTATGTATTCCTTTTTCCTTCAGTTTATTTTTTATTTCCGATGCTATATCATCCAAAATATATTTGCCATTGTTCTCTTTTCTAGTATCAATCTCCCACTTTTCTAATAGAGTTCCTTCAACGTTGAACAACCCCATTTTTATAGTTGTTCCTCCTATGTCTATTCCAAATCCATATTTCCTCATTTTGTTTTCTCCTCACTTTCAAATCTCTTGAAAAACATTAAAAAGACTCACGCTGATTAATTCAATTTTAACTTTTCATATAATTTATGCGTAAATGCACAGATATTACTTAAAATCCAACACATTTACGCATAATTATTAAGCGTTAACTATAAAATTTAATTTTTATAATTCTACTGGCTTTCCAGTTTCAGCTGACTTGTAGATTGCTTCTAATATTTGTGTTACTACAAAAGCTTGTTCTGGCTTAACTAATGGTTCTGTATCATTTAATATAGCATCAATCCATTGAATAGCTTCAGCATCTCTTTGTTGTAATGTACCTGCTCCTTCAAAACCAAATACTCCGCCGGCATCTGAAGGTTGAGATTGAACTAGTTTACCATGAGCAGCTTTATTAAATACAACATATCCTTGGTCTGCAAAAGCTAGTCCAAACATTTCTGCTCCAGCTTCAGTACCACATAGTGTTACTTGTGCTTCCTTTGCATTAATCATGTTTATTGCCCATGCAGCTTCTAAATAGATAGTTGCGCCATTTTCCATTTTTATAAATCCAAAAGCTGAATCTTCTGTTTCAAAAGTTTCAGGGTTCCATGGTCCAAACATATTTCCTTCTGGTTTGTCCTTTAATTTTTGGAATACTGATCCAAATACAGTCTTTGGCTTGTAATTATCCATGAACCATAATGTTAAGTCTAATGCATGAGTTCCGATATCTATTAATGGACCTCCACCTTGCTTAGACTTATCTGGGAATACTCCCCATGTAGGAACTCCTCTACGTCTTATAGCATGTGCTTTAGCCATGTATACTTCACCTAATTCACCATTTTCACAAGCCGCTTTTGTTTCAAGTGAATCAGAACGGAAACGATTTTGATATCCTATAGTTAATTTCTTTCCTGTTCTTTTAGCTGCATCTAACATTAATTGAGCTTCAGCACTGTTTATAGCCATTGGCTTTTCACACATAACATGCTTGCCAGCTTCTAAAGATGCCACTGTAATTTCTGAGTGAGAAACGTTTGGAGTTAATACGTGAATTACATCTATAGTTTCATCTTTAATTAATTCTTTGTAATCAGTATATACTTTAGCATCTGCTGTACCATATTGTTTTGCAGCTTCTACTGCTCTTTCTTCAACGATGTCACAAAATGCAACTAATTCTACCTTATCTGTTAATTTTGATAATGCAGGGAAATGCTTTCCATTTGCTATTCCTCCACATCCAATAAATCCAATCTTTAATTTTTTCATATTAAAAACCTCTCTTCCTAATTTATAATAATTTTTTACATTTATATTTCTCTTAGAACATCTTTATTGTACCTTTTAAGCCACTGTAAACGCATTCTATTAATTATTCAATTCTATTTATAATTTTGCTCAAATAACTATTTCTTTTATTTTTCAAAAAAAATATTAATAATTCAATCTTAAATATTAACATTCTCTATTAAATTTGCTATTCATAATTTACATATATATAATCAAATACAAATCTTTCATTGTGGCATATAAGACTTTAACAATATCAAAAGAGAGAAAGTTTTATATGACAGAATGAATATAGATTTTTAGATTGTATATATACTATGGACAAAAAATAACTGCCTATGAGCATTATTTTTTCTAATGATCACTGGCAGTTAAAAATAATATATACAATTAAGAAAATGGATACTTACATCGGATTATGCATTACGTTTATTATTTAGCTCTTCAACAATTTGTGGGTGAGTCTTGTCTAATTTATAAAATAATATAGAGAGAATTTGTAATACACTACATCCAACTGGTATTCCATAGAAAAGTATGTTAATAGCTTTAACAGCTGAAGGGGTAACATTTGCTGCATTGTAGCCAACAAATGCTAATGCGTATCCTACCAATGCACCACCAACTGCCATACCTACTTTAGTCGCAAAACTATATCCTGCGTATAATGTTCCCTCAGAACGCTTACCAAATTTCCATTCATTATAATCTACAGAATCTGCTATCATACCAAAAACTGATCCTGAACTTACTCCCCCTAAAATGTTACCAAAGAAGTAAATTGCAATGAATACAGTCTGATTTCCTACGAATAATGGCATCAAACAAAATGATAACGCATATACTGCAGTTCCAATGATATTAGCATTACGATGTCTGAATTTCTTAATAACAGGTGTTGCTATTGCTGCTGAAACAAGCATAGATGCATACATCAATGGTAATAATATTGAAATCATAGCTGGGTTATGAAGTACTTGCAAACAGAAGAATATTGTAATAGATACAAATGCACCAATTTTTATAAACATCAATAATGAGAATATAATTGTTGAAACCCATGGACCATTTTTTAATGCTGCTTTATATGTTTCTATTACGCTAATTTTTTCATGGGAAACAGATCCAACTTCTAAATAACGTTCTTTACAATTCTTAGAGATTATCATAAAACTAATAAAGCCAATTACAGCAAATAAAATAGTTGTTAGTAAAAAACCTCTTTGTTGATTTCCAGCGCCCAATAAATTTACAAGTGGCATTGTAAGTGCTGTAACTAGTATATTTCCAAGTGCCATTCCTAACATTCTAAAACTTGATAATTGTGCTTTATCATCAAGATTTCTAGTCATAAGAGGCATTAATGCACCATAAGGTATATTTACAACGGAATAAAGTATACCTGCTATAATATATGTTAAATAAGCATACATTACTTTAAATGAAGCATCTGCACTGATTGTCGTAAAGGAAAGTATAAAGAATACACATAGTGGAATTATCCCAAACATTATATATGGTTTAGTACGTCCCCATTTAGAATTTGTACGATCGATAAAACCTCCGATTACAGGATCAATAAATGCATCTAAAACTCTTGATACAAGAAATATTGTACCTGTCGCTGCTACTGGGATTAGTGCAACGTCAGTGTAGAAATAAAGCAAGAAACTTCCTATAACTCCCCACATTAGATTGGAAGCAAAGTCACCAATTCCATAACTAAACTTTTCTACAAATGATAACTTACCATTAGAAGTGCTGTTTACAACGTTTAAATTATTCATATAATTCCTCTCCCCTCAAAATTTCACATTAATATTTTAACTAAGTTTTATAACATTTTGATTAAAAGTACTCTCCTCCCTAAAGTTATATTTTCCCTCTTATACATTAGCTCCTCTCTACAAAGTTTCTTAAATCGTTATCATTAGTTTACATCATCCGTCCATGTAAACGCATTCAAACACTTATTTACTTTTACATTAATAGTTAACTAATATTTCTTAACCACACAACTGCGTTAAAAAACATTAAAATTTCAAGTCAAAATATTAATTTAATTATGAAATGAGAAAAGCGATTCAAAGAAATATTCAATTTCTTGAACCGCATAATAATTACTAACTATATTCAAAAGTAATTTCATAAAGATTTACTTCATGTGGTGAGAGACAACTTTCTAACTTCAATTCATCTATGCTTTCACTATAGAAAACAGTTTGTTTTGGTATACAAATTTGTTTTAAATAATCAATTTCATCCCTTTTAATATTATAGATAGCATTCATATTTAACCACTCATCAAAAATACTCCCATGCTCTCTATTCAATGTATATTTCTTTATACGATATCGACCGCTTTTAATTCCTTTCAATGCGATATTTATATTTAAATATTGCTGATTTTCATAAATATTATAATATTGTTCTAGACTTACTGGTGTTTCTTCCTTCAAACAATAGAAATAATCAAAATGTTTATAATTATAGGTAATGATCTCATAATTATAAGAAGATTTCTTAGTTATTATATATCCATCCCCTTTTTGTATTAAATCATTCCCAAGTTTAGAAAGCATTTCATAAGCATAAAACCCTGGCTTGTTTATTCCGTTGGCACTAATTAGTCCCATATCTCCGTATAATAGGTTTTTTGAATCTTTCAATTCCCCAGAAATATCAGAGCAAAACCAATAACCAAAACTATCAATTTCGTCTAAATTATCAAGAATATTTTTTGTAATAAATGTTGCTTTAAAGGTTGTATCGTTAGCAGGATGACGATGAGATATGCTAGAGTTATATTCAGTGACATGTATCTCTGGAATACTTGTCCCCGATGTTTTAATCATCTTGCGAATTTTATCCAACCTTACTTTTGAATAATTTTTATCCTTTGAAGGTAATAAGTGCGGTAGATATTCTCCTTTTTTATATGCTTTGTTCCTATCTTTATCGCTTGCTTGCTCAGTTTTGCTATCTTCTATTAATTCATATGGATATATTGATATAGAAAGAAAATCTAATTGTATGCCCGTTTTCTTCACCTGGTTTAAAAACTCATCAAACCACTTCATATTGACTTCAGGATTAAAACCTGGTCCACCGACTTTTGCACCTGGCACTATTCTTTTAATTATATTGTAGTAGCTTTGAAAGTTTTTTAGATATTTTTCAAAATCCCCATTCCAAAAGACATACTCAATATCTCCTTCTTTCCAAATCTCAAAATACCATTGTGATACTTCATTAATTCCATATCTATTTATAGCATGTACAATAAACTTCTCCAACAACACTAAAGATTCTTTGAATCCCTTATGTCTTTTTGATGAATCCTTAAAATACATTACTTTATCAGTAGCAAGATTTAAAACCTTAGCCTTATTCCCTAGCTCAATGAATGGCTTTAAATTTATGCTATATAAAAAATCTATCAATTTATCTATTTTCGTAAAATTGTAATATTCTTCGTTATCGTTTTCTTCTCCGAAATTAAACATTTCATCACTAAATATCCCTTGAAAACGGGCATATTTAAATTTAATCTTATCCTGTATATTAGTTAAATGTTGTTGTAAATCTGATCTCAGCCCATCCTGAGCATAACCAAGATTTATTAAGTTTCTCCATGAATGTATTATAGGCTTTACCGTTTCAACATTTGCCTCTACATCAACATTGATTCCTAAACTATGTTCTAAAAGCTTATTATCTGACTTATCTTCATTTGATACATACTTTGTTAACTTTTCAAAAGCTTGATTATAATCAACTTTCATAATCTCAGACTCTACTTTTTCATTATGAATCTTATTGCTTTTTGACGTTTTTTTTCTAACTTCATTTCGATATTCTGCTGGCGTGGTATCATATACTTCTTTAAAGATCTTATTGAAAGCTACTAAATTAGGAAAACCATTATTCATTGCAACTTTAGTAATTGAATCATCAGTTCGAAGAAGCTCTTTTACCGCTTGAGTTAACCTAAATTCATTTAAATATTTTGAAAAAGTCATTCCCATATTTACTTTAAAAAACTTTGATAAATATTCTGGCGTTAAATATTGAGAATCTGCAACATCCTGTAATGATATCTGCTGATTATAATTTTGCTTAATATATGCAACTATATTGTTTATACGTTGTGCATACTTACTGCTTTTAACCTCTAGGTTCTGTATAGAATAGTCTTCTGTGATTAAAAAATTTGTGTTTAATGTATATGTAATGTCATATAGCAGAGACATGATCTTAAATTCATATCCAGTATTTCTATTTGAATATTCATACATAATCTTAGCTAATATACTTCTAATGTCGTCATAATGCTCGTTCTCGTTTATGGAAGAATTACATAAGAATAAACTTTGTTCTCTTCTAACAAGACTAGTAAAGAAATCATTTTCAATTTGCATTGATAAAATTAAATTCTCTCCCTCTCCATGTATTTCATAAACATCACCACTATTAATTAACACCACATCTGACTCTACTAATCTATATCTTTGGTTATTTATAACTACCCCTAATTCACCTTTTAGTATAAATAGAAATTCTACGTATTTTTGAACACTTGAGGAGATTACTTTTATTTTATTTAAATAAACTCTTATAGGTATATTCGTATTATCATTAGTATTTTTTCTTGTGTTACTCATATTACACACTCCCACAATAAAAAGTTTTACCGTTCTTATAAACCAAAAACATAATAATATTTTAAGTTTTATGTACTGGTTCTAAATGCATACTTATAAAAATCACTTTGTTTCATCATTTGCATACACGAAAGTCTAATCTTCAATTCTAAAAACAGATAAAAATTTATGTTATTCTCAAGTAAATATGGTCCAAATCACCAATGGTTTACACGAGGTAAACATTTAATGTTCTATAAACTATTTTGCTACAAATTATCCTATATGTAAAGCTACTTATAAAGCTTCTTCTTAAAATATAAGAAGAAAAGACAGCTATACGCTGTCTTTTCATTAAATTTATACTTTATATTATCATTTTATTTAAGCTTAATCCTTATAACTGAAGCAGAATATTTATCAGGTTTATACACAAAATTCTTAGAAACCTTATCTAAAGTCTTTGTCTTTAAAGTAACCTCTTCTGGATGCGCAAAGGAATTCTTCATCATCTCCAGCTACATACTCAAATATGTATTTCAGAGTATTATTTAAATTGCATCTTCTGGAAATATAATTCCACCTTTATTTCTTGCAATGGTCTGCACTTCACTAACTATCAAGCTATGATCTAGCATCTTGTAGCAGCTTTCTAAATCGTTGTTTTTAATCATACTAGCAAATTCAATAAATTCATTAACCATTCTGTGTTCATAGTTATTTTTGTTGATTTTTGAACTAGATCCATCATTCATTAATAACTCAAATCTCTCACAAACATTAGCTGGAGTATCTTGATATATGCATCCTTTATTACCTTGGATATTGTTTGCAATAGGTGCCTTACAATCTTTTGCTCCAACACAAACACATTTAAACTTTCCATAGTCTAACATTAATATTCCTGATGTATCTATGCCTCTCTCAACATTTGGATAGTACTCAATACCCTCAGGTTTTCCAAATAAACCTACTACATAATGAATGTTATATATATTTAAGTCCATTAATGCCCCACCAGAAGACTTAGGGTTAAAGGCAGGCAATATATTTCCTTCCTTAAACTTATCATATCTACTAGAATATTGAGAATAGTTACATTGAACAATTTTAATATCTCCTAAGGTCGGAACCAACTCTTTAATTTTTTTATAATTAGGAAGATATTGAGTAGTAATTGCTTCAAAAATAAATAATTGTTTTTCTCTAGCTAAATCACTTAAAATTACCGCTTGTTTATATGTTGATGTAAATGGTTTTTCAACGATAACATTTTTATTTGCTTCTAAGGCTTTCTTAGCAAATTCAAAATGTAGATTATTAGGTAATGCAATATAAATTGCATCTAAATCCATGTTTAATAATTCATCATAATTATAGAAAAGATTCTGTATGCCATATTCATTCTTGAGTTGATTCATCGCCTCTTTACTTCTTTCAGTTCCACATATGGCTACAAACTCTATGTCTTTTAAATTTGAACTTGTTGATAATAAGTCTCTTACTATCATTCCCGATCCAACAATACCTAATCTCATATTATTTCCTCCTCATCTTATGAAAAACAAAGCAAATTTAGTTAAGAATACTAATTCTTTGAAATAACTCTTACCCCATTTTCTGTAGCCATTATTAACTTGGTAACTTCTCTAGTAAATATAGAGGTTCCAACTACACCTACAATATTATTTAACTTATCATTTAATTCTTTAAAATCATCTACAATATCGAACTTTATATCTAGTATAAAGTTGTTATCATCAGTTACTAAGTACCCATCCTTACTATTAGTGGTTCTAACTAAAGGCTCACCACCTAAGTTTTTAACCACTTTACTTACATAACTTAAGGAATCTTTAACCACTTCTAAGGAAATAGGATATATTACACTTAATTGTTTTTTATACTTTTGTTCATCTATAAGTAAAACATAATCCTTTGCCATTGAGGCAATTAACTTTTCTTTTACGAAAACACCTCCACCACCTTTGGAAGCATAGAAGTTTTCATCAACCTCACCACAACCATCAAAGGCAACATCTACTTCTTCTACAAAGCAGGTTGGAAGCACTTCTATGCCATTTTTGATACACATACTCTTTGTATTATCAGATGGTGTTACTGCTTTAATTTTGAGGTTATTTTCATCTATAGCTTTACTTAACAGCTCAATTAAACAAGAAATAGTTCTTCCTGCGCCTAAACCAATTACACTATTGTTTTTTATATATTCCATGGCTTTTTCAGCACTTAATTTTCTTAAATTTTCTTCATTCATATTAATCACCTTAAATCCTTTACTCCAGTTTCTAGTATTTCCATTTGCAATAAAGTCTGTTCATCAGTAATGGTCTTAGCTTTTCCATTTATGATTGCTTCATACAAATCATCATATACTCTGCCATAATCACCTTTTACAGATTTTACTTTTTCCTCGTGTATATCACCATTCTCATCAACATATGTAAGTACGCCGTAATGGTCAAAGGTATCTACACCAAAATCCTTATTTTCAGGCATATAAAATAGTTTTAAATGCTCTTCTTGACGATCCTTTGTTTGTTTTACAAAGCAACCTTTTTTCCCATACACAACAAAGCTTGGTCTTTCCTTCACTCTAAAGTAACTAGATTTTACCGAAACCTTTAAACTTCCATAATATAAATCTAAGTCAAAGTAATCATTCATCCTACCTGAACCAAGTAATTGTCTCACATCATAATGAATATCATCTGGTTTACCAAAATAACTAATTACTTGATCCAAAGTATGACAACCATGACCATATAAATATGATAATGAAGGTTTAAATTCCTTAATTGCTTGAGGCACCTCTGGTCTATAATAATCAAAATGCATTTCCAACTCTATTAACTCGCCTAGCTTTCCTTCTTCTATAACCTTTTGTACAGTTAAGAAGTCACTATCAAACCTTCTGTTTTGATAAGCTTGCACAATCAAGTTTTTTTCTTTTGCTAAAGCAAATATTTCTTTTGCCTCTTCTGATGTTTCCATAAACGGTTTTTCAACCAAACAATGCTTATTATGCTCTAATACCATTTTTGCATAGTCATAGTGACTGTTATGCATTGTACAAATAACAATCATTTGTATTTCTTGGTCATTTAACAATTCATCTAAATTAGAAGTATAGTTAACTCCATCAATTCTATCCCATTTTTCATTTTTAGGATTTCTTTGATAGATTGTTTTCACCTTTATATTTTCTCTTTGCAGAACAAATGGAAGATGATATCTGTTTGTGCTTTTACCATTTCCTATATAACCAATAGTAAGCATAGCAACCTCCTAAAATAATTTTTTGCCTATATTTTTTAAGTTGAACTACTACATATTATTATTTTTATGGATGTACCACTTCATAATAAAATTTATATTTTCAAATTCTTCTCTCAGAACCCAGAGGAGTTTTGAAAATAGTTTTCAGATTGAAGTGGTACATCTCTCTTTAGCTTTATTATAATAACTCCACTACTCTTTCTACAAACTAAAGTATTTCACCTAAAATGGTGAAATACTTTAAATGATTTAAAACGCAATTAATCCTATAGTCTAACATATAGAAGTTGTCTATACTTTTGACTATAGGATTAGTTAATTATAACTTACTTTTATAACCATTAACATACTCTGATATCATGTCTATATCATTTTGATCAATTTCAGGTTTTATTCTAATGAAAGGTATATTAGTAATATCAGCAATTGTTGAAGTTGTTATTATTAAATCTACACCTTTTAGATTTTCCTTATCTTCATACATAAATTCTTGATAACCATAAAACCCACAAACTTCTACTCTTTCTCCAAAGTAATTTTGAATTTTATCCTTAATAAGGCTTAATATTGACTCATCGTAATCACAAACAATTACAGTATTCAATTTATATTTCCATATTCCACACATAGATACCAAATGAAGAGTTATGTAAGCTAAATCAACAAGTGATACATCTAAATTCAATCTTCTCTTAATAATCGGTGCAATTTCACTAGCCATCTTAAATTCTGCCTTATAGGCTTTAACTACTTTTTCATCTATTTTATTTGATATACAGTGATTATATTTCAAGCGATTTATCATTGGAGCAATATATAAGATCAGCTTATATATGTAATCTGGATTATTCTTTAAGTCAACCTTGAATTTTTCATATAAAACTAGCAAGTATTCGTCTACTATTGAAATAGCTTCTTGTTTTTCAATATCTATAAATTCCGTTCCACTAATAAATTGCTTCGACTTAAAATACTCCTGCAAATTAAGCCATTCTGCTCTTGATAGATTCAAACCTTGTTGATCTTCTACTTTTTCACGTATTGCAGAGACTACATCCATTAACTCACTTTCTGCTTCATCAAAATCATTTAAATCAAACCCTAATTTATTACGCTTGATTGCAACCAATATTTCATAGCATAAAAGTTGATAGCTGTGCCCTGATAGAAAATATTTATATCTTCTACTTTCCTCGCTTACTATGTAGTAAATATCTTTAACCGCTGTAACAGCATCATTTTCTTCAAACAAGTAACTCCAGTATTTCAAAACAGTGCTTAAATTAATCCTTATTGCTAGAACCCAGCTTATAATATTTCTTTTATCTCTTTCAGTTGCATTAAGCGTAATTCCTTCAGTTAAAGAATAACTTATTCCTAGCTTCAGATTTCGCTTTAACCATTTATTTATAAACGTAATGTCATTATTTACAGTAGCATCTGACACACTTAAGGCTTCTACTAGCTCTTCTATTGTGATAACTTTTTTAATAGTCAGTTTTAGTAATATGTACATTTGTCTGTCTATAGGCGAACTGGGAGTTTCCTTTATGTATTCATAATCCAAAACTTCTCTAATAATATTATTTTTCTTTATAATATCTTTATATACTTTATTAAGTGAATAACCTTTTTTTATAGTAGCTTCTACTTTTACGTCATATTCCTTCAATAGATCATTGATTTCTTTAATATCATTTCTTATTGTGCGAATCGTAACATTACAAAGTCTAGCTAATTCATTTCCTGTGATGTATTCATCTGTATTTAAAATTATATTTAAAATATCTCTATGTCTTCGATTCAAATTTAGGGTCACCTACCTTGCTCCAATGGCTGAATACAATTTATATCTATTATATTTCTATACTATCATAAATAAAGAAATTTACTATATTAGTACTCTATTAGAATTAATAAAAACTCAGACTTCCTGCTCTAATCTAGCTCTTTCTTCAGGATCAGTCCAAACTTTTCCTCTAGCTTCACAATCTAACTTTTGTCTTTCCTTAATTTCTCTTTGCACTGTTGGCATTTCTTTCTCTAAATTAAAGAATATTAATATTATAATAAGTACTATATGTGCAATTACTTCAACTCCTACAAAGGAGAACGTGAACACATTTTTTATAGAATCTGGCTGCACAAAGCCTTGTGTTATTCCTGTTGCTGCATTGTATACAGGAGTTATGTATTTTCCTGATCTTCCAAGCATTAAGTTAAATAAACTTGCACTTAATCCAGAAGAAACAGTCATAATAAATATCATGATACTTGAAGAAATGCCGTCACATCTTATATTGCTCTTCCATTCAATATGATCAAGTACATCTGCAAATAAAGCTACAAATACGAAACCACAAGGAACGATACCTAAGTTTTTAATAAATTGTCCTATTATTACTAAAGCCATATTTGTTGGGAACATCCAGCATATTACTCCACCAATAACTGAAAGAATAAAACCTGCCAGCGTAACATTGCGATTCCCAAACCTTTTAATCAGAGGCAATATAACAAGCATACCTACCCCCATTGGAAAACCACCTACAACCGATATCATAGTTTGGGTTATACCATCGTTATATGAACCAAGCACATAATTACAATAATAAATAAGACTTGTATTTTTTAGGATGGCTCCAAAGTTAAATATAAGTTGATATGTTGCAAGTAATAACCAGTACTTATTTGTCATTACTGCTTTAATCTGTTGCTTAACTGATAACTTTTGTTTAAAAACTACAGACATATTTTCTTCTGTTATACGTTCTCTGGTAAAGTAGTATTCAATAAAAATTAATGGTAATGCAAT